>JBIJCX010000353.1:0-8956 GCA_044344465.1 Opitutaceae bacterium
CGCGGTCGATGTCGAGGAGGGTGTTCACCTGGCCCTTCACCTTGGCCATGCCCAGGATATACTCGGTGCTGAGCCGGGCACCGAAATCGGGCGTGGGCTCGATCACCTCTGCCGTGAGGATGACGACCTCTTCGACGCTGTCGACGATGAGGCCCATCTGCACGGTCTGCTCGCCACCGAGTTTGACATGGACGACCACGATGCAGGTCCGCTCGGTGAATTCCGCCTTGAGGCGGAACTTTACCCGCAGGTCCACAATTGGGATGACCCGACCACGCAGGTTGATGACGCCCTTCACATAGTCCGGCATCTGGGGTGCCGGTGTGATCTTCTGGATTCGGATGATTTCGCGAACCCTGAGGACCGCGATGCCGTAGGCTTCGTTTTCGAGTACGACGGTCAGGTATTTGCCCGCCAAGGCGGGTTCGGTTGCGAGCGTGGCGGTGAAATCTGCGGTGAGAGTGGACATGCTGAGAGGGGATGATGCCAATTGCCATTTGTGTTTGAATTGCAGGGCTGGACCTTGGCCCAGCCGATCCAGGAAATCTGAAAAACCTGGCGGCCAGACCAAGGTCCGTCCCTGCTACCCAAAATGAAGCGCGATTGGTCGGTGTTATCGTGGAGGTTGGACTTTCGCGTGGTGGCTGAAGGCAGGGGCCGATCTTCGAGTGGCGCCTGGCATGGCTTCGGAGTAGAAGCCGCTCAGCTCTCGAAGTGATCGGCGGCGCCCTTGTGATGGCCGTTGGACGAGGCTTTGGCCGGTGCGTCGGAGAAACTCAGCTTCTCTTGGCCGCGGTTGACCATCGGTACAGAAGGAGTGATGCGTTTCTGAAGACGGGCGGGCTTCGCGGGCGCGCGCTTCGGTGCCATCGCGAGGTGCGATGATGTCGGACGTCCGGAGGCAGGCGCGGCGCGGCCGTTGACGGCACCGATGAGGGAGCCCAACTCGTTTACGATCCGTTTAAGTTCTTCCGATTGGGCATTGAGTTCCTCGGCGGCGGCCGCGGCCTCCTCCGCGACGGCGGCGTTGGACTGCGTCACTTGATCCATCTGCGAGACAGCGGTGTTCACTTGGCCGATGCCCTGGGTCTGCTCGTTCGACGCCGTGGCAATTTCAGCGACGATGGCGTCGACCTTGCGGGCGCGCTCGACGATTTGCTGCAGCGACAGCGCGACTTTGGCGGAGATACGGACCCCATGTTCGCTCTTGCTGACGGAGTCCTCGATCTTCGTGGCGGTTTCCTTGGCGGCTTGGGCGGAGCGCTGGGCGAGCGAGCGAACTTCCTCGGCAACGACCGCGAAGCCCATGCCGGCCTCGCCCGCCCGGGCGGCCTCGACGGCTGCGTTGAGCGCGAGGATGTTCGTCTGGAAGGCGATCTCGTCGATGGTCTTCACGATCTTGGCGATTTCGCCGGAGGAGAGTTTGATCGCATCCATCGCCACCTTCATCTGATCCATGTCGGCGGCGCCAGCGTCGGCGGCGGCGCGGGTCTGGGTGGCGAGTTCCGTGGCCTGAGTGGCACTCTCGCCGTTTCGCTTGGTCATCGAGGTGATTTCTTCCAGCGAGGCGCTGGTTTCCTCCAGTGAGGCAGCCTGTTCGCTAGCACCTTCGGCGAGCGTTTGGGCGGAGCCCGAGACCTGCTCGGCGGCGGCTGCGGTTTGTTCGGACCCGGCGGAGAGCGACGCGGCGAATCCGCGCAGCGGGGCGACAATCGAGTTGCTGATGAGCCAGGCCAGGAAGAGACCCAGCACAAGTGCTCCTACGGCAATGCTGATGACGGCCGCCTGTGCTTCCGCCATGCTCAGACGGGTGGCCGGACCAAGGATCGCCAGTTCTGCGACGTAATCCGCCATCAGCTTCTTAACTTCTTTGGTGGCGAGCTCGGCCGGAACGTCCAGGCGTTTGCCAAGATCGGCACGGGCGGCGGCACTGGTCGCTTTGGTCATTTGCTGGAAGAGCGAGGCGTGCTCGTCCATGTGCTTCCGGATGCTCTCGACCAACTGCTTGCGGGCCGGTTCCTGGATGGATTTGAGGGCCTTGTCGGTCAAACCGACCAGGGTCGTATGCTCATTTTGATAATCGGCAATGTCGGTGGCGTGGCGCGTGATTTCATAGTCTTTCGCGGCAATGACTGACTCCATGACCAAGACGTCGATCTCGGAAACCAGCACAGTATTTTCGGAATCCGTATCGAAATCGGTAAACCCAACGATGGCGCTGTGCAGACCCTCGTAGCCAGCGAAACCGACGCCAGCGAGCACCAGAAGAATCATCGCGAAGCCCGCGGCGATGCGCTGCGGCACTTTCCAGGTGGTCATGATGGAACGGGCAAAATACCAGGCGGCGCCCATGGCGACGAGTAGCGCAACCACTGTGCCGAGGATCCAGCGCCAGAGGCGAGGCTCGGTCTCACCAGTCGCGGCGGCGGTGTTAGGCTGGGCTGCGCCGTGTTCCGTCTTGGCGGCAGCCGGCTCGTGACTTGCGGTGGCCGTGGTGGCGTGGGTGTCTGCACTGCCTTTGGCTGCACCGTCGTGCGTGGACGCACCTTCCGTATAGGCGAGAAGACGCCCCTGTTCGGGATGCGTGCCGAGCCAGTCAACGGAGCCAGTTGCGAGGTCGTATACGGCGCCCACAACCTTGAGTTTGCCGGTCTTGACGAGTTCGCGCACTTCGGCGCTGCGCTTGAAGAGATCGGCGATGGAAACCCAGACATTGGTCTTCACAGCCTCGCCGAGGAGGGCGGCGGCACCGGCACCGGGGTTGGCGGCCTTGGCCTGCGCGACGGCAGGGCCAATGTTGTCCACTAATTCCGGGATGCTGCCGTGGACTTGTACGCCCTCCAGCACGGCCTTGACCGCGCCGCAACTCGAGTGGCCCATGACGACGAGAAGGGGGGTGTTCAGGTGGCCGACGCCATACTCGATGGTGCCGACCTCGTCGGTGTCGGAGACGTTGCCCGCGACCCGGACGACGAAGACATCGCCGATGCCCTGGTCGAAAATCAGCTCGGCCGGCACGCGGGAGTCGGAGCAAGTGAGGATGGTGGTGACGGGATTCTGGCCCTTGGCGACCTCGGTGCGGCGGGCGGCATCTTGGTTGGGATGAATGGGCTTGCCAGCGAGGAAGCGGGCCTGGCCGGTCTTGAGTTGTTGGATCGCTTCGTCGGCCGTCGTTGCGGCAGAGGCGGGGGATGCGATGGCAACGATAGCGAGCGACGCAACCGCGAGGAGGAGTACAGTTTTGAGTTTCATAGCGAGCTGGAGCAAAGGGAGCGAAAAAAACCCGAGACTGATTCCGGAGGTTTGCTTGCCTACCTAAGCGTACCGATCCGGCATTTCTTTACACGAGGGGGCCGAAACTTTCTGACATCTCGGTCAGGCTGCAAAAAATCCCCCCGCCTTCCTTATCGCGGCCCATCGGCTCGCGCGCGGAAACTGCGTTGGTAACTGTCGCTGAACGGATGCGCCATCAGCCGCGGCCTCCTTCCGCGCGGGCAGCAGTTCGAAACCATGGAAACAATACCACGTGTTCATCGCGGACCACGCGGCCCACACGGCGGGATTAGTTTCCTCCAGAGCCGCGGCCTGTTTGCAGAAACCCTCGGCGAGCAGGAGTTCGTTGCGTGCCATCTCCGTCTTGTCCATCTGTTCCCACGCTTTCGCCACGAGCCGGCGCGCTTCGGAGACCGGGGCGTTCTTCGGCGCAGCGGAGGTAGCGGATGGAGCGACCCGCTTCGATTCGGCCGCCGGCACTGACGCAGGCCGCTTCAGCGTCCACCACACGCCGCCCGCGACGAGCACGCCGAGCGCTGCAATCATACCGATCTGCCACCGCGGACGCGACCGCACGGCTGGCGCGCCACTAGCGGGGGGCTCCAGCCCACGTCCCGAGGTTTCGGGTGCGAGCTTAAGCACCGCACCACCTCCAAGCAATTTCTTCACCCGTCCGCAAAACACCTCACTCTTCTCACCTCCCGGCAGCCGCGTCCACTGCACAGCCTTGAACTCCCCCGGCACGCGTGCGTCGGCATCGCGCGTCTCATCGATCACGACCGGCAGCAGGAACGCCGCGTCGTCCGCGATCATGTGCGTGCGCTGCGCGGCCAGTTTCCACTCCAACCGGAAATACCCCTCGGTGCGCGCCTGCGTGTTCGCCGAAATCACCGGCACGAAGAGTGCGCACTCGGCAATCTGCTTCCGGATCTTCGCGTCCCACGCATCGCCGCCTACGAGTTCGTTCTGATCGAACCATACTACCACGCCGCTCGCGCGCAGGGTCTCGCAAATACGCAGCGCGGCCGCCACGTCTTGCGACGCGTAGCTCAGAAACACGGCGCGGCTAGCAGATGCTGGGCGGGATGTCCGACATGGGGCAGTGGTCGAAGACAAGTGCCGTGCCAGCCTTGGACTGACCAGCCCAAAGCGGAAAGCCCCCAGAAGCGGGCTTAGCGGGCGAGCAAGCCAGACCGGCCGTTTCCAAATTCAACGTCTGCGGAACGACCCCGTGCGCTGTGCTTCAGCCTGGGTCAAACCTTGCGATGCGGTCGCAGCCACCAGGCCACTTGAGATTGCCCATCTTCAGCTTTTTCAGCCATTCGCCAGCCTGATTCGCCGCCGCTGTTACTTTGCCGGCAGTCATTTCCCGATCGAAGTTAGGTCGACGGCGCCACAGGTGCCCAACGCACCCATCCTTCCTCTGACTGCCCCATCGGCAAAACTCCAAAAACCACTCCGGCACGGCTAGTCTTGAATTGCGCGTAAAGATATCCGTCCGACCCTCTAAACAGCTGAACATCCGTAACCCCCGCCAACGCCATGAGGCCTTGTCCACGAGCGAGTGAGGCATTGCGACTCGGCAGGGTGAACCCACCGGTGGTGGAGCCCGTTTCGGTGACAACCAATTTCTGGTGCAATGCCTTTGAGCCACCCCAGATCGTCACCTCAATCGTATGCAAATCGCGCTGTAGAATTTGCACTCCGCTGCCACGCTCAGGCAGGTCCTGTCGTGGAACAAAAAGTTCCTGCAATATGGGAGAGCCAACGTCGTTCTTCACCCCTCGATTCTGGCCGCCATTCGCGTAGGTGCCGGAGATGTTGGGGTTGGAGTTTGGCGACGGTTCAACCGCTTTCGCCCAATCGTCCGGTAAGGACTTGTAGCGCGAAGTATTCATGCAGCCGACAAAGCAAGCCGCGATCAAAGCCACCGCTGCCATCCAAATTGAGGTCTTCATGGGGAACTAGATTAGTTTGGTGGGGCGAAAACATGTGCCGTGCCAACCGGCGCCTTACGAGTCAAATGCTAGCGGACCCCACCGGCGACTATGCGAGCGAGAAGGTCAAAACGCCCGTTTCTAAAATCAACCTATCAGGCACGGGTACCACTGGTTTTTCAGCCTTCCGACCGGCGTCCCGGCGAAGTTGGCGTTTCCCAGACGGTGGTCGGCGGCACGCGCCATCGCGTGTAGTCTGGTTTCCGATGCGACCATGACCTGCCTGGGCCGACAAAGCTGGCCTCATTCGGTTGGTCCCGGAAATAGTTTCCCTGTCGATAGAGGTGGCTCAATGCCGGGACGAGGCGGCGACGGCGTTGGCCGCGAGATCGCGGGGATGCGGCTGCACGGCTCGCGCGGGGAGGGAAGTCAGCACGACACAGATCGTCTGCGTCGCCGGATCGGCCCAGGCGATCGTCCCGGTCGATCCGGTATGACCGAAAGTCTTTTCCGAACACCCCACGCTGCCGGCCGCTGCGCCGACATTCAGCCCCAAACCACGTTGCGCCAGCCCGGCGGGATTGTGGTTCCTCGCCATGAGCCTCGCCGTTTCCGGTTTGATGGCCATTCCCCCTTCGTTCAGGAACTCGGCCAAAAACTTTGCCACATCCGGTGCCGACGCATGGGTGCCTCCCCAAGGCGCGCCAAGCTTACGCCAGTAAGGACTGTTCCAATCCCATTCTTTCGCCCCGGGATCGCCGCCGCCAGCTTCGGGCGCGGCGCGATCGGTTTGGCAGGGCACCATGGCTTCGAGCTTGAAACGGCCAAGCCCTTGGGCCGAGTGTTCCATCTTGAGCGGTTGGAACACCGTGCGATCGACGAGCGTCAAGATGTCGGTTCCGCTGATGAGTTCCGCCACCCGCGTGGCCAGCAGGATCGCCATGCTCGAATACTGATACTTTGAGCCCGGCGCGAACTGCAGCGGCGTGCGGGTCGCGGGTTCGACAAACTCGGCGAGTGGCGCGTGCTTCCGGCGCAGTTCATCGTTCTCCGGCAGTTGGTCCGGCAGGCCCGAGACGTGCGTGAGCAAGTGTTGCATCGTCACCTGAGCACGAGCGTCACCCTTGAATTGCGGGATGAACTTCTGCAACGGATCGTCCAGTTTGAATTCGCCCCGCTCGAACAGGGTCATCAGCGCTGTCACGACGATCGGCTTGGAGATCGAGCCCAGGAGAAACATCGCGCGTTCGGATTGGGCGTTCCCGAATGATCGGGTGAACGAGGCCTCGCGCTGCCTCACGTGCAGGACCGCGGCGGCGATCCGGCCTTCGGCAGTGGCCCGCGCCAGCACTTCGACCGCTACGTCCAGTCGATCCGGTCGCAACGCCCCGAGCGCGGGCGTTCCCCAACAAACGGCCAGGCCGCTCTGAATAAAGGTCCGTCGCTGCATGGCAGCATGCTAATGCCCCGCGCCGGCCTGGTGCTCTTGGATGTATTCCTGCTTCAGCCCGAGTTTTTCCGGGGCGTGCAGGACGAGCATCTTCATGCGGATGTCAGCCGGCACCGTGTCGGACGTGAGCTTGGAAATGACGATCATCAGGCCGATGGCGAGCGGGACGGTCCAGATCGCCGGCTGCTCGCAGAGGATGCGGATGAGCGGATTGGCGGCCCAGAAGGCGGTGAGATCGATCTTCTTGAGATCGCTGAGGTTGATCACCGTCGTGCAGGCCAGGGCGGCGAGACCGCCGCCGAGCATGCCGGTCGCGGCGCCCTTGGCGGTCATGCCTCGCCACCAGACGCTCATGAAGAGGAGCGGGAAATAACTGGCCGCCGCGATCGCGAAGGCCTGGCCAACCATGAAGTTGATCTGAAGTTGTTCGACCTGGGAGCCGAGGATGATGGAGATCGTGCCGACCGAAAGTGCCGCGACCTTGAACGCGAACAGCCGCTCGGCCTGCTTGGAGTGGGGGCGCAGCATCCGGCCGTAGACGTCATGGGCCAGGGCACCGGTCATGGAGACGAGGAGTCCGCTAAAAGTGCTCATGAACGCCGCAAACGCTCCCGCGCAGGTGATGCCGCTCATCACCGAGCCCCAGACCCCGAAGCGCTCGTTGATGAGGCGCGGCAGCTCGAGCACGATCTTGTCGGTGCCCTTGGCGCCGGTGGCGTTGTAGAGTTCGGGCAGGAGGTTGCGCCCGATCACGCCGAAGATCGGCGGGAAGACATAGAAGACGCCGATGAGAATCATCACCCACATCGTCGTGCGCTTGGCCGCGGCGCCGTCGGGATTGGTGTAAAAGCGCACCAGGATGTGCGGCAGGCCGGCGGTGCCGCAGACCAGCGCGATGATGAGCGAGTAGGTGTAGAGGAGAGAGTAGGGTTTTGCCTGCTCGGCCGTGAGGCCGGCGGCCTTCGCGGCCTTGGTGGTGAGCGGGCCGAACGGGGAAATCCAGGCCTCGTCCTTCGGCGCCTTTTCCACGAGGGGCTTGCGCTCGACGGCGGTCGAGGGGGACGAGGCGGAAACCTGTCCGATGGCCGCGGCCGGCTCGCCGGGGGCGGCGTTGGCGCCAACCTGGTTGTTATAGAAGCCGAATACGCCCATCAGCACGAATACCGGCACGCTGATCGCGAACATCTTGGCCCAGTACTGGAAGGCCTGCACGACCGTGATGCCCTTCATGCCGCCGAGCATCACGTTGAGCGTTATCACCGCGCCCACGAGCACGACGCCACCCCAATAGGGCATGCCCGGGAAGATGTAGGCGAGCGTGGTGCCGGCGCCCTTCATCTGCGGCATGGTGTAGAAAAATCCGATGAAGAGCACGAACACGACGGCGATCTTGCGGAAGATGGGCGAATCAAACCGGCCCTCGGCGAAGTCGGGAATCGTGTAGGCTCCGAACCGGCGCAGCGGCCCCGCGATGAACAGCAGCAGGAAGAGGTAGCCGCAGGCGTAACACACCGGATACCACAACGCGTCGTAGCCCGACGACATCACCATGCCCGCTACGCCCATGAACGACGCGGCGGAAAGATACTCGCCGGAAATCGCGGAGGCGTTCCAGCCGACCGAGACGGAGCGGCCGGCGACAAAGAAATCGCTCGCGGTCTTCGAGGTCCGCGCGGAGCGGAAGCCCATCCAGATTGTGGCCGCGACCGTGACAAACGAGAAGATGAAGATCCACGGATCGACGCCGCCGAACAGACCGCCGGCCGCCGCCAGGGGAAAGACAGGGAGCAGGCTCATTTCGGATCCTTTCCGCGCTGGACCTGCGCGACTTCCTCTTCCTCCAGCGCGATGGAGCGCTTGATGAAGATCCACGAGATGATCCAGACGAGGGGGAAGAACAGCACGCCGAGGATAAGCCACGTCAGCGTGAAGCCGGCGACGCGTGTCGCCATGAGCGCCGGGGCATAGTAGTTGAACAACGGAAGGGCGAGGAGGGCGCCGAGAAACGCGACACCGCTGGTGATCGAGAGGCTGAGTTGACGGCGCATCAGCAAGCGGAGGAACGACTCGCTGTGCACCACGTCGTCGTGGGCGGGGGTAGGCGGAGGCATGGAGGTGCGAGATTGTGAGGTGGCGGGCGCGGCGCAAGCCCGCGCGCAGCAAAGAAAATTTTTTTCGTCGGGAGCTTCACTTAAGCAGGCAAATCGCAGGCTGGTTTCCCGCACGTGCGGATAGGGTCCCGCCAGCGCGCGGCCATCGGCCCCGCGCCGGGACACCGAATATGGCGTGTTTTAAA
>JBIJCX010000066.1:0-28353 GCA_044344465.1 Opitutaceae bacterium
GCCCGCAATCGCTGGCCGCCCACTGGCTCGACCACGCCGTCCGGCTCGGCCGCAAACACGTGGTCATTCACGCCCTCGACCGCCCGGACCGGGTCCGCACGGAACTGGGCGGCGGGGCCTATTGGTCACTGCAGTTGGAAATCTCCCCGGCCCCCGCGCCGGCCGGCGCGATCCCGATGCACCGTCTGCCGGGCGACTCGCTCCAGAGCATCCCGCAAACGCCGTCCGAACTCCTCCACTGGTGGTTCGACTTGAACTTTCGCTGGCTCACCGGCCGCGATCCCAACGCGGTTTCGATCGACCGGTGTCGCGATGGCCGGGGCTGGATCGCACCCGGCGCCAGCGTGCACCCGTCGGCGCTCATGATCGCACCGTATTGGATTGGCGCGGACACGGAGATCGGACCCGACTGCCGCGTCGGCCCGTATGCGGTGATCGGGCCGAACTGCCTGCTGGAAAATGACGTCCGTCTCGAGCACTCGCTGGTGCTGCGCAACACGTTTCTCGGCCGCCACCTTGATGTGCGCTCAAAGATCGTCGAGGGCGGCACGCTGCTCGACTTCCTGTCGGGCACGCGCGTGGAACTGACCGACAAATTCATCGCCAGCGCACTCGCGCCGGATCCTAAACGCGCACCAGGGGAGGAAGGTTTCATGACCGCGTGGGGAAGAAATCTCGTTCGACTCTGCCAGCGGCGGCCAGCGCGTTCCGCCGCATGATCTCGCTTCGCGAAACCTACACCCTCGAGGTGCCGGCCGACCTGAACTCCAGCCGGGAGGCGATCAGCTGTGCGCTCGCCTGGCTGCGGCTGCAGGGCCATGCGCCGGCCACGCTCAAACGATGGCGCCTCCCGCTCACCGAAGCGGCCAGCAACGCCATTGTCCACGGCTGCGCCGGACATCCGGAAGCACGGATAACGGTTTCAGTGCGAGTGAACGGCGACGGCACGGAAGTCAGCGTCCGCGACCCGGGGCATTTTTCACCCCCGCCCGAGGCCGACCGATTGCAGGAGGATTTGCTGGCCGAGCACGGACGCGGTGGATTCCTCATCGCCCAGACCACGGACAGTTTCGAACATCACAACGACGCGCTGGGCCACACCCTGGTCCTGCGGTGGAACCAGCCGCCGGCCGCACCGGCAAACGTCACCAGCACGCTCGCCGCCGAAGGAGCCCTCGATCAACTCGCGCTGCAGCTTGGCGATGCCTACGAGACCGTCACCGCCTATGCCGAATTCGCCGGACTGCTCGCCACCACGAGCGACTTCGGCGAGCTGCTGATCCAGGTGCGCCGGCGGCTCGCGCAGGCGGTGGAGCATGAATCCTTCGTGCTGCGCCTCTGCGATGGCGACACCCTCGGCCTCGGTGCGCCCGCGGCCGGCTTTCCCCCGGCGATCCCGAGGGCGGCCCCCAGCCTCGAAGCCCAGGTGGCCTCGACCCGGGCCTGTGTCGCGCTACCTTCGGCCGCCGCGATTCCGCCCGGCGATCCGCTGGGCGCCGCTTCCGGCCCGGTCGTGATCGTGGCCGTGGGCTGTCCACGGAAGCCACGCGGCGTCCTGACCCTGGTCCGCGCCGCGAACGCGCCGGCGTTTTCCGCCGGACAAATCGCATTCACGCAGGCCGTGGCGGACTTCCTCGGGACGGCGCAGAGTCTCGCCGAGTCGTGGGGCCAACGGGCGGAGCAGGTGCGGCTGGAGCAGGAAATCCAGCTCGCCGCGCAAATCCAACAGCAGCTGCTCCCCCAGGACTCGCCCTCGCTGGCGGGTTGGAGCCTCGCCGGCGGCTGCCGGACTTCCCACGCCATGGGCGGCGACTATTTCGACTGGATCGTGCGGGACGATGGCTCGTGCCTCGTGCTCGTGGCCGACGTGATGGGCAAAGGCATGCCCGCGGCCATGGTCGCCACCATCCTCCGCAGCACCTGGCGTGCGCTCGCCGGACGGACCGAGGGCCCCGGGCAACTCCTGACCGATCTCAACGGGCAACTCTCCCGCGATCTCGGCACGCTCGAAGTATTCATCACCGCCGTGCTGGTACAGTTTTCACCGGACCGTGGACGGGTGACCTATGCGAACGCGGGACACTGCGCCCTGCTGCAACGCTCCCCGTCCGACCGCGCCTTCCTCGCCCACGCCGTCGGCGGCCCTCCGCTGGGCATCGACCCCGGCACGCGTTTTGAGGAAACCGAAATCACCGTGGCGCGCGGAGATTCCCTTTTTGCCCTGACCGACGGTTGCTACGAATTCGATCGCCGGCGCGGCAGCACCGAGGGCCTGCGACTGCTGGAAGGCGAACTCCGCGCCGCCAGCGATCGCGACGCCGCGGACGTCGTCGCGCCCGTGCTCAGGCGCCTGCAAGAGCTCGCTTCGGGCGAACTTCCGGACGATTGTACCCTTGTCGCCCTGCATCGTTTTCCATGATCTCCGCTCCCCTCAAGAAAGTCCTGATCGTCGACGATGATCTCGCCATCCGCCGGCTCATCGAGCTTTGCCTGCGCAACCTCCCGGTCGGCCAGGTCGCGGTCAGCGAAGGAAAAAGCGCGCTGGCCGTGATGCGCCGCGAGAAAGTCGACCTGGTCGTGACCGACCTGATGATGCCCGAGACGAGCGGCTTCGACATCATCCGCTCGATGCGGGCCGACCCGTTGTTGCGGGACGTCCCCGTCGTGCTCCTGTCCTGCCTGGGCAACCCGGCGCTGCCGGCCCAGGCGGAGGCGGCCGGCGTGCAGGCTTACTTCCCGAAGCCGTTCAGCCCCTCCCAGTTGATCGGCACCGTCCGCCAGCTGCTCGGCCTGTGAACCCCCAACCGCTGCATCTGTTCGTCTTTGCCGACGCCCTGGGGTGGCGACTGGCACAAGACCGGCGCTTCATGGCCGACCTGCTGCCGCACCGATCGGAGGTGGAAACCCTGCTGGGCTACTCCTGCACCTGCGATCCGACCATCCTCACCGGGGCGGAGCCCGATGAGCACGGGCATTTCTCGTTCTTCGCCTTCGATCCCAAGCACTCACCCTTTGGCTGGGCGCGCCCGCTGGGCTGGCTGCCGGATGCGATTGCGGCCCATCACCGCATTCGCAATCGCGTGAGCAAAATCGCCGGCCGCCGGCTCGGCTACACGGGCTATTTTCAACTCTACAGCGTGCCGTTCTCGAAACTTCCCTGGCTGGACTACACCGAGAAGCGCGATCTCTACGAGCCGGGCGGGATCATGGGCGGACAGGAAACGATCTTCGCAAAGTGGGCGCGCGCCGGGCTGCCGTGGACCCGGTCCAACTGGCGGAGCGGCGATGCGGAAAACGTCGCCCACCTCCGCACCGAGATCGAGCGCGGGCAGGTGCGCGCCGCCTACCTGTTCACGGCGGGACTCGACGCCATCATGCACCGCCACGGGACCACGCATCCGGACGTCGACGTCGCGTTTGACCGCTTCGAAGGCTGGCTGCGCGGACTCTGGGAGCTCGGGCACCGCCATTATGCCGAGGTGAGGTTGCACGTGTTCAGCGATCACGGGATGGCCGACACCGTCGCCGCGAGCCGCATGATGCCCGAGTTCGAGGCGTTGGGCCTGCAGTACGGCCGCGACTACGCCGCCGTGTGGGATTCGACGATGGTGCGCTTCTGGTTTCCCGGCGGCGCGACCGTGCGCCGCGAAGTCGAGGCCTGGCTGCGGGCGCGTCCGGAAGGGCACATCGTGACCGACGACGAACTGGCGCGCTGGCGCTGTCTCTTTGCCGACCGGCGCTACGGCGAACTTTTCTATCTTCTTCGCAATGGAACGATCTTCGCCCCCTCGTACATGAACCGCGGCTTTGTCCGCGGCATGCACGGCTTCGCACCGGAGGCAGCGGACAGCGCGGCGTGCCTCTTGAGCAGCCATGCACCCGCCCTGCCCGTGAGCAGACTGTCAGGCTTGCACGGGCTGATGACGGCGGCGGCCGCGGCCTGACCCGGATATTTCATGGCGCCGCGGCGCCCTCGCCGCGTTGGGCTGATATCGAACCGGAGCGTTCATGTTTGCGCCGATTTTGATGGCCACAAAAAGCAAACAGCTGCCGGTATAACCCATCGGGCGTCGAACTCCTCTGCGCCGTAAGTCAGAGGGTGTCAAAAAAGCCCATTTGTTTGTCATTCTGAGCGCCAGCGAAGAATCCAGCAGGATACTCGCATGCGGCCGTCGTGTTGGATCCTTCGCTACGCTCAGGATGACAGGCACAAATGAGTTCATATCGGGTACCACCCAACGGTTCGGCGTTGGTTTTTGGTCTCAGAATGACAGGGCTTTTTTCCCCGCCCTCTCAGAGATCGTACTTCACGCCCAGCGTGATATAGGCACCCCACGTGCCCTTGTTGGTCATGCGTGACGATTTCGTGGTGTACGAATAAGGCTGTTCGTTGAATATATTGTTGAGGTCGAGCGTCAGCTTCGCGCGGCGCGTCAGGTTATAATCAAAATTACCGGCGACCTGCGCCTGCTGGCCACGGAAGTTTTTCTGCCGGCTGGTGCCGGGGATGTTGGTCACGTACGCGGAGCGGACATTCAGCTTCAGCCGCGCGTTGAAATTGTGGTGCCGGTAGGTGAGGCCGAAGTTGTAGATCCGCGGCAGCACGTTGGGCACCTCGTAGATCTTCGCCTGGCCGACGAGTTCCGTGTTCGCCCGGATAAACGTCGCGTTGGCCAGGACGCCAAAGCCCTTCCACCACCCGGGCAGAAACGAGAGCTGCTGCGAATAGGCCAGCTCCAGACCCTCCTGGATCGAGCGCCCGGCATTCAGCCGCTGCGTGAGGTTGTAGCCGACAAAGTTGCCGTCCAGGTCGATCGGCGTATCGGCGTCGATGATCTTCGTGGTGGAGGCGATGTAGTCGGAGATCTCGCGCCGGAAGACGCTCGCCGAGATGACCCCGACGGGCTCGAAGTAATACTCGACGCTGAAATCGTAGTTGGTCGAGTGCTGCGGTTTCAAACCGGCCTTCACCAGGTTGATCGATCCGAGGGAGGTCCCAGAAGGCTCGCTGATGGTCACGTTGGGGACGATTTGATCGAGTTGGGGACGCCCCAGCGCCTTCGTGATCGCCGCCCGCAGGACGAAGTTGCGACTGAAACGGTAGTTGGCCTGCAGGTTGGGCAGCAGATCATCATAGCGCGAGTCGGAGTGCAGGCTCGGACCGCTATATTGCGCGATGGCCCGCTGCAGCAAATCCGGGATGGCGTTGATCGCCGGGCTGGTGCGCTGCTGGAAACCCACGCCGCCCACATCGGTGTGCTCGAAACGCGCGCCACCGAGCACATTGAGCCGGCCGATATTGACGCTGCCCATGAGGTAGCCCGCCGTCACGCGCTCGTAGAAGAACCGCTTGCCACGGACGTAATTCGTGAACGCCGCGACCTGGTCCTCCTGAAACGCCTGCGGATTCCGCACATAGTAATTGTACACGCGGTGAACATCGATCCAGCCGTCCGGCGACTTCCGCAGGAAGGTGTGCGGGTAGTCCACGGCGCGGTCGACGAACTGCGCGTAATTCTGGCTGTCGTCGGCGTTGCCGCGGATGCCGTCCGGCCCGACGTACGTCCAACTCCGGTTGGGGGTGGAAATCCAGCGATCGTTCTCGACGATCTTGGCGCCGGCCTGGAGGTAGCCCGGCCACTTCGCCGCGAAGTTGCGCCGCACATTGAACTTCGCCGTGTACATCGCGTCGGTCGACAGATTGGTGCGGCCCGCCGTCGTCATCGTGGTATAACTATTCGGGTCCAACATGTCCGGCCCCGCGGTCTGCGTGATTTTCGGGGAAGGGTCGTTGGCGGCGCCCTCGATGATGAAGCCGGCGCCGGCCGGCAGCCGCGTGCTCACGCTGTTGAACAAACCCTCGTCCAGGGTGAGATAGTGGTTCGTGGACTTGGAGAGTGCGCCGTCGTAGTCGATGACCCAGGGTCCAAAATTATGCCGCACGGCGGGATTGAAGCTCCAGTTCTGGGTGTACTTGTTGAAGCCCGTGCCGTTCCATTGGACGTTGGTGTTCGCGTTGGTCGTCGGGACGGCCACGGTGCGGAGTTCGTTGGAGCCGGCGGCAATCGATCCCTGGTTGATGTTGAACGCCATCGTGGCGCCGCGGAGCCGGTTGTAGAAATCGTTCCACTGGTTGTTCAGGCTGAGCGTGGTGCGCGCGCCCAGCTTGTAGGCGAGATTGAGCGAGGCGCCGCGACGCCGGACGTCGTTGCCGCCCACGCCACCGTTGTACGAACGCGCATAGGTGTAATTCGGATCCTCGAGCGCGAGCGCCGCGGTCGGCGTGCCCGGGTAGTTCCAGGTTCGGTTCGCCTGATCGGTGAACGACATCTTGAGCGACTGGCTGACTGTGAAGACCACGCCGATGTTGTTCTCGCGCCCGAACGTCTCCGAGTACAGCAGCGATCCGCCCGGCCGGGCCGCAAACCGATAGCCGAAGTTGTCCGGAAAATAGACCCGATCCAGCTGCGGGTGCAGCGTGGTCGTGGTGCCGGAAAGCACGAGCGACACCCGCCGGCCCTTCTGGCCAAAGGCGCCACGGCTCACGAGGTTGACCGCTCCGCCGATCGCGGTGCCGTCCTGCGCCGGCGTCGGCGCCTTGGTCACCTCGACCTTTTCGATGTTCTGCACCGCCATCGCCTCCAGTTCGAATTTTCGGTTGGAGCCCGAACTGGCGGCATTCGCGTAATTGTTCCCATCGACGGTGAAGCCGGTGAGCGCCGCGTCGATGCCCCGGACCTTGATCGTCGCGGGATCGGTGCCACTGAACTCCATGTCGATGCCGGGCAGATTGCGCAGCACCTCGCCGATGTTGCCCTCCGAGAGGTTGCCGAACTCGTCCGCGGCCACGATGTTCTTGATGTTCTGGGCGCGTCGCTGGCTGGTGATGGCCTCGGCCCGGCCTTCGCGTTCCGAGGCGACGACGAAGGCATCAAGCTGGTAGATGGCCGAACTCAGGTTGAAATCCGCGCTCGCGGAGGCCCCCGTCAGCACCGCGACCGACTGCTGGCCATCCTCCAGACCGGCATAACTCGCGACGAGCATCTGTGTGCCGGCGGGCACGCCGGCCAGCACGTAACGGCCTTCGCGATCCGTCACGGCCGTCTGCCCGGAGCCGAGAACCTTGACCTCGACATTTTCGAGGTAGAGGCGCGTGGCCGCGTTCGCCACCCGCCCGGTGACGATCCCGGTGGCCTTGCCTTGGGCGATCGCGCTCACGACCAACAGACTGGCGAGCAGCGCGGCGAACCAAGCCCTCAGGGTTCGTCGGCAGTGATTGTTCCGGACCAATGGAAGGGAGAAGTGCTGGATCAGGATGTTCATAGGTAGACTTACCGCTGACGCGGAGACGCCATGCCGCCACGCCACCAAGGGCTGAGGCTCGCGAGCGTCCAACCGTGACACAATCACAGAGCAAAACTCCCGGGTCTGCGTGGGCAGAAATTAGCCGTTCATCCGACGACGAGTAGTAAGGCACGCGCCCCCGCACGTCCGTTTGCTGCCGCTGCTATCCGTGGTGGGCGGGCCCGTCCCCGTGCCCGCATTCGAAACCCGATCGAGCGGCCAGTCATGCGGGCACAGGGACGTGCCCGCCCACCCCAAGGAGGTTCCTTGCGGAGCAAGAAACTGAGCTGCCCGCCGCCCGCCCCACCGCGGCCACGCTCAATTCTCGACGGCCGGGAGCTTTTCATGCCATCGTCTCGCATGCACCGACGTCACTTCCTGCAGGCTCTGGCAACCGGGGCGTCGACCGGAGGAATCGCCGCCGCGGCCCTGGCCGCTCCCACCGCGCCGCGCGTCCGCCCCCGCATCCTGCTGCGTGAAGCGCTGCAGTTCGAGAACATCGGCGACAGCGGCCGCGTCCCGGGGACGATCCGGTTGTTCTACGCGCACCTGCCGGACGCGGAGGTCACGCTCTGGCCGTGGAATCTCCACGAGCGCGAGCGACGGCTGCTGCAGCGCACCTTTCCCCAGTTGAAAATCGCCGTTGGTGACATCGACGCGCAGGGGAAAGCGACGACCACCGAGCTGGCGGACGCCTGGGCCGCCGCCAATTTCTTCGTCTCGCCCTCCAAGAATGCCGCGACGTACACCTCGTGGGCGCGCACCGGCCGGCCGTATGGTTTTTTCGGGACTTCGTTCGATCCAATCACGAATCGGAAAACCCGGCCAGACGGCGCCACCCTCGATATATACAAGGCGGAAATCGATCGTCTGCCGGCCGGCGACTTCGAGAAGAAATTTGGTGCGCGCGCGCTGTATGAGCAGGCCGCCTTCGTGTACTGCCGGGACAGCCTGTCGCTCCGGTATGTTCGCCAACAAAATGTCCGCCCGCCGTTGCTGGACTTCGGTCCCGAGGGGGCGTTTGCGATCGCCGTGCGCGATGAGCAACGGGCCGAGTCCTGGCTGCGCCACCACGGAATCAAGGACGAACCCTTTATCTGCGTCGTGCCGCGGTTGCGCTATACCCCCTACTACAAGGTGCACAATCTCCCGCGCGAGGAATCGGACTATGCCGTCGACGCGATCAACAATCGCACCGTCACGGGAGATCATGCGCCGCTGCGCGAGATGATGGCGCTCTGGGTGAAAAACACCGGCGGCAAGGTGATCGCGTGTCCGGAGATGACGTACCAGATCCAAACCGCCCGGGAGCAGCTGTTCGATCCCCTGCCCGAAGACGTGAAGCGAAACGTCATCTGGCGCGACACGTTCTGGCTGGCCGACGAAGCGGCGTCGATCTACGCCCGGGCGCAGGCCGTGGTGAGCGTCGAATGTCACTCGCCCATCATCGCGCTCGCGAACGGCACTCCGGCGTTCTACACGCGGCAACCCGTCGACTCGGTTAAGGCAGAGATGTATCGGGACATTGGCGTCGGGGACTGGACGTTCGAGCTCGAGCAGACCTCGGGCAAGGATCTGTGGGCGAAATTGCGCCTCATCCACGAAGACCTGCCGCGCGCCCGCGCGCGGGTGAAGGAGGCGATGGCCAAAGTGGCGGGCTTGCAGCGCGGCATGGTCCTGGCGATCGACCGCGCCATCCAGGCGCGTGGTTAGGATTGCCCGCTCAACTCATCCCCTCGATCCGCCCGGATTTTCATCGGCCGGGTAACCCAATGGGTTACTCGCACCCGACTCCGGATCTCTTCACCAGAGGGGATGGGCCAAAATCCAGAGTAACCCATTGGGTTACCCGCTTCCGGTGCAGCCGGGCCAGCAAATCGCCGTCCGCGTCATCAGCCAGTTTGGCAGAGAGACCACAAAGATCCTCGGAATCGAATAGGCCGGCCAATATTTCTTTTTTTGGGGGGGGCGGCCGATCACCGATTGTCATTTGGACGCATCAGACTCAGCCAACGAGTCAGTTGTTCGAGAGGTTCATCGTGACTGTGCTATACACCGCGACACAATTCTACGCGGGTGTACCTTCGGTCCCGCCGCTCACGCGGCGGGCTACGCCTTGATTGTAGCCCTGCGCGTGAGCGCAGGGACGCCGTGATCCGCAAACAATTCTGGCGCCAAGTATAATATCGTTCCGGATCGTCGCACCCTGCGACGATTTTCAAAACCGCAGAATTCTTGACCGCAGATTGCGCAGCTAACGCGGATAAAGGCAGGAGAATCTCCGACTATCCGCGCCATCTGCGTAATCCGCGGTTAAATGTCTTGGCTGGCCATTTGGTTGCGGCTGCCGCGGCAGGAAATTCCGGCTTAGCCGAGCCACAGACTTTGTTCTAGCGGGAGCGGATCCGCCGGCATTACTCCGCCGCCCGGCCTGCCAGCGTCAACGGATCCATGGGCACCGCGTGCCCGTGCTCGAGCAGCGCCTGGTTGAGGAAAATCTCTTCGCCGGACTTCCGACGCAGGTAAACGTCGGCGAGGTAGCGATCGTATTTGTCGACCTTGGACGTGACAATCGTGATGTCCACCGTCGTGGCGATCAGCCCCTCGACAAACCGTTTCGCCGCCTTGCCGGCGGCTGTGTTCATTTCGGGACAGTCCAGTCCGCGCAACCGGAGCTTCTCCTCGAGCCAGATCTCCGGCGCAACCTCCAGCCCGATCACCAGCGTGTCGCCGTCGACCACGCGGCGTACCCGGGCCGCGTAGGTGAACAAGTCGGATCGGGTGGCAGCTTCGACGCGTGTGATTCGTTCCTCACCCAGCCGGACGATGTCGCCCTTGGCGAACCGGCGCCTTTGATCCGGGGCGAGCAGACGGTACAGCTTGAAACCCAGGTCCACGGCCGGTCCGTCGCCGCGATCGACGATGAGATGAAGTCCCGGGGTGCCCCGCTTCGGGGTCAGCCGTGCAACGGCGGGTTTTCCGGTTCCGTCGCCCACCGGGTCGGTTACGGCGCGGGTCTCGACCTCGATGTCCAGCGCGGCGTTCAGCGCCCGGACGCGTTGCTGCAGCTCGGTGACTTTCCAACCGCGGCGCTCCGCCTCGGTGGTGAGGGCCTCGCGCTGCTTCGGTTCGCTCACTTGGGAGAGCAGCACGAAATGGCTCCAAACCAATTGTGCGGAATTCCGCAAAATTGGAAAACAGCGCTGGACCTGGGCGCATTCGTGCAGCGTGCGGGTGCTCACGCCCGTTTCCGCGGACAAATCGGCGTAGACCTTGGCGCCATAATCGGCGCGCGCGTCGCGATTCAGGAGGTGCGCGTTGATCAAGCGGCCGGTCTCATGGTACGTGCGCAACCAGGCGATGTCGATTTCCCGCCGGCCGGTGATCAACACGCGTTTCACGCAACGCACCAGCTCGGCGAACGTATGCGGCGTAACGGACTGGGCAACTGCTGGGAGCGGCATGGCGGGCAACGGGGTTGAGGGGCTGCTGCAATCTTGGCGCAGCGCGACCCGGGTGTCGCGGCAAAAGTACGGATCCGGTCGGGTAACCCAATGGGTTACCCGGAAATGCCGCGCGGTGGTCGACCGAAACGCGGCGAGGGCGCCGCGTCTCCATGGAACATCCGCCTCACCGCTTCTTCTTCAGCGCCGCGCTGAACCAGTCGTTGTTCACCGGCGCGGCGGCGCGGGGCGCGGGCGCGGGGCCGGCGTTGCGCGGGCCGCCGGGAGTGGCCGCGCGCGGCGCGCCCGGCCCACCCTGGCTCTTCGGGCCGAGGGTCGGGTTGCTGCGCATCGACAGGGCGATGCGATTGCGCGGCAGATCAATCTCCGTGACCGTGACCTGTACTTTCTGCCCCGGCTTCACCACACTGGCCGGCTCCTTGACAAACGTGTCCGCGAGCTGGCTCACATGGACGAGTCCGTCCTGGTGCACCCCGATGTCCACAAACGCGCCGAACGCGGTGACGTTGGTCACGATGCCCGGGAGTTTCATCCCCGGCTTCAGATCCGAGGGCTGGTGAACGTCGGCGGAAAAACTAAAGACCTCGAATTTCTCGCGCGGATCGCGGCCAGGCTTCGCCAGCTCCGCCATGATGTCGGTGAGCGTGGGCAACCCGACGTCGGGGGTGACATAGGACTCGAGTTTGATCTTCGCGCGCAGTTTTGCGTCGCGGACCAGGTCGGCGACCGTGGCGCCGAGATCGGCGGCCATCTTCTCGACCAGGGCGTAGCGCTCGGGATGCACGGCGCTGGCGTCGAGCGGATGCGCGGCATCGCGGATGCGGAGAAAGCCGGCGGCCTGCTCGAACGCCTTCGGGCCGAGGCGCGGGACTTCCTTCAAGTCGGCGCGGGATTTGAACGGACCCTTTTCGTTGCGGCGCGCCACGATGGCGGCGGCGGTGGCGGCGCTGAGGCCGGACACGTAACTGAGCAGTTGTTTCGAGGCGGTGTTGAGCTCGACGCCGACGCCGTTGACGGAACTGACGACGGTGTCGTCGAGCGAGCGCTTCAGCGCGGCCTGATCGACATCGTGCTGATACTGGCCGACGCCGATGCTCTTCGGATCGAGCTTCACGAGTTCCGCCAGCGGATCCATCAGTCGACGGCCAATGGAGACGGCGCCGCGCACGGTGAGGTCGTGCTCGGGAAACTCTTCGCGGGCGACATCGCTGGCGGAGTAGATCGAGGCGCCGGACTCGTTGACCATCACGATCGGAATCGCGGGCGAAAGCCCAAGCGTGCGGACAAACGCCTCGGTCTCGCGGCCGGCGGTGCCGTTGCCGATCGCGATGGCCTCGACCTGGAAGAATTTCACGAAGCCGGTGAGCTTCTCCTTCGCCTCGGCCTCCATGCGATCGGGGAAGACAACGTCGTTGTGCAGCAGCTTCCCCTGGCGATCGAGGAGGACAACCTTGCAGCCGGTGCGGATGCCGGGATCGATGGCCATGACGGCCTTCTGGCCGAGCGGCGCGGCGAGGAGGAGCTCGCGGAGGTTGTCGGCAAAAACCTTGATGCCGGCCACGTCGGCGCGCTTTTTCGACTCGAGCCGCATCTCTGTCTCCATGGCCGGCGCGAGGAGCCGCTTGCACGCATCCTGGACGGCGAGGCAAACCTGCTGGGCGGACGAGCTGAGAATAGAGGACGGCGGGCGGAGCGTTGAGAGCTGGGCGCTGGGGGCTGAGAGCTGAGGACTGAGCGACTGCTTCACGAAGAGCGACTGCACCTCGGCGAACGCGGCGGTTTCTTCGGGGAGCGTCACGCGCATCATCAGGAAAAGTTCCTTCTCGCCGCGGCGCATGGCGAGGATGCGGTGGCTGGGCGCTTTGGCCAGCGGCTCGCTCCACTCGAAGTAGTCCTTGAACTTGGAGGCTTCGACGGAGCCGTCCTTGCCGCTGATGACTTTCGAGGAGATGACGGCATCCTTTTGGTAGAGCGCACGGAGCCGGGCGCGGGCGTCCTTGTCGTCGCTCACGCGCTCGGCGATGATGTCGCGCGCGCCGGCGAGGGCTTCGTCGGTGGAGGCGATCTTCGCGGCGACATTCTTGCCGTCGTCGGCCACGTAGTCGCGGCCGACATACGCTTGGGCGGCGGCGAGGGCATCGGCCGCGGGGTCTTGCGTCCAGAGCAGATCGGCCAGCGGCTCGAGGCCCTTCTCCTTCGCGATCGTGGCGCGCGTGCGTTTTTTCGGGCGGAACGGGAGGTAGATATCCTCGAGCACGGCGAGCGTGTCGGCGGCGTTGATGGCCTTTTCGAGCGCGGGGGTGAGGAGGTTGCGCTCCTGCAACGAGGCGAGGATCGTGTCGCGGCGCTCGTCGATGGCGCGCATCTGTTCGAGGCGATCGCGGATGGCGAGGACCTGCACCTCGTCCAGTTCGCCGGTGACCTCCTTGCGGTAGCGGGCGATGAACGGCACGGTCGCGCCCTCGGCGAAGAGCTGGGCGGTGGCCGCGACCTGAAAGACCTTGATGTTCAGCTCCGCGGCAAGGCGGAGGACATGGTCGGGATTCGGTTGAGTGGTGGCCGGTTGGGCGACAGCGGACATGCGAAGAAAAGAGGTCGAGCACAGCGGGCCGGGGCGGGCGCGCAACGCCCAAAACGCGAAAAATGTGATGTCGCCAGTTGGCTCGTGGACGAAGAGTCGGCGACTTCGCCTGGTGCCGGTTCCGGCGTGCAGGCGTTTCTGCCGCGTTTGTTGGCGACTCAGCGGCCCATCCCAGAAAATCCACGCGCTCGCATGCCCCGGTGAATTCTGCCGATGTCGGCAAAATTGGGTCGCGCTGCCGTCCAAAATCGGCCGAATCGATAAGAGACGACCACGCTCCGGTCGGTTTACGGCCGTTCTTGGATTTCGGCTAACGCCTCACGTTTGCCGCCAACAACCACTGCCGCATCCTTACTGCTGACGGTGAGGCGTAAAGCGGCATCACCGGTGAAGGTCGCCGCGACGAACGCAGCCCGGATGTTTGCTCAAGGGATCTCGTAAACCTCGACGAGGGCGACGCCGGTCGTGTCATTGGCCCCGGCGATGAGGGCAGTGTAGTTGCCGGGGGTCAGTGTGATCAGGATGGCGGAATCCTTGGAGCCACTTGCCAGGGTAAAGGCACCGACTTTCCCAGCGCTGGCGGTGATGTCGGCGGCATTACCGGCGGAGCCCCAGTCATCGTTGCTGGCGACAGTCGCACCGAGCGCGGTCGTGAGCGTGAGCACGGGGTCCGCGAGAGCGCCGCTCACACCGAAGGCGCCGAGCGCCGGGCCAATGCCGCGAACGAGGAACTGGCGGGGTTTCTCACCCTGCACGGAGATGCCACCGATGGCGATGCCCGCTCCGGCACCAACAAAGGCACGGCTGGAAAGGTTGACGATGCGATTGGTGTTGTTGTCGGCCTCGTAGACTTCGACCAAGGCCACGCCCGAGCGATTGGCGGTGTCTGTGACCTGTACAGTATAGGTACCGGGCGCCAAGGTGGAAACGAGAGCGGCGTCGCTCCTATTGGTGAGCGGAAAGGCGCCGACTCCTGTGACCAAACCGTTCGGCGTGGCGGCCCCATCGTAGTCGTCGTTAGTCGCGACGGTATTGCCGACGCTATCATAGAGGATGATTTTGGAATTCGGGAGCAACCCGGTAAGGCCGAAAGCGGAAAGCCCGGGGCCGATGCCACGCACGAGCACGGTCTTGGTGGTCGCACCGGTGACTACAAAGCCGGCGATAAGGGTATTCTCGCCCGGACCCGTGCCGGCGCGGGTGGAAATATTGGCGAGGCGAGCCATGCCGTCCACGGTGAGCTGCACAGCGTTGCTGCGGGTACTACCAAGGTTGTTGGTGACAACGACCGCATAGTCGCCAGCAATAGCCGCGGAAACGCCGTTGAGTGTGAGGGTGCTGCCGGTGCCGACCGACGTCGTGCCGCGAAACCACTGGTAAGTAAAGGGAGCGTTGCCGGCAGCGGAGACCGTGAAGATGGCGCTGCGGCCGGTGGACGTGGCGATGCTGGCAGGCTGGCTCGTCAGGATGGGCGCGCTGGGGGCAACCACGATGCGAACGGGGGCGCTCGTTACTGAACCTGCACGATTGGAAACGGTGACGCTGGCGGTGTAGGTGCCTGAAACCATGGTCGGCACAAAGACCGTTGGCTTGCCAGAGTCAGCGGTCGGAATCACGCTGTTCCACGTGTAGGTAAGCGGGCCGGCACCCGCGGCGGCGACCGAAAGTGTAACGGGCGCGCCGGGCAGCACACTGGCGGCCTCTGGCGTGACGGAGACTATGACCGGTGCTTGAACTTCGGGAGCGTTGGCGGCAACGAGCCGCACTAAGTTGAGTCGGCTAATGCTGTCAAATGTTGTAAACGACCCGGCAACGAGTACCCGCCCATCGCGCAGCGGGAAGATCCCGTTGATGTCGCCATTCGGCCCGATACGAATATCGAAGGAAAAGTCGCGCGCGGCAGTCGTCTTGAAACGCAAAAGCGAACGGTGAGGCACTCGGTTTGAGTGAGGAGTCGCCGTGCTGCCGAAAAGGAGCGCTCCCTGCGCATCGACAGCCGAAGAATAGGTGAGGCTTACTAGAGCTCCATCCACCGCACTCAAACCCGGCCAAGCTGAATCGAGCGAGCCGTCAGGACTAAAGCGAAGCACGAAAACAGACCGGACATATTGGAAAGATACGCTCGGACTGTCTGTGCGAATAAGATAGGTTCTTCCGTCGGGCGAAGGTAAGAACTTCAGAAAGCTGTTGGTAGTGCTCGCGGTTATCGGCATAAAGGAACGGTCGATTGCCCCATTAGGGCCGAGGCGCCCAATGGAGTTATTCGTGCCGACCAAAATCCGGGCGTCATTCAATAGGGCTATCAAGGTCGGATTGAATCCATTGAGTTGGCCAACGAATGATGAATCGGTGCTACCATCGGCGTTCAGCCGAAACAACTGAGTGCCGTTAAGCACGAGAATTCTTCCGTTCGCTTGCAACGCGATCTGGCCGTTGAGTCGGTCGGTGGTGCCTACTGCGGGTAAGAAAGTCGCATCGACACTGCCGTCGGGGTTTAGCCGGGCCAGATTGAGGCGAGTGACGTTACTGACCGTTTGAAAAGCCCCAGCGACCAACACGCGGCCATCGGGCTGGAGCACCAGTTGACTGACCGAGCCTCCGCTGTTCAGCCCGGAGCCGATATTGAATGTCGGATCGAGTGAGCCGTCCAGGTTGAGCCGGGCGAGCGCGAAGGGCGATACGCCCGGAGTGACGAAGAACTGTGAGCCACCGATGATGACCTTGCCGTCGGGTTGTTCGACCGCGGCCGTCACGCCGCCGGTGAAAACCAAAGTCGGGGCGAACGTCGGGTCGACGATGGGTCCAGGGGCGGTGGAAGCAACGAACTGTAGAGCCGCCGCAACGCTTGTGACGGCCCCGAGTGAGTTGGTCACGCTCACCGTGTAGCCGCCGGCTTGACCGGACTGAACGTTAGCGAGGAGCAGACGGTCGGTGGTCTGGCCAGCGATGGGCTGGCCGTTGAAAAACCACTGGTAGGCGAGCGGAGGCGAACCCGTCGCGGTGACGGCGAAGAGGACGTTACTACCGGTGGTTTCGCTGAGGCTGCGCGGCGAGACGGTGATCGAGGGAGCAGATGGAGCGGGAGCCGATCGCAGAACGGTCCCGCCCAAGCCGACGGCTACCACGACCGCATCGCTCGCAGCGACGGCGGTAAGGACGGATGTATTGCCCGAGTCGCGGGGAGTCCACGCGGTGCCTGGCGCGGGCGTGGTCAGGATCGTGCCGCCGGAGCCGACAGCGATGAACTGCCCGTTGAAGAATGTAATTCCGCGCAGATAGGAAGCCGAGCCACTCGCGAGGCTTGTCCACGTGACGGCATCGGTTGATGTGATGGCATAACCGTCCTCACCGACGGCGATGAAAGCGCGGCGACCATAGGCCACGCTTTCGACGAAGAAGCCACCGGGGAGAACGTTGGCCGCGTAGTCGGTGGCGTCGATGGTGGTACGCATAAGCCCGTTGTCGCCGGTGATTACAAACTGGCCGTACGCGTAGAGGATGCCGCGCAGACGATCACTGCTGGGGGTGAGCTTGGTCCATGCGATTGTGTCGGTGGAGGTGAGGAGATCGCCGGATTCGGAGACGGCGATCCACCGTCCGCCTCCGAAGGCAATGCCGTTGATCCGGGCAGACGTCCCACTCGCGCGAGCAGTCCAACTGATGGCATCTCCGGATGTGAGAATCAGACCGCTTTCGCCCACGGCCACCCACGTGCCTGCGCCGTAGCCGGCGCTGACGATCCAGCGGGTCGGAATGCCAGAGGTTCGTGGCGTCCATGTGATGCCGTCCGGTGACGTGAGAATGACTCCCTGCTCGCCGACCGCGACCCACTGATTGGCACCGTAGGCGACGCTCCATAAATTCGCAGCTGTGCCGGACGGGCGTGCGGTCCAGTTCTCCTGCGCCCGGGGGCTGGCGGCCAGCAGCGCGGCCAAAAAAAGCCCGAGGAGAAACACGAATCGGCGACGATAGAAGATCATGGGTGACGCGCCAGCGCGTCAGCCCCAGCAGGTTACGTTGTCGTCCCATTGGCCGCGGGAAGCGAGGTTTCAAATCACGTGCCTTGCGTCTGGACTCGGCGCATGGCTTGGCTGCAGGCCCGAACCGGACTTGTGCCGTGGCCAGGAATTGCCCTCCTGATCGTATGCATGCCCGGGAAATTCCGAAGCATACTGCAGGAGCGGCTTTATGCCGCGAATTAACGATGTCATCGCGGCATGAAGCCGCTCCTACAGTGGAAAAACGGCACGCCGCGAGCGGCGGCCCTACACTTTATTGCATCGTTGGCTAAGTCATGGCCGGCAATGTGCGGAGCATGCGGCCGGTTTCGACCCTTGCGCTCCCTTTCGTCAGGCACCGGGGAATTTTCCGGAAGAGAAAGATTAAGAGAAAGAGGCAAGAGAAAGACGCGGCGAGAAATAATCAGCCCCGCCGCCCGCTACTTTCCCTTACCCTTCTTCGCTGCCCGGGGCACTGCGGCATTCATGCCCTGGCGCCAGCTCCACATCTGCTCCCAGCGGGCCGGGTCCGCGATCGCCGGCTCGAAGCGCGAGGCGTCCACGTCCACGTAGAGCTCGCGGAACCGCGCCGGACTATATTGGGGGTTTGGCCGGTTGGATTGCGCCCCCACCTCTTGCCGCCAGGCAGCCAGGGCGGCTCGCATCTGCACCACCCGCTCCGGCTGCCGGGCCGCCACGTCGTGCTGCTCACGGATATCCGTGCCCAGATCGTAGAGTTCAGCTTTGGGGTCGTCGTAGTATTCCACCAACATCCATTGGCCATCGCGCACGGCGCCCGTCGGCCGGCTGCCCTGGTTGGTGTAATGGGGAAAGTGCCAGAAGAACTTCCGAACCGGCGCGGGCGCCTGGCCCCGCAGGAACGCGGCAAAGCTGACGCCGTCGAGGCCGGACGGCGGCCGCTCGCCGATCAGCTCGTGCAGCGTGGGGATCCAGTCCGTGTTGACGACCGGCTCGTCCACCACGCGCCCGGCCGGCACGCGGCCCGGCCACCGGACGATCAGCGGGATCCGCAGTCCGCCCTGATAAACGAAACCCTTGCCCGCGCGGAACGGCGTGTTGTGCGTGATTTTTGGATGCGTCCCCTCGGGCACGTGCAGCCCGCCGTTGTCCGAGGTGAAGATGACGATCGTTTTCTCCGCGAGCTGCAACGCCTCGAGTTTCGCCAGGAGCCGGCCGACCGTGTCATCGAGCGTCTCGATCACGCCGGCATAAACCGGCTCGAAGGCGCCGGCGTTGTTCGCCACGCGGCGCGGCTGCGCGACATAGGGAATGTGCGGCGTGTTGTGGGCCAGATAGACGAAGAAGGGGCGGCTTCGGTTGGTTTCAATGAACGCTTCCACCGCGGCGGTCTGATCGTACTCACCCTTCCCGCCCTCGGTGTCCGAGGGCTTGGTGTTGGCGCTGCCGGCGTGGTGGGAGTCAAACCCCTGCTCCAGCGGACCGAAGCCGTTGCCGCCCACGTGCCATTTCCCGAAGGCGCCGGAGACGTAGCCAAACGCCTTCATATATTCAGGGATCATCTTCTCCGCGAGTGGCACCTGCATTTGGATTTCCGGATGCAGCAGCTTCTGCGACACGGCGTTGGGCCGGCCCGGGAGAAACGTCGTCAAGTGCAGCCGCGCGGGCGCCTTGCCGGTCAGAATCGCCGCGCGTGACGGCGAGCAGATCGGCTGCGCGCAATAAGCCGACGTGAACCGCGTGCCCTGCGCCGCCAGGCGATCGAGATGGGGCGTCCGATGATCCTGCCGGCCGTAGCAGTGGAGATCGTTGATCCCAAGATCATCGCAGAGGATGAACAGGATGTTCGGCCGGCCTGTCTCGGCGCCCCGGGAAATCGGGCCGGACGCGAGCAGGCCGGCGAAAACCAAAAGTGAGAGTCGCAACGCGGTTTGCATGCGGCACTCCTAACACCAATCGCGTCCGCCACACAAGCGACCGTGAGCCGGCCGCCGTAAAACGGGCGCAGTTGCCGGTTGACGGTAGCGCGGTGCTTCAGCCCGCGTCTCCGAAGCTGAATCGCGCGGGCTGATGCACCGCGCTGCGCCAACCCGCTCATCCGCGGCAACCGCCAACCGCGGAAAAACGGGGTCAGAACCGCGGAAAAACGGGGTCAGGGCGATCGCTGTTCGGGCAGGCGTTGAGGGTGGGACCGGCGGAATCTCGATCGCCTTGACCCGTTCGAATCGCTGCCAGTCCGCTGAAGCCCTGAATGATGGGTAAAATTGCCTGCAAGCAGGCTGCGACAAAGATCCGGTGGTCGTCCAATTTTGAACGCACCTTGGCATTGAACACCAAAAATCTGCCCCCCCTCGGGCCGCGTCCCCTGGATCGGGCACGGGGAAGAACACGTGGCGGGCGGGATCGCGGCCTCATACGAGCGGTGACAGGGGAATGGGGACAGAGGAATCAAGGCCGGGGAATTTGGGTATTATTCCTCTGTCCCCATTCCCCTGTCAGCCCACGTGGGCAGTTGGGGCCACACTGCAGTCCAACACAGGGCGACGCGGGACCGGCGAGCCAGCCTGCGAACGGGCGCATCTGCAGGTTGAACGAAGCGCGGTGCGTCAGCCCGCGTCTCCGAAGCTGAATCGCGCGGGCTGATGCACCGCGCTACGCCAACCCGCTCATCCGCGGCAACCGCCAACCGGGAGATGTGCCCCCGGATAACATCCGGGCCGTGACGTCGTCACCGGGCCGCCTGGGCGAGATAATCGAACACCTCTTCCTGCAGTGGGCGCGGAAAGCGGTTGAAGTCGTGCGGCGTCCGCAACTCCAGTTCCTGCTCCCCGCCGAGCAAGCGATAGATCGGGCGCGCCGCCGCCACTTCCCGGCGCACATCCGCGACGTCGGCGTAGCGGTCAAACTCCGGCGCCACCACCAGCACCTTGCGCGGAGCGATCAGCGCCAGCACCTCATCGTAGTCGAAGGGCGCCCGGTTCTCGTGGCCGAGGAAGAAGCCGAGCTTGGGCAGGAGGCCGTGAAGATGGGAATAATGTCGCAGCCCCTCGGTGCCTTTTGCGGGGATATCGAGCCGCAGCGGATCGAGTCCGCACACGGCGGCGATCCCCCGCACGCGCGCATCGAGGGCGGCCGTGATCAATCCCACTTTCGCGCCCAGGGAATATCCGAGGAGAAATATTCGCGAGGGATCGACCTCGTCGAGCGCCGCCACGCCATCGATCACCGTGCGCGTGTCGGCCACCATCTTCCCCATCAGCGACCACGACGGATAGCGCTCGTAGAAAAGACGGGCATCGAGCAGCCGGCTGCCGAAACCAATCTGATCGAAGGCGACCACGATGAACCCGCGGCGCACCAGCGAATCGAAGTTGGGCCGCATATCGAGGGGCGAAACCGACTGCTTGGGATTCCACGGCGCCTTCGCCGACCAGCCCGCATCATGCGCATAAGGATGCAGCCAGAGCACGACCGGCCGTTTCCCACCGCGGCGTTTGGCCCCGGCCTCGAGCGGATAAAAAACGTCCGCCATGAGTCCCGGCCCATGGCGCAGCGACGACATGCCCATGCCCACCGCCGCCATCCGATCCTGCCAGGGTTTGTCCGCCTGCGGCCGACCGAGCACGAGTTCCAGCGAGTTTCGCTTCGGCGGCGAATTCTCCTTCAACGTCCGGGCCAGTTGCGCGGGCAGCACCGGCGGCGGCTCTCCCATGACCCAGTGCAGGCGCGCGCGGCTCTCCCCGGCGACCTTTACCCACTCCGCCGGACTCGCGACCAGTCCACCACCGGCAACCTTGAAAGCGTCCCCCGGCTGACGAACGGGAAACTGCGCGGGATCGATCGATTGCCGGGACACGGCTTTCCAGGCGTCGAAATCGTAGCCATGAATCCAGGTCTCCGCTTTGGGCAGTTGCCGCCGGCCAAAGACCGCGTCGAAAAAATCCATGAAGTTCTCGATGTCCGCCGTCTGCGTGTCGTGGTCGCCGGCCCGGAGCTGCAGCCAGACGTTTTGTTCGCGATCAAAGAAGCGATACACGCGGCGCACGTCGCGGTAGGCCTGTTCGGAACCAAAGGAGCTCGAACTGTATTCCGAATAGCCCGAATACAGCATCAGCCCGCGCGGTGCCACCAGCGCCAGCATCATGTTTTGATCCACCGGGAGCTTGTGTTCCCGTCCGGCAAAGAAGCGGAGCCGCGGATGAAACCAGTGCGGCCGGCCGCTCGTGATCAGCTGGATGCTTTCCACGACAAAGGGCGAAGACGTATAGCGCTGCGGCAACACCTCGCCCTGCAGCCCGCTCGAAGCCACGACGGCGCCGATCCGTTCGTCGAACGCGGCCGCCACCAGCGCCTGCTTGCCGTTGCGGGAATGACCCGCGAGGCCGATCCTGGCGCGATCGACTTCGGGACAGGTATGGAGATAGTCGACCGCCCGCGACGCCGCCCACGCCCAGCGGGCCAGGCAGGAAAAATCATAGTCCGGATAAACATCGATGTACGCATCCGAATCGTCCGGCGCCCCGAAGGTGGGATCGGTGGCCTGATAGTAACACGCAATATAGCCGCGGTTCACCGCGGGGTACACCCAGGTGTGGAAATACGAGGAATTGTTGCGCGAGTGATTCGTCAGGAAAACCGGCCGGGGCCCGGCGCCGTCGGGAATCATCAGCTCGAGATGCAGTTTTGCCCGATGATCCGGGCCAAACTCGATCTCCACCTGGCGAACGGTCACGTCGCCCTCGCGCCGCTCGCTGCTCGACCGCACCCGCAGATTGTTCGGCGCCGGGGGCATGCGGCCAAACACCCAGTGCTCGAATTGGGCGCGCATCCATTTCCTTTGCTGCGCCCATTGCGCCATGGTCGTGATCGGCACGGCCGTTCCCGCCTGGTTGAGCACGAGCGGATCGGGCAACGCCGCCTGCGACGGCATCGCCGCAAAATCAGGCGGCAACTCCCCCGTTCGTTTCACCCAGTCTTCCCAGGTCTTGTCGTGGGCATTCATCCGCCCCTCTTCCGGCGCCCGGCTCGGGGACAAACGTTCCAAGAGGAAAGCGAGGTCAGCCCGGCGCCGCGCCAAACTGTCGTCCGCGCCTGGCAACGCGGCAAACACCGGAGCCGCCGCGAACAAACAAAGCCCCATCAGCATTCGAGTCATGTTATACGCTGCTCAGTCCAACCCAGGGGCCGCGCCCATGGCGATACTCGAAGTGACTCTACACGACGCCATGATTCTTTGCGGATCATGGAGGGCCGAGCTCCGTCGAGGCCGGATTCCCGCACCCAACCAGGCGGCCTCGGCGGAGCTCGGCCCTCCGCGACCGGAAATGGTTTGTCGGGCATTGCGCAGCCTCGGGATCCAGCCCGGCCTCAATAACGCCCCGACACGCCCATGATGAGGGCGGTCTGCATTTTCTGCGACTGGCGGAACTGCGAGGGAACGTAGCGATAGAACGTCAGGGGTTTGTCCATGACATTGGTGGCGTCGCAATAAAGCGTGACCCGCGGCGACCACCGGTACGTCAGGCCCGCGTTCACTGTCTTCAGGGGCATCCGGTAGTAGCGCGCGGACGGGCTCGCGTTGTAGGTCGACAAGTACTCGCCGTTGTAGGCCATGGCGACGCGGACTCCGAATTTCCGGAAGTTGTAGGTCAGAGTGCCGTTCGCCGTCCTTGGAATGAAGCCTGCGACCGCGCTGGTCTGCAGCACCGGTCCGCTGCCGAAATTTCCCACTGTTTTCAATTCAGTGTAATTCGCCGACAGTCCGATGCCGCGCAGCAGCCCGGGCAGGAACGTGAGCTGCTGGCGATAGTTGAATTCCCAACCCTCAACCTCGGCCGTGCCCCCGTTGACGGTCGAACTCAGGGTGTAGCCGGCATAAAGGCCATCGAAGCCGTTGTTGGCACCCTCGCCCACGATGCCCACCTGGGTCGTGATGATATAGTCCTTGATCTTCTTCTTGAAGTATCCCGCGCTGATCACTCCCGCCTGACTGAAATAGTACTCCAGTGAGAGATCCGTGTTCCTCGCATACTGCGGACCGATGCCGGGGTTGCGGGCCGACACCGTCCGCGCCGTGTCGTTGATCGTTGCCGTTGGTGAGAGCGCGGACAGGCCCGCGCGCCCGAAGCTGGTCGACCAACTGGCGCGCGCGATCAGATTCGCAGTGAATTCATAGAACGCATGCCCGCTCGGGAACGACCGGTCGTAGGAACCCGCGTGGGTCACGCGGTTGTCATAGTCGTGCACCGCCCGCGCGATCGGATCCGGAATCTGCGCGGCCGTCGCCAGGGTGCCACGGATGTTCCCCGCGCCCTCGACCTCCGTGCGCTCGAAGCGCAGCCCGGCCAGGTAGCCAAACCGTCCGACCCTTCCCTGGGCCATCGCGTAGGCGGCCTTTACCGTCTGGGCAACGTGATTCGCGAGGATGTACTTCTGGGTTTCATTCGTATATAGATTTTCCGTCCACAGGGCCGGCTGACTGAGTTCCGGATTGATGATCCGCGGCTGCAGGACAGGCAGGTTGGCGCCAAACTGGCGCGGGTGAATTGCGCTCATCCAGGCGGTGGGCAACGCCGGCGCCGTGGCGGTGCGGTTCCAAACCCGCGGGTTTCCCTCCTGGTCCCGGATCTCCTCCCGATAATTGAGACCCGCCTTCAACGCCAGCGGGTAGGCTGCATCCAGGCGGTATTTCAGGTTCGCGGCGACATGCTTGAGCGAGGTATCGACCGTCGTCGCCCGCATCGTATAGCTGATGCCGCTCGTGTAGCTTTTGATGTCGTAGATGTCGGGACCGGCGGTCTGGCGGAAGATCGGTTTGAACGGGTCGGCGCGATCGAGGGTGAATCCGACGTTGAGGATGCTCATCACCAGTTCGCCCTGCTCCTTTTCCTTCCCCGCATCACTGTAGGTGAGAAACTGATTGTACCGGGCGCTATAGTCGAGATCCACGCGCCCGAGCTGATGTTCGCCGGCAAAGGTGAAGGTGGGGTTCTTTTTGAAGAAGGTCACCGACCGCGTGTTGATCTGGAAGGTTGATGCCGCCACGCCCCGCACCTCGGCAAAGGTGGCGCTGAATCCCGGCATGATCCCGCCGGTTCCGGTGGGCTGGCCATTCGCCCCCACGGTCGCGATCACCTGGTTCGTGAAGGCCCGGGTGTCGACGGTTTCGTAGCCGGGTTCGGCCCCGTAGTTGTAGAGCAGATTCAGCTCGAACTTGCTGGCATCCGAAAGGCGATACTCCGTCTTGAGGTTCGCGCTGATCACATGGCGGTTGTTGAAGCCGGTCGTCGTGCGATAATCCCAGATGTAATTGGGGAGCTGATCGGAATTGCGATAATCATAGGTGATGAAGTCGCGATCGTTCGCGTTTTCATTATAGGAAAGGCTGGCCGAAATGCCCAGATTGCGGCGCCCTCCCCGCACGTCGAAGACCTCCTGGTAGGCCAGGTTGGTGAGCGGATGGATCGGGTGGAGCGCCCGGATTGGCACGCGATCAAAGAAGGGCGGCGCCCATCGCGCCCCGACGTTGTAGGAAACCCGCCGCTTGTCCGTCATGCCCAGGGTCGAACGGGTCTTCAGATTGATCATCCCGCCAATCGAGTCCGCGCTCTGGTCGGGGGTCTGGCCCTTGATCACCTCCAGTTGTTCGTACATTCCGCCCGAAAATGACATGAGGGTCACGTCCGTGTTCGGCAGGCCGTCGATGTTCAGGCGGGTGAGCGCCGAGCCCATGCCGCGCACACTCACGCCCGATACGTTGCCCTCGACATCGAGCACGCCGGAGACGCCGGACATCTGGACCAGCAGCTCACCCACGTTCGCGGTCGGCAGGTTGCCGAGCGCATCCATCGCGATCACGTTCTTCACGTTGCTGGCGTTGCGCTGCTCGGTCACGGCCAGGGCGTGGCCCTCGCGCTCCGTCGAAACCGTGAACGGTTCGAGTGTCAGCACGGCGGACGCCTTCAGTTCGACCGCCAGGCGCGTCGGTTCGGACGCCGCCACGACGACGGTGCGGCGCTCGTCGTCAAATCCGGTGTAGGAGACGACGATTTCAGTCACCCCGGGAGTGACGTTTGGCAGGATGAAGCGACCGGCGTTGTCCGTGAGCGCCTGCCCGGATTTGCCCGGCAGCGACACCACGGCGCCCTGCAACGTGCTACGGGTTTCGGCGCTGCTCACCGTCCCGATGATGCTGCCGCTCCCGGGGCCGGCCAAAGGCGCGGCACCCGCGATGTCTTCGCCGTGCGCCGGGTTCAGGGCGAGGGCGAGCCAGGCGCCGAGCAGCGCGAGGGGATTCTTGCGTTGGGTGGTGCGGTTTGGGTCAGGGTGCATGGAATTCTGGGTGTCTGGGCGGGAGGGCGCGGGCGGAGCGGCGCTGGAGGAACCGGACGGCGAATCCGGACGCGGCAGGCGCGTCACCGCCAGCGCGCCCGTGGCTTTGTCCTCCGCCACGGACAGATCGGTTTTCGCCAGCATGCGATCGAGCGCGTGCCGGGGGACGAACTCACCCTTGATCGCCAGGGTCCGGACCCCGGTCACCGCGTCGCCTGAATAGATGAGCGGGACCCCCGACTGGGTGGCGAAGGTCCGCAGGGCCGCCACCGCGTCACCCGCCGGAATGTCGAAGGACCTCCTGGCCGCCTCGGCAGCAAGGCCGAAGGGCACCAGGTGGCCGAGCGCGCAGAACACAACCATGGTCATGCCCGGCAGGGCGAGTGATCTGCGAAAGCGCAGGGAGAGATGAACCATGAGAGATCGTTTCAAGATGAGCCCGGCAAAATCTCACGCCGGGCCCACTATGAATGAACGACGCCCCGTCACCAGAAAATGACTAGGGTTTTCTCGAGAATCCGCCGGAAAGCCCGGACATCCGACCAACCGGGTGCGGGCTGCCCGGGCGGGTCAATACGTGCCCTTCACGCCGAAGGTCCAGTTCGAGCCGTACTTGTTCCGGCCTACGATGTATCCCTCCAGATCCCGCCGGTAAGTCTCGATCGCCGCGTTCGTCATGTTTCTCCCCGTGAGGAAGAGCGAGATATGCGGCGATAGCTGATAGCTGACGCTCGAGCCAAGCATGTGGCGGGCCGGGCGATAGGTCGTGTCGGTGTTCAACGTGTCGGGAGTCCACGACCATCTCAGCGCCGTGTTGAGCCGCCGATAACGAAAGGAAACGCCCGCCGAGGCCGTCTCCGGCGCCCGGCCGTAGGCCAGCTCCGGATCGCTGTACTTCGTGCGGGCGTAATTGGCGAATACCCCGAACCCGCGGAAAACTCCCGGCAGAAACGTCAACTGCTGGCTATATTCGAGCTCGTAGCCCGTCACGTCGAAGCTGCCCGCGTTGTCCTGGGTGGAAAAAAGATAACCGGGATATTCGTCGCCGAGACCAATCTCCTCGGCCCGGATGCCCGAGGCGGCAAATTGATAGTCCTTCATGTCCATCCGGAAGACGCCGGCCGAAAGCACGCCCACCGGCTCGAAATAATACTCCAGGCGGAGCGAGTAGTTGTTGCCGTACTCCGGCTTGAGATCCGGATTCGGCAGGGTTCCCGTCAGCGCCGTGTCGTTGATCGTGGCCACCGCCGATTTGCTGCTCAAGTCGGCCCGCATCATCGACTGACTGAAGGAGGCGATCGACATCAGGCTGTCGCTGAAGCGATAGCGGGCCGCGCCGCTGAAGAAGAGGTCGTCGTGCTCGCCCACGCGTTGCTTCGTCACACCGCGTTCGACCACGGTCGCCCTCGTCTCGGTGGCCTCGTAACGGACCCCGCCCTGCAAGGTCAGCCGCCCCAGCCGGGTGTTCGCCATCAAATAGGTCGCATCGATGTACTCCCGGGCCGATCGATTGGGATACAAATTGGCCGCGCTGGTCGCGTTGGTCGGATTGGGGATGAAATGGCTGGGGTTCTTCTGCAACTCCGCCCCCAAGGCCTGCCGATCGGGAAACTGCACCATCCGGTCGGAGAACAGGTTGGTCCCGGTCCAGTCGAAGAAGCGGTACACGGAAACCGGCAGATCCGCGGTCAAACGGTTGTTGCCGGGACCGACGTAGGTCCATGAGTAGGTGCCGGACGTCTGAAAGAACCGGTTGACCATCGTCTTGGCCCCCATCTTGAAATACGTCGGCGCCGTCCAGTCGGTGGTGTACTTGGCGTTGATCTGCCCCAGCATCTGTTTGCTCATCGGCTCCAGCGGCGCCCGGATCATGTTGTTGGTTGAGTTCGTGGCCCGCCAGTTGCTCAGAAGGTAAAGGTCGGGCCCGGCGGTCTGGCGGAACGCCACCCGGGTGGAGTCGACGGCATCGCGCGTGGCGGTGTAGCCAATGCCGAACAACTGCATGTTTGCCTGGCCCATCGACGCGCTGTTATCGAGCCGGCCATTCCGGAGATACCGTGCCGTCCGGGAATAATGGAACGTGGCGTCGATGTTCAGTTTCTTCCCGATGTAAGTCAGCGACGGCGAGAGCGTGTGGTTGAAGAGGCTGCGGTTGGTGGTCGATCCCGCGATCGTGATCCGGGTCGCGTTGGTGGTGGTCGGATTCGCGATCATCACCAAAGCGTTCGAGCCCGCCGCCAGGTTGGCGCGGGCGGAGGTCAGGTTGAACTGGCGATTATAGATGCGGGCGTCCTCGTTGTTCAATTGCGCCCGGAGTCCCAGCGTGATGCTCGACGTCAATTTGTACTCGAGGTTCAAGCCACCGCCCTGCCGCCGGTTTACCTTCGGGCCGTTCGTGTAGGCGATGCCCGTCAGCATCACCGGGAGCGGGCTGGCCGTGGTCGGCGTCGTATTGTACGTGTACGTGAAGAGCGCCTGCTCATTGGAGGAATCCGATTCGTTGAGGTTCACCACCACGCCGAGCTTTCCGTCCAGAAAGAGGTCCGAGTAGTCCAGGATGAAACCCGGCAGCGTCTTGTACGACTGGCCGTCGTTCGGTCCGTCCGATTTGCCGAGATGAAGCTGGTAGCTGTTGACGAGCCCGTAGGCCTGGAAG
>JBIJCX010000068.1:0-28239 GCA_044344465.1 Opitutaceae bacterium
CGGCGCCGGGCCGGACAACCGACGCGCGGAAGGATTGGGTGGTAAGTTCCTTTAGGTAGGCGCCGAGATCCACTGAAGCGAAGGTGCCGGAGCGGTAGAGCGACTCGTGCAACAACGCCATGGACATAATGCGGCCTTTCATCTCCTGGAGCACGGACTTGGTCGCAGGGTGCTCGCTGCGTCGCGCCTCCATCCGCAGCAGGCTCGTGATCACCTGCAGATTGTTTTTCACCCGGTGGTGCACCTCGTTGAGCAGGGCAACTTTTTCGCGTAGGGATGACTCGAGGGTTTCTTCCGCCTGCTTGCGCTCGGTGATGTCGCGGTGAAAGCATTGGATGATGGTTTTCCCGTCGAGAGAAATCGAGCTGGCCGACACCTCGAGTGGAAAGACATGACCGTCCTTGTGAAAGTGTTCCACCTCGAACGTCAGAGCTTCCCCGGTCAGTAGGCGGGCCATCCGTTCAGGAACTCTTCGGGAAGTTTCGGACGTGTCCAAATCCCGCAAATTCATCTGCGCCATCTCTTCCGTTTTGTAACCGTGCATGCGGGCGAACGATTCGTTGACTGAAATCAGTTTGCCGTCGCTCGATAAGAGGAAGATCCCGTCATTCGCCCGATCAAACAGGGTTTGGAAGCGCTTTTCACCTTCCTTAAGCGCTGCCGCCGCCCGATTGCTTTCGGTGATATCACGGGCGGCGGCAAACACGCCCAGCACTTTCCCTTTGGCATCGCGATGGACGTTGGCGTTATAGAGCACGTCCGTGACACGGCCCGCAGCATGTCGGATGGTCAGGGGATAGTCGTGGACAAAACCCTCCGAGAAGGCACGTTGGTAGCCGGCGCGTGCCTTTTCCGGCTCTGTAAAGTAATCCGAAAAATCTGTGCCGATTAGCTGGTCGCGGAGCACGCCCGTAACATGCACCGAAGCCTCGTTGACGTCGGTGATCTTGCCCTCGGCGCTGATTGTGACGAGTGAATCGAGGTTAACCTCAATGAGGTTGCGGGCATACGTCGCCGAAGCTTGCAGCGCCGCCATGATCTGCCTGCGCTCCGTGACGTCGAGGCACGAGCCGATGTAACCGGCGAAACTGCCGTCAGTGTGGAAGCGGGGCACGCCGCGATCGAGGAGCCAGCGATATTCGCCGTCGTGGCGGCGGAGTCGGTACTCCATCTCGAATTCCCGCCGGGCGTCGGAGCTGCCCGTGTAAATTTCCAGGCAGCGCGCGAGATCGTCGGGATGCACGTCGTCGGCCCAGCCGTTGCCCATCTCCTGCGCCAGCGTCCGGCCAGTGAACTCGAGCCATGTCTTGTTGAAAAAGGTGCAGAGCTTGTCCGTGCCCGCCTCCCAGATGAGCACGGGCGCCGCATCGGCCAAAGTGGCAAAACGCTTCTCGCTCTCCCGGATTTCCTTCGTCAACTGCGCCGCAATCCGCTTGGCATTGGTGCGGGTGCCGAGCAAGGAGAGCGTCAGCCAAAACAAGAGCAAGCTGACGATGGTCCCGCCAAACAAAGCGAGCCAGGTCGTCCTGTAGTCAGCCATGGCGGCAGCCCCCCCGAGTTGGGTGAAGCGCAAAGTCCAGCTGTGACCGGCGAATTCTGCCGTCACCAGCCGGATAACTTGGGCTCCGGAATCCCGAGTCCTGTCCCCGACACTTTGGTTGGCGAAGAGCAAGGTTTCGGCGGATACCACGTCGCCATCATAGACTTGAAAACTGATCCGCCGGTCTTTTAGCCGATCCTCCCAGCCCTGCAGGGAACCGCGCAGCAAGTCCGTCATCCGGTAAGGACTATAAACCCAGCCCGTCAGGGCGGCGCGGCGTTGCGCGATCGTTTCCAGCGGCACCCCATGACGATACACCGGCAAATACATCAAGGTGCCGGCCTGCACATCCTCGTCGGTCTCTTGCACCAGCGTGACTTTCCCGGAGAGCGTTACGGCGTTCTCATCGCGGGCCCGTTCCATCGCCGCGCGGCGCACGGGTTCGGACAACATATCGTAACCAAAAGCGCGCAGGTTGCGACCCGTGAACGGTTCGAGGTAGATGATGGCGGAGTAAGACTCCCGGTCGCCGGCTGGCATGACCTGATAGTCCGGGAAACCTTCGCGGTGAATCGACTGCACATGGTCGGCGAGCTGCGCGCCGGGAATGAACTGCACAAAGCCGACCCCTTGAACGCCGGGCAGTTGCTGCTCGAGTCGGAGACCCTGGGTAAAGACCCGCCATTCCGTGCGATCGACCAACGCCGAGGCATCAAAGAAGGCCGCGCCGCTTTGCAGGATCTGGGCGCAAGCGCGGAGCCGAGCCACGATATTGAGCCGGATATCATTGATGGTAAAATCGAACTCCTGTTGCGCGGTGTCTTCCGCATCCGCCTTGGCATAAAGAACAACGGCCCCGGTAATAAGCACTCCTACAGCCATCAGGCCCAAGGCACCGGCTAGACTCCGCGGGGCAATCCGCCGGCGCTGGGTAATGATCCAGGCCGTCACACCAGCCCCTGCCAGCAGTGCAAATACGGTCAGACCGATAGGCAGAAGCCGCTGATACTTTCCCCGTAGCAGCGCCAGCAGATTGGACTCAAAATGGATCCAGTTGGAGACCGCCTCCTGCCGCTCGTGATCTGGGATGGCTCGGATCGTCTTGGATAAAATCTCGCGCAAGACCGGCAGGTCCTTGCGCACGGCAAAGCTCAAGTTGTACGCGTAGTCAAAGGGGCCGAACACGCGCAGGTTGGTGATCTTCTCCCTTTCGATCAGAAAGGAGGCGCTGGCAAAATCCATGATAACCGCGTCGATTTCGCCGAACGATAACCGGCGCAACCCCGCCAAATCGTCTGGAACCAGGACAAGTTTGAGGTTGGGAAAATTCTGCTCCAGGAATTTCTGCACGCCATAGCCCTTCCCAACTGCCACCTGCCTGCCGGCGAACGTTTCCGGCCAGCGATCAAGCTTGGAGTCCGTTTTGACGATGATGACAGTCGGGATGCTGACGTAAGATTGGGTGAAAGAAAGATACTGCGACCGTTCCGGTGTTTCCCGGACGGAGGTGACAATGCCGGCCCGGCCCTGCTGCGCCTCAGCGAGGATCGAATCAAGATTCTGCGGGGCAAGGAGAGCAAACTTCGTGCCGAGCTTCGCCTCCATCAGCCGGGTCATTTCGGCGGACACACCGCGCCAGACCCCCGCATCAACAAAGCTGAACGGCGGATAATTCGCCTCGGGGGCCACACAGAGTTCGGCGCTATGGTTCTCGAGCCACGCCTGTTCCTCGGAGGTCAGAAAACGGCGATCGGCCTTTGGGCCCGACTGGGCTGACGTGCCCCTCGCGAGAGCGAGAAACACTCCCAGTCCAATCCAAAGAAGGCGATGCGTTCTGAAAATCTGCCGCCACAGGAAGTCCGTCGGCTGCATGGTGACGGAAGTTTTTGCGGTGGTCATGGGCGCGATAGCGATAGCGCGGGACCAACCAAGGATGGGTCAAGAAACGGCTGCCGAATTTAGCATTAGTTTCAAAATCCGGCCTGCTGCACACCTAAATCTATCGCACGGAGAAATGCGTAGCGATGCTATCGGACCGCATTAGCCCCACGCATCTAATCGGTTGAGATTGCCTCGAATTAGTGGACAGAGACATCCGCGTTGACGGGTAGCTGTTTGGTCGCTTCCGAGGACATGAAACAACTGAAGGGGTCGGCGCATGTGGTGGTCAAGAGCCGGACCGTGTTGATGCACACCTTTAGATCAAAAGGTTTCTTCAGGAAGGCTTGGGGTCGCTCGGGATGGTCGCCTCGCATGACTTGGGCCTCATCGTAGCCGCTGGCCAGAATCACCGGGAGCTGAGGGGCGAGTTGCCGCAGCGCCGTCAGGGTTTCCCAGCCGTCCATCCGGGGCATGGCCACATCGCACAGCACGCAACCGATTTCGTCCCGGTGCTGGCGGAAGAGTTCCATCGCCTCGATGCCGTCCCCCGCCTCGAGCACAGTGAAGTCAAAGTGTTCGAGCGCGAAGGCGAGGGTTTCGCGTAGCGCCGGTTCGTCCTCGACCACCAGCACCGTGCGGCCTCCGCCCTTGCTTGGGGCTGTGGTCAGCTGGACTGGGACCAGTTTTGCGGGCACGGCCTCCGCCAATGCCGGGAAAAAGACCCGGAAGACGCTCCTCGGCTGGGTTCGCTCTCCACGGTGACGACCCCATCATGAGATCGCATAATCCCGAGTACCACCGACAAGCCAAGGCCCCGGCCGATAAACTTGGTGGAGTAAAACGGGTCGAAAATATTTTGGATCTTTGCGGCCGTGATCCCGGCGCCCGTGTCGGCCACTTCCAGGCAGGCATAGGCCGTGGCTTGCGGCTGCCAGTCCAGGGGAAAATGGTCGGCGGCGAGGATCTCCGCCGCGGAGGCCGTCTTCACGCTCAGTCGAATCGCGCCCCGTCCGTCACCGCTGGACTCCCAGGCATTGGTGATGAGGTTCATCAGCACCTGTTTAATCTGGCTCCCGTTGGCGTGGACGCCCGGCCCGGTCGAGGGCAAGTCGGCCTCCAACACCACGCATGGCGGCAGGGTGGACTTCAGCAGGGCCAGGCTTTGCCGGCAGATCTCGGCCAGGTTCAGGGTTTCCTGGCCGACTTGTGACTGCCCGAGGTAGGTCAGCATCTGGCTGCTGACCTCCGCCGCTTTGCGGGTGGCCTGCATGGCGGTAGACAGCCCTTGGTCTGGTTCGGCCGTTTCAGGCCGATTGCTCGCGGCCAGTTCCAGGTTCAGCCGCACCACCTGCAGTTGGTTGTTGAAGTGGTGGGCGATGGCTCCGGCCATCCGACCCAGGCTCTCGGACTTCTGGAACTGCTGGCTCTTGGCCTCCAATTCCTTCTGCAGCACTTCCAATCGATGGTGCGTGGTGATATCCCAGTTGGTGCCGATCATCCGCAGGGGCTGGCCGGAGACGTTGCGTTGCACCACCGCGTAGGCGTGGAGGTGGCGGATGGTCCCATCAGGCCAAAGCACCCTAAATTCGGAGTCGAACTCCTTTTCGCCGCGGAGCGCCAACTGGATTGTCTCGACGGCTCGCTGCCGGTCTTCCGGGTGCAGCCCCGCCTGCCAACTCTCATACGCGCCTCCGAAATTTGACTGCGTGATCCCGTAGAGACGATACATCTGGTCGTCCCAGACCAGCCGATTATTGACCACGTCGTAGTCCCAGATGCCCACGCCTCCCGCGCGCGTGGCCATTGACAAGCGTTCGGCGGTAGCTGCCAACGCCTCCTCCGCCTGCTGGCGCGCGCAGATGCTGCCAATCCGCTCGGCGATGGTGTTGAGCAAGCTTCGCTCCTGGAGCAGAAACGGTCCTTCGTCGCTCGCCGGCTGCTCCTCGAGATAGCAGACCTCCAACCGCCCGGCCGGGCGACCGAGCACCACGATTTCGCAGGCTTGGATCCAAGGTGTTTCCCGGAAGTTCTTCGTCTGGAAGGTCTCTCTTTCCAGAGTGATGCGGGCCGCGGTAATCGAGGGAAACAGCCAGGCCGCAGGGATGAGCTCCACGATTCCCTCCATCAGCGCGGGGAAGGAGATATCCGGCAGAAGCTTCATGGCCGAGATGTCGTGAAGACACCGCAGTTCCTTGACCCGTTCCTGTAACGCCCTCTCCGCTCGCTTGCGCTCGGTGATATCCCGATGAAACGCCTGGATAATTTCCTTACCGCCCGGAGCAACAATGCTCGCCGATACTTCCAGTGGGAAGACATGGCCGTCCCGGTGGCGATGCTCCACTTCAAATCTCACAATTTCGCCGGTCCTTAGCCGGGCCATTCTTTCACTCCCAGCCCACAGGCTCGGAGCTGATGATGGATCGAGATCCTCCAGCCTCATACCTTTCATTTCCGCTACGCGGTAACCGTGCATTTCGGCAAAAGACTCATTTACCTCTATGATCCTGCCGTCGGTGCCCAAATAGAAAATACCGTCGGTCGCTTGGGTAATGAGCGTCCGATAGCGAACTTCACTTTCTTCCAACATCGCGCGCTCCTCCTTGCGCATGGTGACATAGCCCACCGGGGCGAGTTCGTAGAGGTCGAAGTATCGCGCCCGCGAGTCTTCTAATTCCAGCTGCGCCCGGCGCAGTTCCTCGTTCTGCAGCTCGAGCTCGATCTGATGCACCTGCAACTCATGGAGCATCGCCCGCGTCGTCTCAGGGGAAAGCGCCGCGAGGTTCTCTGGCGACAGGACGGCTTCCCCCCCGGTCAGGGCTACGGCCCGGGCGCGCAGTTCGGCCGCGTCGGATTGCGGATCGTTGCTGCTCATGGTGTGCCGGCCTCGTCCGGTGGGCCATGGAGGGCGTCGCTCAAACGTTCCGTGGTGGCGATCGCATACATCCGCCCAGCCGCATTCACCAAGGCGGTGGAGAGGACGTTGCGCGCCATGTCATCGTATCCGTAAAGCCGACCGTTCAGCGTCGTGGCCATCCCCTCACCTTGGTTGGAGCGCACACCCCGGTCACACTGCCGGGGTCGCTGAGCACAAACTCGGTGGTCTGCTCGCGCTGGTTCTCTATCAGACGCTGGCCCGCGGCTCCGGGGGGGGGGGGATTAGGCGCACCATATTCACGCTAGCTGCTCATATCGCCAGTGGTCAACCCTTCCGCAATAGCGACTTCTTGTCGGCACGCGGCATCCGGTCATCCGCTGTTGATATGAAAATGTGGCGTTTCCTAAACGAAGGTGCGTCAGCGGAACACGCCAAGATCTGGGGCGCGTAGCCGACGTCCAAGACGCTGATCGCGGCCAAGTGGATCGTAGATTCAGTGGGAAGTGATTGTGGTGAGACCGTTGGGCGGCTAACCGGGAAATTTCACGGAGCGGCGACACTCCTGTCGCCGTTGGCTCCCAGACGGCGGCAAGAGTGCCGCCGATCCGCCGGACAGCCTGCATCGTCGGCTGATTGGGAGTGTGAAATTTCCGGGCTAACCAGTGGGCCGTCGGACTGCTCTCCGTGAAAGTCGAGTTTCCTGCCAGTTATTCATGAACGATTCACCTCACTATACCCGTCGCCAATTCCGCGGCGGCACGCTGGCCGCCGGTGGTAGCGTTGGGTTTGCGGGATGCACTCGATGATCCCATGGAGCCGCAGGCGGCGTAGGTCGTAGCTCATGCGTCCGGCGGAGATTTTGGCCTCGAGGAGGCCCAGAAACTGGGCCAGCAAGGGCCGCAGTTGACGATTACGGAATCCGTCCGGTTGCAGGCAGAACATGACCAGCACCGTGAGCAACGCCTGCACGCGCTCCTGCCCGAAGGGCAGGGCGGCGGCATGCTGGCCGTCGACCCCGGCCGGTTTTTGCAGGTTGGCTCAGGCCCGCGAACAGATATCACTGGCTAACCAAACAGCTTTCTGTCGGTTGCCACTTCAGGCACTCCGGCAGCGGAGCCTAGTCCCGGCGCGGTCACGTTGACCCAAACAGCCGGCGCACCTTGCCGCTGCCTACCAGATCCTTAAGGATCATATAACTATTCCGCTCAAAGCGGATGCGGCCGGCTGGGATGGCGGGACTGATGCGCAACGCGGCTGCAAAGTCACAGACTTTCTCGGCCGGAGCGTGACTTTGCAGACCAGAGGCCTTCCATTGCTTGGCCGGGAGCAAGGCTTCTTGGGCAAATGCGTCAGCTTCCCGCTCACATGCTTCCCGACTGGTGTCATCTAGGTCGTCATAGAAAGCATCGATGTCACCGCGGTCCAAATGCAGGGCGACGTGGGCAAGCTCGTGACACAGGGTGAACCAAAAATTGTCCAGCCGGTCATAGCGCAGCGTCAGCGCAACCAGCGGTGCGCCGTTCGGCATTCTGATCGCGGCGCCATCAAGGTGGGTCGTCGGCAGATGCCGCTCAACCACGAGATGGATGCCGCTCTTGTTCAAAAACTCGCCTGCAAGTCTTGGTCCGGCGTCGAGATAGCTTAACCGCGCGAGTTCGGACAAAAAGTCCCGCGTCACCGCGCCCCGGCGATAGACGGGCAGCGATTCCTTCAGTGCCTGGGCCGTCACACGGACACGCCATGCAGCGAGCGCATAATCATCGCTTCCATCGCCACGGTCTGAATACGGCACGCCTTCAGCCAATCGGCCAACGCGCACAACTGATCGGTCGTGGCGCCGAAACTGCGCACCGGTTGGGCATCGCGATCCGCTGGGACGGCAGCGTAATGCACTTCAGCGGCCAAATCGATGCCGGCCGCATCGGGGTGCACCACGGTCTGAACTGTCGGGGCTCTCGCTTTGTGGGGGGATTTTTTGGGCATGACGGAAGTTCTTCCCGCGACGGCCCGAAGGGTGAGAAAGTATGGGGTAAACTCCTAGACGGGGTCGGAACCGCTCGCGCGGACGCGTCACCACTGACACCACACACGGCCTCCGGCATCAGACTCAGAGACGGGCTTCCTAACGCACCAGAGAAAGGACGATGTATAGCTTGCCTCGCGGAAAGAACCTCCTTCGAGCTGCCCCATACTCAGCCCCCAGACAACTCATGTTTCTTTCCGTTTCGGCCAAAACCCCGCGTTTTGGGGCGGGGGCTCAGAAGCAACTGCCCACCTCCGGAAATTATCATGAAGAAGCACATTTTGATCATCGACGACGAAGCGAGCATCCGGGATCTGCTTGGGCAATTCCTTACGGGCCAGGATTACCAGGTAAACGCCGTTGCTTCCGCGGGGGAGGCCCTTCGGGCCGCCCGCCACCAACCGCCGGATTTGATCATCTCGGACCTCCAACTGGAAAATTCGGATGGCTTGGAAATGATTGCGCAACTGAAGACGACGTGCCCATCGACTCCCGTGATTCTGCTCACCGGCGTGCTGTTTGATGGCAAAGTCGTCCGCGATATTCTCAGCGCCAAGGTCGCCTCCTATCTCGCGAAGACCTCCTCGCTGGCTCAGATATTGGCGGAAGTGCGCCGCCTCCTGAGCTCAACTAAACCTTAGGGTCGTGAAGCCGCCAGAACCCTGCATCTGACCGCTGTAGGTGCTCAAACCCGAGGGTTGAAAGGTGAGGCCGGCGGAACCAACATTGAGGGCGCCAGAACCGGCGAGATCGGCAAACGTCTGTGCATATCCGTTGGCGTTGAAGGTGGCGTTGGGGTCAACCTGAAGTCGGGTATATGGGCTAACCGAGCCCCGCCGGTGAACCGGGACGGGCCAGGACGTCGTTGCGCTCGCGCCCAACCAGGACGAAGCCGCGGTCGACCTGTGTTTCGTTTCGGAGCAGATCGGTGAAACTGCGGCCGGTGACGGGCGCCATGCTTCGGGCGGCCCCATCGACCCCGAACACCTCGAGGAAAGTCGGCGCCAGATCGATGAAGCTGATGAAGTCGGCGACCCGACGGCCGGGTTGCACAATCCGTCCGGGCCTGCTCACGACGAAGGGAACGCGATGGGCATCGTCGTAGGTGTGCCCCTTCACCCGGGGAAACGGCATCCCGTGGTCCGAGGTGACAATGATCAAGGTGTTCTGCGCCTCGCCGCTGGCCTCGAGTGCGGCGACCAACGAGCCGACCTGGGTGTCGTAGGCTTCCACTTCGATCGCATAGTCGAGCATGTCGCGGCGAATGACGTCATGGTCCGGCCAATACGCGGGCACGCGGTCGATGTCGCTGGTCTTCTTGCCGGACTCGATCCCGGAGTTGTACTTGTAGCCCCGATGCGAATACCTTGGCAGGGTGGGCGTGGGTCGGGGATCATGACAGCGTTGGGTTTGCTGGCTGTGAATAGTAAGTCTAGCGATGCCGTCGTCCGATCCCATAGACTTTCCGCGTGGTTCACTGGACTTTTTGTTTGTCCGGTTTGACGGTGGGCGAGCTTCGAAGCGAGACCTGCGTGCCCAGGCTTCCAGCAAAGGGGCCCGTGAGGGTGAGATGCAAAAAGTCCAGATTGACGCTTGATTCGTCTATGTCGTCTGGGGCGGGCAGCGCGTATGGTGATTTTCACTCCCGTCCCCGTTTTGTTCACCCCCAAGCGCCTCCGGCCATGACTACCTCCTCCTGCTTTGGTCTCGTTCCGAACCTGTCCCGACTCGCGCTCTTTCTCGGCCTGCCCGGGTTTGCCTCAATAACCTTCGCCCAAGCGGTCGCGACCCCCGCCGCCGCGGTCACGTCGGCCGACGAACTCAAGAAAGCCGCCGGTGCGGAAGTGGTGGAACTCACTCCCTTCACTGTCTCCACGACGCTGGATCGCGGTTATCAGGCGCAGTCAACCTTGGGCGGCAGCCGACTCCGGACCGATCTCAAGGATGTGGCTGCGCCCACGAGCGCGTTCACCGCCGAATTTCTCAAGGATGTCGCGGTCACGAGCACCGACGAGATCGGGCGCTACATGGTCAGCACGGAGTATGACTTCGGGGAGGATAGCGGTCCCGGACAGAATTTTCTCAAGGACAGCAGCACCCGGACCATGCGGATGCGCGGACTCACTGGTGGCACCATCTCGGTCAACTTCTTCAAGTCGAATTTTACGACCGACACTTTCAACATCGAGCGCATCGACCAGTCGCGCGGTCCGAATTCGGTGCTGTTTGGCATCGGCAACCCGGGCGGGATCATCAATGTCTCCACCAAGCGCGCGCAGCTCGGGAAGAACTCCGGGAACGTTGCCGTGCAGGGCCGTTCGGAAGGCGGCCTCCGGGAGGAAGGGGACTATAACCAAGTTCTCGGCGACAAGGTGGCGGTGCGTGTGGCCGCGGCGAAGGATAATCGAGGCAGCTGGCGCAACTATGAGTTCAATGATGCGGAGCGCTATTACATTACCGGCAAGTGGCGCTTGTCGCGGAACACCGATCTGAATGTCGATGCGGAAAAGGCAGCCATCACGAGGCAAATCAAGCGCACGGCTACGGCCTTTGATGCTTACACGCTGTGGAAGGCCGCCGGCAGCAACGTTGGCACGGCTGCCAACGCGGCGCAGCAAATCTCCCTGCTGGCGACCGCCAATACGCCCTACCTGGTGCTCGACACGGCTTCCGGTGCCCTGACCAACTGGGTCAACAAGACCGTAAGCACTCTGCGCACGTCGGTGGATGGCAACAATATCCCCATCACCGATTTTAGTGTGTTGCCGAAAGAGACGGCGGTCTATGGCCCCGGCTTTGATCAGAACACCAACTACACGCGGCTGGGTGCGTACCTGACGCAAGCATTCACGCCGAATTTCAACGCCGAGCTCGCCGCGATGCGCACCAGCAGCCACTTCGCCACCTGGGATCCGCAGACCGCCACGGGACGGTCCCTCACGGTCGACACCAACCTGACGCTGCCTTCCGGTGCCCCCAATCCGAACTTGCGCCGGACGTTCTTCGACGGTTTGCCGCAGGTGACTTTCAACGACGAACGAAGTGATGCGGTGCGAGCAGTGCTTTCCTACAGGATGGACCTGGGCCGATGGGGCAAACACACGCTCGCGGGGGTCTACGAGTATGACTTCACCAAGGTGGGCATCCAAGTCATGCGGGAGCAGATCATCTCGCCGAACGCGCCGAATGTTAACAGTGCGGTCAATAACAACAACCGCGTCTTTCGCCGCACGTACGTCGACATCACCGGTCCGAGCACCGGCATCGTGATGGCTCCCTACAACCAGCAACCCTTGGGCACGGTGACCGAGACCGTCAGCGGCCGGACCTATACGACCGCCATCGTGCCCTTCAACGCCAACACCCAGCTCAACAGTTTCGACGACAAGACGATGATCGGCATGCTGCAGAGTTCGTTTTGGAACGACCGGATCAAGACGATCGTTGGCGCCAGCCGCGATGATCGGAACGACTACGCCTCAACTCAGGTGCTCACACCGGTGCCGGGGTTTACCAACGGACTGCCGACGCCCGTGCGCAGCCATACGCCCAACAACACGATCGCACGCAGCGTATCTTTCAGCGGGGTTTTCCAGGTCAACGACTGGCTCGGGCTGACCTATAGCAAGGCGGCCAACAGTGGCCTGCCGTCCTTTACCGGGCGATTGAACGCCGCCAACTCCGATCTGACCGCCTTCATCCGCCCGCCGATTCCGCGTGGCAAGAGCCAGGACATCGGCCTCAAGCTGGACGTCTTTAAGCACCGGCTCTTCGTTACCGCGGGGTATTTCCAGACTGAGGCGGCGAGGGGCTTCAATTTCAGCAACATCAACCCTTCGATCAATCCCATCTGGGACGCCCTCGCCCTGGCCGGCAAGGTGCCGAGTGGCACCTCTTCACTTGGCACCGGCACGACCTTCGACTCCCGCACACAGGGTTACGAGGTGGAAGCGACCGCGAACTTCACCGCCAACTGGCGGGCCTTTCTCAACTACAGCAACGAACAAACCTCGCGGAGGAACATCGGTCAGGAGGAACTCGCGTACATCGCCACCTGGCGTTCGCTTTGGGAGTCGAACCAAGCCCTGCCCCTCGCCACCGGCAGGGGCACGATCGGTACGCAGTTGACGGCGCTCGATGCGGCCACTTTCACCAACTTCACACTGGCGGATGGTGCACTTCCCCTCGGCCAAATGCGGCACAAGCTCAACGCCGTGACCAACTACGATTTTTCCAGCGGCCCGCTGAAGGGTGTCACCCTCGGCGGCGGTGTCCGTTACACCAGCGAACCGATCATTGGATACACCGCCACGGGCACGCCGACGGCCGTCGTCCGTACCGTGTACTACGGATCGAAGCAGGTCTTCTTTGATCTCAACGCCGCCTATCGCCGAAACTTCACTTTGATGGGCAAGTCGGTCAAGTGGTCCCTCCAAACCAACATCAACAACGTGTTGAACAACGATGCGTTTGTCCGGATCCAACAGACCAGTGATGGCACGCTGATCAATTACCGCTTCAATCCGCCGCTGGAGTGGATCATCACCACGAGGTTCAGTTTCTAGATAACCCTCCCATGAAATTTACCCTTCCCCCAGTCCGGACCCTTGCGAGCAGCCTGGCTGTTCTTCACCTGATCGCCGTCCTTTCTTTCACCCCGGCCAACGCCGCGCCGCCTCCGAGTGCCTTCGGCGTGTGGGATCGAGGCGATACTTTCGACCCGAAGGATCACCCCTTCCTGAAGGGGTTTTCGTTCAACCAACGATGGGCGGACGTGGAGGGGCAGCCGGGCGTTTTCGACTGGAGCGGTTTGGATCGGGCGGTGGAGAAGGCGCACCAGCGAAAGATGTTTCTGTATCTGTCCCTGGAAGCAGGCCCGGAGTCACCGGATTGGATTTACGCTCACGGGGTGCCGCGGGTGACGACCAAGGGGGAGAAGGAAAAGCACACGGAGAAATGGAATGGCTACCCCTACTACCTGGCCCCGGCCTACAAGACGCTTTTTCAGCGGCTGATTGCGGAATGGGCCAGGCACATCCGCACCTACCCCAGGGAAAAGCAGGAGCGCATCGCCTTCATCCAGATCAAGACCGGGTGCACGGGCGACGAAACTCCGTACAAGGGCACGGCGGTCGAGAGCCGATACGATCTGCCCCGCAGCGCGCCGGCGTGGCGGGACTTTCGTCTGGAGACCTTCGCCCTGTTTGTGAAGCACTTCCAGGAGGATCCCTCCCAAACGCGGATCGACCTGCTTTTCAACGCCGTCGGGCCGGTCATCGGCTCCGACGAAGACGCGATCGAAGCCAAAGAAGGCTTTGTCAAAGAGTGGGACTGGGTGACCGCTCACGTTCGCGGCAGCTTTGGGATCAAGAACGGGGCGCTCTCCCGCGGGCATCATCTGGTCGGCGAACGGTCCTTGTACAAGCAGTGGACCCCATACCTCGTCGATCCCAAGGGGCTCACGCTGTTTCGGCGTTCTGAAATGGATCAGACCTGGCAGAAGCCGTGGTACCAGTTGAACGTTCCGCTCAATTTCTATTGGGGGGCCGTGAACGCCCTCCACGGAGGGCAGAGCATATGGGATATCAGCAAGGGAGCGATGGAGGCGTGCAAGGAGCAGGGCTTCGATTACTCCTTCCATTTCTTCAGTCGCTACGCGGGTCAGATCCATCCGAAAACCGCCACGGATGCTTTCTGTGCGCTGCACAAGGGGCTGGATGCGGCCGACGCGAAGGCCTATCCGGAGTCGGTTTTCGGTCCGGCCGAGCGCCGAAACGTGGATCGCATGCTCAAAATCACCGCAGCGTATTCCAAGTATGGCGCGGCAGTGGACGACAAGAACGCGCTGCTCCTGGATCAAGTTCGGCAACGCGACACCCAAACGGGCTTCAACGACGTGGGCTGGGACATCTGGCCGGAAAACTACAGTCGATTTCTATACCAGATTGATCCCGACGAAACATCGGTTCCGCGGTGGCGGGTTGGAGGCCCGCTCACCAAGGCGTCCTCCATCTATGACCGCTTTGCGCGCGGGTTCGAGCATGCCGCCGGCAAAGACGCCCTGTATTTCAAGCTGCACGACGGGTTTTCTGCGGACAAACAGCCCAAGACCATGTCGATCCACGTGCTCTGGTATGACGGGCAGGCGGGGTCCACCTGGAAACTGCTTTACGATGCCGGCCAAGCCACCATGCGTACGGCTCTCACGGTGACGGGCACGGGGGAGAAGAAATGGAAGAGCGAAATCGTCACGCTCAAGGACGCCGTGTTTGCCCGCGGGGGCGTTCGGGGCAGCGACCTTGCGCTGGTCAATGCGGACGAAAAGGATGACCTTTTCAGCCTGATCGAAATCCACCGCGGCGACGCGCTGCCCGAATGGAAGTCTGCGGCAAACCAGCCGGCCGTTCGTCCGGCCGCTGGAGCGGCGGACCAGCCGACGCGGGCATCCAAACGCGAGGAGCGTCGCAAGGCGAAGGGCAAATGACGTGGATGAATTCTCACATGTCCCCTGGTCGATGCCTTACGCATAAACCCTCCCCTTGAATATTCCGCTCACCTTCGGCTCGTTCGTTCTGTGCACAGGACTCGTCGGGTTTGTCGCTTGGTGGCGCACCCGGGGGATGGATAATAGCAGCTCGCAGGACTATTTCCTCGCGGGGCGCAAGCTGCCGTGGATCCAGGTCGCTGGCGCGCTGTTGTTGACCAACCTGTCCACCGAGCAGCTGATCGGCCTGAACGGCGCGGCCTCGATTCACGGCGCGGTGGTGATGGCGTGGGAGGTGGTGCCGGTCTTCGCGCTGATCGCCATGGCGTGGTATTTCCTGCCGCGCTATTGGTCGGGCAACATCACGACGGTGCCGCAGTTTCTCGAGCAGCGCTTCGATGCGACGGCGCGCCGGATCATGGGCATCGTCTTCATCATCGCCATTGCGCTGAACATCCTGCCGTTCGTGCTCTATTCCGGTGGCGTGGCGATGAGCACGATTTTCCACGTGCACACGCAGCTGGGCATTTCAGAGCGGGCTTCGTTCCAGCTCATGGCGTGGAGCATTGGCATCATCGGCACCTGCTATGTGCTCTTCGGCGGCATGAAGGCGGTGGCGTTGTCCGACACGCTCTACGGCGCCGGCCTGCTGGTGTGCGGTCTGCTCATTCCCGTGCTCGCCTTGTTCAAACTGGGGGATGGTGACTTCTTCGCCGGCCTGACCCGCGTGATGCAGCACCAGGCTGCGAAAATTAACCCGGTGGGTGGGCCGCGCTCGAACGTGCCGTTCGACACGCTCTTCACCGGCATGCTTTTCATCAACCTGTTCTACTGGTGCACCAACCAGATGATCGTGCAGCGCTCCTTCGGCGCGAAGAGCTTTGCCGAGGCCCAGAAGGGAATTCTGGCCACGGCGGGCCTCAAGCTGCTCGGGCCGTTTTTCCTGGTGATTCCCGGCATCATTGCCGCGGAGATGTTTGGCCCATCGAAAATCGGCAATGGCGACCTCGCGTATTCGCTGCTGGTCGATGCCGTGCTGCCGCCTTATCTGGTGGGTCTCTTCGCGGCGGTCTTCCTGGGCTCCGTGATCAGCGCGTTCAACGGCGGCCTCCACAGCGTCTCGACGATGTTCAGCGTCGACCTCTACCGCGGTTGGCTGCGGCCGGGCGCTTCGGACCACGCCATGGTTCTCGCCGGCAAGATCTTTTCCGTGGGAATCGTGGTCGTCGCCATCCTCACCAGCAGCCTGCTGGGCGGCTCCTCCGAGGGAATCTTTACGATGATGAAGCAGGTGATGTCGGCTTTCAAGCTGCCCCTGCTTGCGGTCGTCGTCATGGGCATGCTCAGTCGGCGGGTGCCGGCTTGGGCGGCTAACTTTTCCATGATTCTGGGAGTCTTTACCTCGATCCTGCTGAACTGCCTGTGGGGCGACGGGTTTCTCGGGTTCCGCTTCAATGTATCCGCGGTGCATGTCCACTGGCTGCATCTGGCGGCCCTCAACACGCTTCTGCTCTGCGGCTTCATGTGGGTCGGCGGCCGGTTTGCACCGGCGACCCCGTCCAACCCCCAAGCCCCACGGCCCGGCGTGTCTGCCGCGCCGGCGGTGGACCTCACCCCGTGGTCCGGTCTGCGCGTGGCCTCGGTGGCGGTCGCCCTGGCTGCCCTTATCTTCTACTTTGCGCTGTGGCGGCTGTCTGGCGGCGGGTAGTATCTGAACATGTCCAAGCTGCCCCAAGCCAAGTGCAATCCGGGTCCTCCCGCCAAGCCGCGCTCCCGCGTCCTGCCGGCGCGGGATCCCAAGGCCTTCTCGCTCGAGGGGTATATGGCGGATCCCAAGACGCGCGTCTTCAATTTCAACGGCCGCAAACTCGTTTCCGTGCTCGGCCGGGAGGATTTCCCGGGCGAGCGGATCTTCAAGTTGCCGACCAAGATCGTGGAATCGGCCAGCCGGCAGCCCCTGACCGCGGCGCTGCTGCCGTGCCGCCTGGGTTATTTTCCCCGTGCCCTGGGACAGAAGGTTTCCCGGCCCAACGGAGATTGGGCGTTCACGCTGCTGTACTGCCTCGATGGGGCGGGGGTTCTCGATCTCAGCCAGGGCCAGCACCGGATCACCCGGGGCACTCTCGCGCTCCTGCGGCCGTTCGAGTTTCACGCCTATGCGGCTGATTCCGAGCACCCGTGGTCCTACTACTGGATCCATTTCAACGGCACGGTCGCGCAGCAGTACTACGAGATCCTCACCGGCGGAGGAAAGAATGTCTGCATCGCGGTCGCATCGGACCTTCGCTTCGTGGAGAACTTCGAGAAGATCCTCGGCGTCTTCCAGGAGGGCCAGGCCTACAAGAACCTCGTGCAGGCTTCTGCGGCGATGCACCAGCTCCTCGGCGATCTTTTCGGGCAGATCTGTCAGCGTTCCGCGCCGCAGGAGTCCGCGGGGGCGCGCATCGAGCGCACGCTCGCCATGATGCGCAAGAACGTCGGGGCGCACGTGAGCATCCACGAACTGGCGGCCAGCGCGGGGATGTCCCATGCGTATTTCACGCTGCAGTTTCGCAAGCACACGGGCCAGAGCCCGCGGAGCTATTTCAACCGGCAGCGCATTGCCAAGGCGTGTGAATACCTCGCCGCGACCGATACCAAGGTGGAAAACGTCGCGCGCCTGGTGGGCTACGAGGACCCGTTTTATTTCTGTCGCCTGTTCAAGCGCATCACGCAACAGACTCCGACCGTGTACCGGCGATCGATTCGCCGTACGGCCGCCGCCGCTGGCGCGCGGGATCCGCGTGCGGAGTGAAACCCGGCAGGACCTTTCCCATGGCTAATCGACAGACCGTTCTCTTCCTCATCGATACCCAAGGCGCCAACTGCGTCGGGTGCTACCGTCCGGACCTGGCCCTGGGCACGCCCCACATCGACCGACTGGCTGCCCAAGGCGTGCGGTTCAACGGCGCCTACACCTGCGCTCCGGTCTGCGGGCCGTCCCGCTCGGCGATGCTAACGGGCCTTTATCCGCACAGCAACGGCGTGCTTGGGAACGACATGGCGCCCCATCTGGATATTCCCACTCTGGGCCAGCGACTGCGTGATCACGGCTTCGCCACCGGCTACATCGGCAAATGGCACCTGGACGGCAGTGACTACTTTGGCGACGGGCGTTGTCCGCCCGGCTGGGATCCGGCCTATTGGATGGACGGGCGCAACTACCTCGACTCGCTGCCGAATGACGAAGCGCGCGCGCTGTCGCGGCGGGTCCTCGATCCCAAGGACGTCGCCGCGCACGGCATCACCGCGGAATTCACCCATGCCTGGCGCATCGCCGAGCGCGCGCGGGAATTCATCCGCATCCACCGCGATCGTGATTTTCTGCTGGTCGTGTCGATCGACGAACCGCACCACCCGTTCATCGCGCCGGAGCCGTATGCCAGCGCGTTCAGTGAGTTCCTCTTTCCCGTCCCCAACGCGGACGCCCCCCTGACTGACAAACCAGGCTCGCAGCGGGAGTGGGTGCGGCACACCGCGGCCCACCGGACGCAACTCGTGCGCCAGGGGGGCACGACAAGTTTGCGCCATCCGCTTCATTTTGGCTGCAACAGTTTCTGCGACTCCCAGGTGGGCCGGGTACTGGAGACGATCGACGCCGAAACCCCTGGCGCGATGGTCATCCACACCAGCGACCACGGGGACATGTTCGGCAGCCACGGCCTCTACGGCAAAGGTCCCTGCATGTACGAGGAAATTGTCCGCATTCCGTTTATCGTCCGCTGGCCGGGTGTCGCTCCCGTTGGAGCGGTCTCCCACGCCCCGATCTCGCACATCGATCTGGTGCCGACGTTGCTCGACTTCTTCGGGGTGCCGGTGCCGGACCTGCTTCACGGGCGATCTCTGCTGGCCCAGATGCGCGATCCGGCGCATCGCACCAACGATCGCGTCTTCCTCGAGTTCAACCGGTTTGAAGTCGATCACGACGGCTTTGGCGCCTTTGCCCCAATCCGATGTGTCTTCGATGGGCGCTTCAAGCTGGTGATCAACTTGCTCGACACGGATGAGCTCTACGATCTCTCGACGGATCCTCTCGAGCTTCAGAACCGAATCGGCGATCCGGTGAGCGTGTCCCAACGGGAGCGCTTGCTTGACGAATTGATCGCCTGGATGAACCGCACGCGGGATCCACTGCGGGGACCGCATTGGGTACGCCGGCATTGGGGCCGTCGCGAGGGATCAACCTGGGGCGGACCGACCCGGCCGCGGCCGTTTGATGAGGCGTATTATCCCAAGACTCTCCTCTACGATACCGGGAAAGTCATCGATCGTTTCGAATACTCCAAACATTAGAAAGTGAACCTTGCATGCCAACCATCGCCCCGCGAGTGCCGCGTGCCAATCGATAAGGTAAGAGCGTCGGGCCGCTTTTCGGTTGCGTACCCTCCATTGTTGCCGGAGCGATCCTCGCCCTTTTCCGAACCCATGATACGATGCGCGTGCTTTCCTGGTTTGTACAGCCCGTTGCCCACGGTCGCACATCGTTGCTGGATCTCATCCGGTCAGGCCAGGGCAAGCGCGCGGTTGCCGTCGTTCGCCGGGAGGAGCAACGAAACGCCAGCGTACCGCCATTCTCAAAGGAGGCGCTTGCCGAACTGCATCGTCGCGTAAGGGATTTCGAGGATCCCAGGCGTTACGTTATTGCCACTTGTTGGACCCGGAAACGCGCCGCATTCTTCGACGTCAAGCGAGGCGTATACGCCGTCGACGAGATCACCAAGCTTGTTTGTTCCGGCGCCAGGCGCACGCCGAATCGGTGGCCATGGCGCTCGACCGGGGCAAGCTCCGCGCGGCAAAACGCCATTGGGTGGTTGCGGTCAGGGAGACCCCGCAAGGCACCCGGTTGCTGGAGGGGCTTCCTGATCCCTCAGCCAGCAATACAAAGATCCGGTCGCACAGACCGGTGCCTACTGGCAGCTCAGCTACACCCACAACATGCGCAGTCGCTCCCGCTACGTCCGGCCGGCAGAACTACCTCGGATCAAGTCGCTGCTCGCCAACTTCAAACGCTTCCGTGCGCTCGTTGATCGCTGCGTCGATCTCTCCGTCAGGATCGCCGACCGCCAAACCGAATTGCTCCGCGCTGCCGCGTCAGATCACTCCTGACGGCCATCCAAGAACCCGGCACTCTCAAGTCTCGGAATTAACCCTCCAAAATGGTTGGCCCGGACGGTAACGCTCCGTCGTCACTCGCTTATCGGGCGAGTGCTCTGCTTTTGAGCTACGAGCCAGGAATTCGCTCCGCGAATTCCTTAAGAAATCTGCAGTGCAGATTTCTCGCGCTTCGCGGTTTTGCTCTCCAAAAAAATGGCGGGGGCGACAGGGTATGCTCCCCAGCGGCGTCGCCGCCCAGTCCGCTTCAAACGGGTGCCGGCACGCTTGTCCGGTTTCACCTCCAAAAGTCCCCCCGACAGGATTTGCACCTGCGTCGATCCGCTTAGAAGGCGGAGGCCTGAACTGCTCGGCCACGGGGAGTGGACCTCGCGGCGGGATTGACTCGCGCTCACGCGCTCGGGGCTTCGCCCCGCGCCTGCGGCGTGCCGGTCGGCCTGCTGGCCTCCCCCATCCGCAACCCGGCGTTCGAAGCGCCGCATGATGGTAATTTCACCCCGCCGCGATAAATTGGTGCGGACAGAGGGAGTCGCACCCTCACGAGCTTGCGCTCACCGGATTCTCGCTCCGGCGCGTATACGATCCGACGGCTGAGGCCGCGGCTGAGTTCGTCCGCGCCGCAGAACTGTTACCCCGCTGCGTTGAGGCCGCCGGACTTCACGGCCTGTTTCACGAGCGCCATCGCGACGTCGAGCTTCAGGTCCTCGAGTTTCTTGAAGTTGATGCAACTGCGGCCGGTCTTCACCTTGCCGAGCTTGGCGGCATCTTGTTCGGCGAGGTAACCGCCCTTGTCGGCTGCGCAGATGTGGAGGCTGTAGTAGTTCTTGCGCGCGGAGAGTCCGATCAGGAACCAGTCGCCCTCGCGGCCGCTCGCAGACTTGTAGTGATACTTGCCGTAACCGATGACGGGCGAACCCATCCCCATCATGATTTCGGGGGTGAGTTTGGGCACGGCCTTGCGAATCGCGGCGTGGACCGCGAGCATCGCGGCGCGGCGATCGGCGGGAAGGCTGGCGAGGTATTGGTCAGGTGTCGTGGGTTTCATAACGGCGAAAAGTCTTCCGGGTGCGTCGCAGCGTCTCGTGGGGGCGGGGCTGCGACGGGAGCAGCTAAGGCGAGCGACCGCCATGCAGGCAAGCTCGTTGGCGCGACGGCGTCCGACCGCTGCCCGGGCGCCGAAGTTCGCTCCGAAGAGCCCCGAACGAAGTGAGGGGTGAGCAGCACGGGCGCCCGCGGAGCGGGCAGTGCTGCGAAGTACGGCGGGATGGGCTCGCGCTCATCGCGCTCGGCCCTGCGGGCTCCGCCTCCGGCGGCCCGGTCGCGCCGCTGCGCTCCCGCACCCGCGTGGTCTCGGTCCCAAGCCGAGTGCCTGACTTCCAGGCTGCGCTCCAATAAAACTGGCCGCTTGTGCCGATCACGCACGGGTCTGAAACACCCCATCGCGACGGTCTCGGCTGGCGTTAGGGTACGAGCAACGGAAGCGATTGCCGCCCAAGCCTCCGATAAATCCGAAAATCCTCGGCGTCGGTCGTTACGACCACATGCGACCGATGCAGCTCCGAGAGCCGGACGAGGCACGCATCCGCATAGTCCATCTGCTGGCCGTAGCGCGAGATGAGGGTGCGTATCGCGGCTGATTCATCCGGCAGAATCGGCACAACGCGCAAGATGCCACGTTCAATCAGGGCAAAGATCTTCTCCCGTGAATCGGGCGTGCCACGTAGGAGGAAGCATGCCTCCGAAATTACGGCATCACACGTCAGCGCAGGCTGTCGAATCGTTGCGAACTGTGCCGCAGACCACTTGTGCCATTGGTCATCCTGGTCAAGGGCACCAACGAGCGGACCGGTATCGATGATCGCGTCAATCACGACCGTAGCCGGCCAGCGATTTCTTCCGCCGGCCGCTTTGAATCGAACCGATCAACTCGCCCATCGCTTCAGCCAGACTTACGGGGACTTCTTTCGTCGCGCGGAAAACAAAGGCGTTGCCGGCACGGTCACGCACGCGAACCTCCTTACCCGCAAGGGCAGCTCGTCGGTAGTTGGGAAACTTACGGGTGAATTCACGGACCGTGACCTGCATGGCTGACAATCTTGTCAGTCATTCGCTTGTGTCAAGCCGTTGAGGTCGCCTGTTTCCCCTGTCCTTGGCTTGAGACCGGCGGCGGGACTGCCCGCTTCCTGCCATGAAAAATGGTGGAGGCTCGCGGTTGCGCGCCGCGCTCTCGTGGACTTCAGCCCCGCGCCATCACTAGATCGGCCTAACCTCCAGGAAAATTGGCAGGTCCTGAGGGACCCGCACCCTCCCGGTCGGTTTTGGAGACCAACCCGTCCACTCGTACATCTAGGACCTGCTGGTGCCCGAGGCCGGTAGCGCGCCGGCTCCCGCTGCCCTTCGACGCCGCTCAGGGCCTTGAGCCTGTCGAAACGGTTTGGAAGACAGCCGTGCATCTGTGAACACCTCTCGGGAAAAATTGGTGGAGCCGGACGGTTACGCTCCGTCGCCTCCGCGTTGCGGGCGCGGCGTGCTACTATTGTCACTACAACCCCGGAAAATGGACACGACGGCGGGAGTTGCACCCGCGAACCTCAGCTTTGCAGGCTGGTCCCTTGGCTGCTCGAGCACGTCGTGATGGGAAATTGAACCGCGGCTGAGGTCACTCGGCGTCGGAAGACTTCTCCGACGTCCGTCCTCAATGACCGCGGGTAAACTCGGCCCCTGCCGGACTTGGGCCGCCGGCTGGCTTCATAGGGATCCGATCGGGCGAAGCGGATTCCAGCCTCGGATCGAGAACCGGCGCTTCCTTAAGGAAAATGGAGGAACTCGCCTCGCGAATTCCCTCGCAAAAAAGAACACACACCGTCGTCCCTCTCGGCAGAACAGGTCTGCCGGATTGGACGGCCGCAGGATTTGCACGCGGACGTTGGGCTGATTGACCGGGCTCAGCGATGAAGCCGCTTATGGAATATGGAAAAGAGTTCGCACTCGATCCCGGAAGCGGCCCCATCAGGGCAGAAAAAACCCACTTCCGGGCGGAAGTGGGTCTGGGCGTTGGGCTTTGAAAAGCCTGGTCGTCAGGTGACACCACTTCCATGGAGGGTCGCGTAGACGGATCGATTGAGAAGTCGTTCGCTACGCATCCTCGATTTCGTCGTCTGCGGACGAATTGCCGCACACAACGAATGCCATCCGGTTAGCCGGAGGGCTGAGGGTTGTATAAATTGTGCGGATTTCATGTGAAGTGGCGGAAAGACGATTGAGTGACTGAAGAGTTACAACGGATGTTCCAGAAAAGAATTCAAGGGGTGGGCGAAAGATTTTTTCCGATTTGTTTTGAAGGTCGTTTGGCAGCGAAAGCGAACCTGGCCGAATTTCCGTGGCTGCCCGCATATGATGGCCGTGGAATATCCATCTCGCGGGTGACGCTGCGACCGGGCTTTGATTGAACTCCGCTACACGGGCCTATCTGCCAAACCGCCGCGCACACTCCGCGTCCTCGGCGGCCTGATCGGAGTAGCGATCATAGAGACCGACGATGACGGCATCCGTGGGTTTGATGCCTTCGAAGGTCTGGCGGAAGGCCTTTTCGACGGAGACCTTGTTCTCGCAGAGACGACCGGCGGCCAGAATCTTGAAGGCGAGGCAGGTGCGCCGCGTCTGGCGGATCACCTTGTACATGCGCGGAGGATCTTCCTCGAGGTAGACCTCGCGCACGGGCAGCGGCACGTGCCCGAGCAGCGTTTTCAGTTCCTCGACGGTCCGATTGCGTTCGTAGACGCAGGTCATGTAGAAATCGACATCCCACCCCTTCGATTCGACGGCATCGACGACCGCCGGCATGTGCGTGGAGACCCCGACCATCAGCCCGGCGTCGCGCACGTGTTTGAGGAAGTCATTCACCTTTTCAAACTGCCCGGCCTTGAAGAGCTGGTCGGTCACTTCGCCGTGGTGGGCGATGCCCACGCAGCCGGCCTTCACCAGCGGTGGTATTTCCGCCCCGTCCTTGGCCAGCGAGAGGTACCGCATCCGACCACCCTCCGCGATTAAGCGTTCGTAGAGCTCCAGATTCCGCCCGCTGGACTGCCAGAAGTTGACGCCGACTTCCTCGCAGCGGCGCAGGGTCTTGAGGATTTGCTCCGGCGTGTAGTAGGTCCGCATCTCGCGGTTGACGAAACCGGAGAGATGCGAACCGGCGTTGAACGGGTTGCCGCCGCACACGAGGCGCGACATGGTATGGCGGCCGAAGGGCACGCACGGCGTCTTCTCCCCGGGCTTTACCGCTGGCGTGGAGCCGTGCGCGTATTCCTGGGCAATCAGCAGCGCGGCCGGCAGGATGGCGGCGCGGCGCAGGAATTCCCGGCGGGTGTCACGTCGGCCTGGCCGCACCCTTGGGCGGCAATCGTTCGCTTCAGCGAAGGAGTCGGCGGAAGGAAAACCTGCCATGACAGCGGCACTTTTGATCCCGTCGTCCGCGGCAGCAAGCCAAAGCGCGAACGCGCTCCGTTGGACCCATCAGCGCAGGCCGGCGAGGTTCCGCAGTTTTTCCCTGAGCATGGGCAGGCGCCCCTGGCTGGCTGGATCCGGGGGTAGCTGCCCCGGCAGGGCCTCATCAAACTCGGGTGTGCTCATCAGGGTACCCACGGCCTCGACGAGATAACGGCGCAATCCAGCGGGCGCGTGGTCCACATCGTCGACGATGTTCTCGCGTCCATCGACCACGGTGACGAAATCCTCGAGATCATGGCTGGCGTAGTAGTCGCCATGGCCCCGGTCGCGAAAAGCGACATATTTGGTCGCGAGGAATCCGGCCGGCGAGACCAGTTTCACGCGGGTGTGCGCAAACTCCTGTTCGGTTGCCGTGGCCAGCGCTTCCTTGAACCACGCCGTGTTGAGTCCGAGATGCGCACCGTCCGTCGGCATGATGTCGACCGTCAGGTTGCCGAGCACCCAACGACAAGGCGGCGTGCCTTCGCGCTTGTCATGATTGAATCCAACTTGGCGGATCCGCGCCTCCACGTCGGAATACCGATCGGTGGTCACGACTTCGAGGATGACGTCGACGTCAGCGTGCGGCGCGCCGGAGATCAGGTGCGGGTGACCGCTCAACTCAGCGTCGCGCGCACGGAGGAGGGCCTCTGGCGGAATGCCTACGACAAGACCCTCACGAATGTTTTTTCGATTCAGGCCGAGCTGGCCAAGGACATCGCGCAAGCGTTGAAAACGGCGCTCTCGCCGGAGGAGAAGACGCTCGTCGAGCGCCGCCCGACCACGAGCACGGCCGCCTACGAGCAATTCCTCAAGGCCCGCGAAGCTCGCCGCAACTTCGGCAATGCGACGGAGAACGCCCGGACCATGGAACCGTTTCTCCTCGAGGCCGTGCGCCTCGATCCCAACTACGCGGCCGCTTACGCCGAGCTCGTCTATGTCTACACCACCGAAACTGCAGCGGCTGACCGCCAAGCGAGGCTGGCGAAAGCCAAGGAGGCCGTCGACCAGGCCAGACGCCTGGCGCCGGATTCCCCGGAAGTGATTCTTGCGCTTGGCGACTACTACCTTGGCGCAGGCGACACGGCGCGGGCGCTCGAACACTACGAGCGCTTCGGACGCCTGAGACCGAAGGATCCCGACTACCTCGGCCGGCTCGCGGAAACCTACCAACAACTCGGAGCAGGTTGGCAGCAAAAGACGCTGGAGCTTCGGAGGCAGCTCGAAGACGTCGATCCGGGAAACCTCGCCAATCTCTACCGCACCGTGAACCTGCTCACGACCGGCCGGCGTTATGCGGAGTCGATCGCGGTGCAGCGGCGGATCTTAGCGCGGGTGCCGGACAATCCGGAAGCACGGCACTACATCGGCGAAGTGACTTTCTACCTGAACGGCTCGACGCAACTCCAGGAGCAGTTCTGGTCCGGGATCAAACCCGAAGCGTGGGAGCGAGGAAAAAGCTGGCGCCACCGCAGGCTGCGAAGCCAGGGCAAGCTGGATGACGTGGTGAGTTTCGACCTCGCCGACTCGTTGGCAGGCGATGCGGAGTCGATCAACATGGCGATTGTGCATGCAGCACGCGGGAACGTGGTGGCCGCCCGGGCACGGCTCGCCGACTTGCCGGAGAGATTGCGCAGTCGGGCCGCGACGGGAGGCGCGGCGGCCAACAATAGGCAAACGTGGATTCAACTAGGAACCATTGAGGGTGTGTTGGGCAGCCAGAGCGACAGCGTTGCACTCGATTGCAACCTGTTTGGTGCCGCTTTTGGTTCCCCGACACCCACGTGCCGAGCACCGGCGTGCATCGGTGTTCTTTTCTGTTCACACCTGCAGTCGCCATCAAGCGTGGGCCAGACGTTCCTCTGCTACGTCGGACAGAGTTCGATGATTGCGTTCGGCTTCCTTGCGCAACGCCGAGATTAGCTTGGGGCTAAGCCGCAAGAGAACGGCCTGGCGGCCCGTGGGCTTGCGTCCTGCGCCAACCCGAGCACCGCCGTGCTTGAAGGATCGGAAGGCCAGCTTCTCCAAATCGGGCAACGGCTCGCCGTTCAGGTCCTTCATGTTGACCTGATAGCCAGCGCTGTTGAACCGGGGCTTCTCAATGCTTTCAGTTTTTTTCTTCATAAATCTTTGCTCCAATCTCCCAGTACCCGGCGCCGATGATTCGGATAATTCCGTTCGGACGGTGGGTGTACCGGACCAACATGACGCGCACGCCAACCTTGCCGAGGAGCCACCAACGCAGCTCGTGCTTGCCGCGGGGGCTGTGCGCTTCGTCGAATGCAACGATGGCCTCGGGATCATCGAATGCCTGTTGAGCTTCCGAAAATGGTACGCCGTGTTTCTCAAGGTTGGCGACCTCCTTCCTCGGATCCCAAGTAAACTTCATCCGTGAATCTTAGTCGAGGTCGCTTGAAAAGCAATAGCCGTTTCAAGGCTTGCTGGGCGGCAAATGCGGGACAAAGGGGAGAGAACTCAGGCCCGGGACTGAAAATCAACCCATGTCCGGTTGACTGGTCCAGACACTGAGTCGCGACGGCAACGTTGCGCCGGTGCCTTGCCGGGGAGTAGGCGCCGCATCGCCGCGTTGTGCGCAGCATGCGGGCTGGAAGCGTCAACAGAGCCAACCAAACTACTCCACAGTAGTTTCGTTGCAGACTGGAACAGCAGTGGAGGGAGTCCACCCACGCTTGGCGTGTTTCAACGTGGTTTGGTAGCTGAGCCTGAGCGTCCGGCTGATTGCGCAGAGCATGGCGCGGTTGTGTCGGCTTTCTTCCAACCATGAAAACTAACCCTGCCTGTGTAACGGTCTACCCGTGGCTGAAAGCCAATTACGGAAAGCATTGTCTCGCGCCACTGAGCGGGACGGATTTCAAGGCCCTCGAAGCGGCGGTCCAGATCATCGCGCTTTGCGCCTACGATGGCTCGCCCGAGGTGCTTGAGGCCTTTGGCAAGGTGGTCCGTGGGTCCGCCGGATGCAGCCCCAGAGCCAGTGGGCGGCGTATCAGGCCAGCTACATCGATCCGTCCAGCGCCTCGCTCGATGAATCCATCCTGATGCTCTCGATGCTGCTCGTCGGGAGAGCCGGCAACTTCCGCGGCCCGCTCGTCGGTGCGGCCGTGATGATCGCCATCCCCGATGCCGTGGCCGCCAACCTACGCCTGCTGCTCTACGGTCTGCTGCTGGTCGTCATGGTGCATTTGCGTCCGCAGGGCCTGCCGGGCGAATTCCAGGTGCAGTGAGCCGGCGTTCCGCCACTCACTCCTTCGGCAGCACTTCTTCCGCCCACCACGGCAACGGTGGATTCCGATAGATCACCGTGCCCTTGGAGGTCGCGGCGACCGGGCGGAGCGGGGTCTCGAACGAGGAGTTGTCCACCACGATGGCGAAATCCACGAAGGTCAGAGCCGCCTTCACGTTTCCGCGCATCCGCTCGTAGCGCGCCGCGATTTTGTCGGCCGGCACGTTGTGTCCGCCGTCTCGCACCCGGCTTTTCACGCGCAGCGCGGTCAGTTCGGCCGAATCCACGCACGGGAAGATCAGCACGACCGTGTAGCCCGCTGCCTGGGCGTCGCGCAACGCCTGCACCTTTGCGCCGACCGGATCGGAAAACACGGTCTCGGTGATGAAGCTCTCCCTCCTCGCCAAGAGTTCCTGGCGCTTCTTCTCCGGCCAGTTCCGCCGCCAGCCGCTCGGTCTCTTCGCCAGCCGGCGCGCCGGCCTGGATCAGCGTCTGCGCGAGCACATCGGCATTGATGAACGGCAGGGGAATCGCGGCCAGATACCGTTTGTAGAAG
>JBIJCX010000374.1:0-7979 GCA_044344465.1 Opitutaceae bacterium
AAACTCGATCTCGCCGCGCTGCGCACGATGTCGGCCACGCGCGCGGAACGCACCCTGCTCGCCATTCGCGGTCTCGGTCCGTGGTCGGTGAACTATCTCATGATGCGCTCGCTCGGCCTGCCCGATTGCGTGCCGCTCGGCGATACGGGTGTCACGAGCAGTCTCAAGTCACTTTTCAACCTCGAGGAGCGCCCCGACCTCGATGCCACGCGGCGGCTCATGGGGATGTTCTCGCCTCATCGCAGCCTGGCCACCGCCCACCTCTGGCAATTCAACCAACCCCTTCCACCATGACCTGTTTCTTTAACACCTTTTCGACTCCGCTCGGCGAATTCTCCATCGCGGTTGACGCGGCCGGGGCCGTCGTCGCCACCGCCTTCGGCGCCCGGGCCGCCCTGGGCCGTCGCGCCGGCGGTTGTCATCTAATGGATGACAAGTCCCGTGTGGCGGCGGCGCGGGCGCAGGTGCTCGAGTATTTCGCCGGCACGCGGAAGGAATTCGATCTGGTGCTGGCGCCGCGAGGGACGCCGTTTCAGCAGCAGGTCTGGACCGCGCTGCGCCGCATTCCCTTTGGCGAAACGCGCAGCTACGGTGAACTCGCGGCGCAGATGGGAAGACCCTCCGCGTCACGCGCCGTGGGCCGCGCCAATGCCACCAATCCCATCTGTCTCATCGTGCCGTGTCACCGCGTGATCGGCGCTGACGGTTCGCTCACGGGCTTCGCCTTCGGTGAAGCGATCAAGCGGCGGTTGCTCGCGCACGAACGCGCGCCGGGGTTCGGCGCGGCCTGAACGCGGAGCGCCTTGCGCGTCATCGATTCCGGATTCCTCCCGCTGCCTCCGCGCCCACCGGGCTTCATCCGTGGTTTCCCGATTGAGTGTCACACCTCACGTCTCACGCGCCCGGCCCAGTGCGGCGACCAAGGCCTTCAGCTTCGCCTCGTCCTTCACCCCCGGGGCGCTCTCGACCCCGCTGTTGACGTCCACGAATCGCGCGCCGCTTTGCGCGATCGCACCGCCGATGTTACCGGGATTCAAGCCCCCGGCCAGAATCCAGAAGTGATCGGGATGCGCGGCTTGGTGGCGCGCAAACTTGCCCCAGTCTCCGGTCTGGCCGGAGCCGCCGAAACCTTCGGCGTGAAACGTATCGAGCAGCACAAACTTTGCCGCTGCAAGCACCCCGGCCGCGACATCGACCGCGGGCGGCAGCTTGGGCGCCAGCCAGAGATGCTCGGGCCCGACGACCGCGGACCACGCCTGCAATTGACTCGCCGGCGCGTCAGCCCGGAAGTGGATCTGGAAATAGTCGCAGCCCGCCGCGCGCAGGGCCGCGAGCTCCTCCGTGGTCGGTTCGACCGTGACGGCCACCTTTCGCCGCGGTGGCAGCCGGGAAGCCATCGCGCGAAACTGCGCGAGCGAGATGTGCCGCGGTGACTTCGGGTGAAAGATGAAGCCGAGATAGTCCGCCCCACAACGGTCGGCCAGCTCGGCGTCGACGTGCGAGGTCAACCCGCAAACTTTGAGGCGAATGCCGGCGATCATCGGAGGGTCAAATCGAGGGGCCCAAAGGGCATGATGTTCAACCGGTCTGTTCGGCTCCTCTGTGCCGGGGGGAATCAAAACGAATTAACCGAGGCGATCACGTGATCGACCTGCGCGTCGGTCAACTCGGGGAACATCGGCAGGCTGACACAGGTTTCCGCGGCCTGCTCCGCCACCGGAAATGCGCCGCGACCGTATCCGAGCTCCGAATAACATTTCTGCAGGTGCAGCGGCACCGGGTAGATCAGATCCGTGCCGACTTCGCGCTGCGCGAGGTGCGCGCGCAAGGCATCGCGCCGCGGATGGCGCAGCGTGAACTGGTGGAACACCGATCGCCCGTAGGCGGGCTGATCGGGCAGCCGGACATCGGCGAGCCTGATGCCAGCGAGGTAGCGGGCCGCGATCGCCTGGCGCCGCGCGGTCCAGGCTGCGAGCAGCGGCAGCTTCACGTTGAGCAGCGCGCCCTGAAATCCGTCCATCCGAAAATTGCCGCCGACGATGTCGTGATAGTAGCGCCGATCCGATCCATGCACGCGGATGTGCCGCGCCTTCGTTTGCACCTCCTCGCGTCGCGAGACAAATGCGCCACCCTCGCCGCAGGCGCCGAGATTCTTGGTCGGATAAAAGCTGAACGTCCCGGCATCGCCGATCAGCCCGACCGGCGTGCCCTGGTACTTCGCGCCGACCGCCTGCGCGCAGTCTTCGATCACGAAGAGCCGGTGCTGACGCGCGATCGCCATGATTTCGTCCATCCGCGCCGGCTGGCCGAAAAGATGGACGATGATGATGCCCTTTGTTCGCGGCGTGATCGCCGCGGCGAGCTTCGCCGGATCGAGGTTGAAGGTGCCCGCCTCCATGTCCGCGAACACCGGCTTCGCCCCGACATAACTGATGCCCCAGGCCGAGGAGATGAACGTGAACGGCGAGGTGACGACCTCATCGCCCGGCCCGAAACCGGCGATCATGCACGCGACATGCAGCGGCGCGGTGCCGCTGTTCATCCCGAGCACGCGCGGGTAGCCGAGTGCAGCGCCAAAGTTCTGCTCAAAATCCTCGACGTCCTTGCCCAGGCAGAAGCGCGTCGCATCATAGGTTGCCGCCAACGCCGCCAAGGCCGGCTCGCGCAGGGCGCGGTGCTGGAGGGAAAGATCGAGGAACGGGACTTTCATCAGGGGTTCAATTTCCTGACCAGCGCGTCCACCAACGCATCGAGCCCCGGTGTCTTCGCGGTGAAATCGATCGGCATCCCGACCTGCTTCATCGTCTCGCCGGTCTGCGGGCCGATGCTGCCCGCGAGCGGGCGACGCGCACCCGGTGCCAGCTTCAGCTCCGCGGCCTGATCGACGAACGACTGCACCGCGGACGAACTCGCAAAGAGAATGGCATCCGCCCCGTGCGCCCGGAAATCGGCGGCCGCGGGGTCGCGGCTGAGATCGGTTTTTTCCGTCTTGTAGACCTGCAGCCGGTCGACGATGGCCCGGCCCTCCTCGAGCTTCTGGGTCAACGCGTCGCGATTCAGGTTGCCGGTGATCACCAGCACCTTCGCGTTGTCGAGGCTGCCGGTGGCGATGAGTTCATCCGCCAGCGCCTCGGCGGTCGCGACCTTGGGCTGGCACTCGACCCGCAGATGCTGCTCGGTGATGGCCCGAGCCGTGGCCTCGCCCACGCAGGCCAGGCGCACGAAGCCGAGCGAGCGGATGTCGTCAAAAACCCGGTGAAACTCCGCAAAGAAAAACCGCACCCCGTTTGCGCTCGTGAACACGATCCAATCGTAGTGCGCCAGCTCGAGGAACGCATCGGCGAGCGTCTGCTTATCGACCTCCTTCGAGACCTGGATCAGCGGCAGTTCGATGACCTCGGCACCGAGCGCGGACAGCTTGCCGGCGAGTTCCGACGCCTGCTCCCGCGCCCGGGTGATGGCGATCCGGCGTCCGGACAATGACGGGGTGGCGCTCACGGCAGAAGGCCGAGTTGCTGCAGGATGCGCGCGGCGGTTTCGACCGGCGCTGCAATGTCCGCGGCCACCAGCGGCACGCTGCGCAACCCGAGGTTCTCGTGGAAAAGATGGAGGGTGTCGTGGGTGACGTGCGCCCCGAAAGCGGTGTGGCAACCGCCACCCAGCGCGGATTGAAAGGCGCGTTCCAGCGAGACACTGCGCGCCGTCGCGCCGTCGAAAATCGCCGCAAATTTGGCGGCGTCCGTTTCGCGACACTGGATCGCAATCGCGCCCTGGCCGACAGCGGGAACCATTTGATCGAAACTCAGCGGCACAAACTCAATGCCCGGCCACATGTCGATCCCGAGCCGTTTGAGTCCGGCGGCGGCGAGGATGGTGCCATCCGCGGCATGTTGTTCGCCAATCTTGCGCAGGCGCGTGTCGACGTTGCCGCGGATCTCGGTGAACGCCACGCCCGGAAAGAGCCGGGAAATCTGCAGGCGCCGGCGCGGGCTGCTCGTCGCGATGGTGGCCGGGACGTCGAGTCCGCTGCGCAGCACGAGCACGTCGCGCACATCGGCCCGCGGCAGGTAACCGCCAATCGCGAGGCCCGCGGGCATGTCGCCCGGCAGATCCTTCGTGCTGTGCACCGCGACGTCGGCCTCGCCGCGCTGCAGTGCCGCCTCGAGTTCGCTCGTGAACAACCCCTTGCCGCCACGTTTCTCCAGCGACCATTCGATCTGCTGGTCGCCCGTGGTGACGATCTTGAGCAGCTCGGTCTCAACTCCAAGCTGCCCGCGCAAATGCGCCGCCACCATCTCGGTCTGGGCGAGGGCAAGCGGGCTCTTGCGGGTGGCGAGGACGAGTCTGGTCATGGGAGCGAACCGGCAGTAGCGAGTAGCGGGTAGTGAGTAGCGAGCATGGTTTCACCTGCGGCCTACTCGCTACTCACTACCCGCTACTCGCTACTTGGTTCAAGAATACGAAGCCTGGACGCCCTTGATGTTCTTCTTGGTCATCCACGGCATCATCGAGCGGAGATAGGCGCCGGTCTTCTCGATCGGGTGGTCCTCGCCCGCCTTGAGCAGGGCGTGGTACTTCTTGAGCCCTCCCTTGTATTCCTTGACCCATTCCCGGGTGAACTTGCCGGACTGAATTTCCTTCAGCATCTTCTTCATCTCGGCCTTGGTGTTCTTGTTGACCAGGCGCGGGCCACGGGTGATGTCGCCGTACTTCGCCGTCTCGGAAACCGAGAAACGCATGCCGGCGATGCCGCTCTCGTACATCAGATCGCAGATGAGCTTCAGCTCGTGCAAACACTCGAAGTAGGCCATCTCGGGCTGGTACCCCGCTTCGACGAGGGTCTCGAATCCAGCCTGCACGAAGGCGCTGACGCCCCCGCACAGCACGGCCTGCTCGCCGAAGAGATCGGTCTCGGTCTCCTCCTTGAACGACGTCTGCAACACGCCGGCGCGGGTCGAGCCGATGCCCTTCGCCCAGGCGAGGGCGACTTTCTTGGCGCGTTTCGACCGATCCTGGGCGACCGCGATCAAGGCCGGCATGCCCTTGCCCTCGGCATAGAGGCGGCGGACCATGTGACCGGGACCCTTCGGCGCGACCATGATGCAATCGATGTCCTGGTGCAGCGTGATCAGCCCGAAGTGGACGGAGAGGCCGTGGGAGAAGAGCAGGGTCTTGCCCTTGACGAGATTGGGCAGGATGTCCTGCAAGTATACATCCGCCTGCTTCATGTCGGGCAGGCCCACCATGATGACGTCCGCGCGGCGCACGGCCTCGGCCGTTTCGACGACTTCGAAGCCGTGCTGTTCGGCCACCTGCTTCGACTTCGAACCGGCGTAGAGGCCGATGATGACTTTGCAGCCGCTGTCCTTGAGGTTGAGCGCATGGGCGTGGCCCTGCGAACCATAGCCGAGGACGGCGAGGGTCTTGTTTTGTAACACGCCGAGGTCGGCGTCTTTGTCGGTGTAAACTTTGGCGGGCATGGGATCGGAGCGTGGGATTTGAGATCTGAGATCTGAGATTGGAGATTGGAGATCTGAGATCTGAGATTGGAAACGTGGAATTTGAGATTTGAGATTCTAGATTTGAGATGCGCTGAGGGACTCAGCGCTTGAGCGCCAGCCGGCCGGTGCGGGCGAGTTCGAGAATGCCATAGGGCTCGAGCAGACCAAGGAGCGCACTGACCTTTTCATCGTCGCCGGTGGCTTCGATGATCACCGAGTCGGCGGACAGATGAACGATCTTGGCGCGGAAGATTTCGTTAATCTGGAGAATCTCCGGACGCACCTTGGCGTCGGCACGGACTTTCACGAGCACCAGCTCGCGCGCCACCGCCTGGCCCTCCTTGAAATCGAGGACCTCGACGACGTTGACCAGTTTCCGCAGCTGCCGGACGCAGAGTTCGAGCGCGGCCTCATCGCCCTTGAGCACGGTCGTGATCCGCGAAAGCGTAAGGTCATGCGTGGGCGCGACGTTGAGCGAGTCGATGTTGAAGCCGCGCCCGGAAAACATGCCGGCTACGCGCGCCAAAACGCCGAACTTGTTTTCAACGAGGACGGATATCGTGTGTCGCATGGAGGTTTGGGTTGATGATTGGAAATCGAGGCTGGCCGAATCGAAACTCGCCGGGGCGTTGGCCCGCCCTGGCTCCCGCGGCGGCGCGAGCGAAGGCTGGTGGACGCCGAGGGACTCGAACCCCCGACCCCCTCGGTGTAAACGAGATGCTCTAACCAACTGAGCTAGGCGTCCGAGCCAAGGGGAGAGGAAAGCGGGCGCGCCGCGGTGATGACAAGGAATTATTCCGCGACCGCCTTTGGTTTGAGCCAGCCTTCGCGGACCATCAGCTCGGCGTTCTGAATCGCGTTGAGCGCGGCGCCCTTCCAGAGGTTGTCGCCGCTGACCCAAAGTGCGAGGCCGTTGTCGAAGGCCGTGTCGACGCGAATCCGGCCGACCCCGCACTTCACCTTGCGGCTGAAATCAAGCGGGGTGGGATACACGGACTTCGCGGTGTCATCGACGAGCTCGGCTCCGGCAAAGGCGGCGATCGCCGCACGCGCCGCCTCGACGCTCACCGGACGCTCAAATTCGGCGTTGATCGCGACGGAGTGCGCCCGGACGACCGGAACCCGCACGGTGGTGGTGGAAACCTTGAGGTTCGGCAGGCCCATGATCTTGCGGCTTTCCAGCATCATCTTCGTCTCCTCACCGGTGTAGCCGTTCGAACCAAAGCTGTCCACCTGCGGGATCACGTTGAACGCGATCTGATAGGGATACACTTTCCGCGTGAGCGGCGCGCCCTTGGCGTGGGCCTGGATTTGCTCCTCCAGCTCCCGCACCGCCTCGGCGCCCGTGCCGGACACCGATTGATAGGTCGACGCAAAATACCGTTTCAGCCCAAACGCCTGGTGCAAGGGCCACAACGCCATCAGCGTCACGGCGGTCGAACAGTTCGGGTTCGCGATGATGCCCTTGTGCTGGCGGAGGCTCTCGGGATTGATTTCCGGAATCACGAGCGGCACGGTCGGATCCATTCGAAACGCCGAACTCTTGTCGATCACGAGGCAGCCCGCCCGGATCGCATCGGCGGCCAGCGCCCGCGTGACGGTGCCGCCCGCGGCAAAAAAGGCGACATCGAGGTTCGCGAAGATGCCCGGTTTCGCCTCCTCCACCGTATATTTCTTGCCGGCGCAGCCCAGCGACTTGCCCGCCGACCGGGCCGAGGCGAAGAGCCGCAGCGAGGCCATGGGGAAATTACGCTCATGCAAGAGCGTTAGCAGCTCTTGACCGACCGCGCCTGTCGCGCCGACGATACCGACATTGATGGATGCGTTTTTCACGAGTGATTCTCCTTTGGAGCAGATCAACAAAACCTGCGCCCGCCTCGGCATCAAGCCCGGAGAACGGTTTCTCTTGGTCCGAATCGGGGCCGCCACCCTCCAGTTCTTTCGGCAGGGGCGATTGGTCAAGAGCTACATCGTCTCCACGTCCAAGCGGGCGCCGTCCAATCTCAAGAACTCCTTCGGCACTCCACGGGGTTTGCACGAGATTGCCGAGCGGATTGGCGCCGGCCAGCCCCCGGGGATGGTTTTCAAATCCCGCGTATCCACCGGCCGGCACTTCTCCGAACTTCCCGACTCCCCCACCAACGAAAATCTGATCACGACCCGGATTCTCTGGCTCCGGGGCCTCGAACCGGGCGTAAACCGGGGCGGCGATGTCGATACCTACGAGCGTTACGTCTACATCCACGGCACCAACCAAGAGGCCCGGCTGGGCGAACCGATGAGCGCCGGGTGCGTGTTGATGCGCAACCTGGACATCGTCGAACTCTATGAGGAGGTGCGCCACGGCGACCTCGTCTGGATCGGCGACTGAGCCGAAAATTCAGTTGGATCGCGGCAGGATCTGGCCTGAGGTGGACCGTGCGGCCGTGGGGGGGGGGGGCGGGCCCCGGGCCCGCGGGCGACGAACCCCCCCCCCCC
>JBIJCX010000136.1:0-20237 GCA_044344465.1 Opitutaceae bacterium
CGCGGCCATTCTCCGGTAGAACATTCGTCCCGCCCAAGCGCCGCGCGACGGAGCGCACGGCCAACCTTCCAGGCAACCGCCATCTCGCTGGACTTCGCGCTCACCAGACGGCGCTCAATCGCGCGCCGCGAAATTGGACTCTCGGATGATCTTCGCGGACGGGCCGCCGTAAATCGAGCTGTTGCTGCCGGTCAGCACCTTGACGCGCTCACCGATGCCGATGGGCGGTCCGTTCCGTTCCTGCACGATGATGACGCTCTGGCCGCCCTCGACCATGACCGTAATTTCCTCGCCCAGCCGGTCGTCCACCCGTGCGCCCACATTGCCGCCGAGTACCGATCCGACGGCGCTGGCCACTGCCACCGGCGAACGCGTGATGATTCCGGTCACCGTCGCCGCACCGATGCGCGAACCGGTGCCGGTCGAACCCGCCGGCGTGCTGGGCGCCCGAATCAAGACGTCGCGGACCGCAACAACCTCGCCCCGCTGCTCGCGGATCACCTGGCCGATCTGCGCGCTGTCGTACACGGGCAAATTTGACCGCGGCGAACTGCTGCAGCCGGTGATGAACGCCGCCACCATCGTCGCTCCGACAAAAAAGACCGGTTTGGAGTGCATGGGAGGGGACGACGTTACGGCGAGGATGGCTGAGTTCGCGACGCCCGCAAGCTCCGCCGCGGCGTTCCTTTACGGGACCATCACGCGTGAACCGCCCGGCCCGCTGGCCACGCCCACGCGGTCGCCCACGGCGAAGGTCGGTGGCACCTCCTGCGTCACAACCACCAGCGCGCCGCTTTCGAGCTTGATCGTCAATTCCAACGCAGGCTTGCGGGTCACCGCCTCTTCGACCGCCTGGCCTGCCACCGCCCCAACCACGGCTCCCCCAGCCCGGGCAAGATCGCGACCGACACCCTGGCCGACCGCCCCACCGGCCGCCGCGCCGGTGACCCCGCCCCCATACAGGCCGATCTGCCCGCGTTCGCCCTCGACGACGACGTTGTTCACTTTCTGCACCGTGCCGTACTCGATCCGCTGCATCTGGCCGACCTGCCGCCGGCTGACAACGCGGCTGCCCGACGGAAGCGTACAGCCCGTGAGCAATGCTCCGACCATGAGAGCCAAAATCATCCGCTTGGTATTCATGAGTAAGAAGACGCCCAATGCTAGACCGCAGTTTCGGGCCGGTTGTTCACGAAATGTTCCCGCAGCGACCTACGTGCTGAGGGTGGCACCCTTGCTGGCGTTGGTCACGGCTTTGCGGTAGCGCGCGAGCCAGCCGCTGAGCAGCGCCTCGCCGGGCTTCCAGGCCTGGCGGCGTTCGGCGAGCTCCGCGGCGGCGACGAGGATGTCCATCCGGCGGTTGGGGAAGTCAATGCGCAGGCGGTCGCCTGCGCGGAGCAGGCTGATCGGGCCACCCTCGGCTGCCTCGGGCGATACGTGGCCGATGCACGCGCCCGCCGTGCCGCCGCTGAAGCGACCGTCAGTGACCAAGGCAACCTTGTCGCCAAGACCCATGCCGACAATGTAGCTCGTGGGCGAGAGCATCTCCTGCATGCCGGGGCCGCCGCGTGGTCCCTCGTTGCGGATGACGACGATGTCGCCGGCCTTGACCTGGCCGGCGAGGATGCCGGCGCAGGCATCGTCCTGGCTTTCGAAGATCACGGTCGGGCCCTCGAAGACGAAGCCGGGGCCGCAGTGCGCCTTGAAGGCATCGCTGATGCCGGCGGTCTTCACCACCGAGCCCTCGGGAGCGAGATCGCCGTAGAGGATCGCGAGGCCGCCGTCCGGCGAATAGGCGTTTTCCGGTGTGCGGATGCAGTGTTGAGGATCGAAACGGAACACCGGATCGTGCGGCATGAGGCCGGCCGGCCGGGCGAGGGCGAGACTTCTCGGGTCGCAGTCGTGCGAAGCCCGGGCGATGGTGCCGGCGGCATGGAGGCGCGCGATCCGCAGCAGGTGGGCCATCTTCTTCGCCCCGGTCTTTTCGTAGTGCCAGATGACAAGCATGGGGGTGCCGCGCACCTCGCCGAGTTCGGCGCGGACGAAACCCCGGAACTCCGCGAACCTCGGCCGCAGGGCCGCCTCGATCGCGGCCGCGCCACGCCAGGTGGTCGTGGCATCGGCTTCGAGTTCACCCTTCGGGCCGAAGAGCGCACCGCAGGCCGCGGCGTCGTTGGCATTGAAGGCGGCGGCGTAACGCCACAGCGCGATGGCGCGGTCGTCGGCCGGATGGAAGAGCAGCGGCTTCGGCACGAGGTTGCCGCTGGCGGTGCGGGCGGACGACCCGAGCTTGTCGTTCGGATCAAGCACGAGCGCCGCGGCACCGGAGGTGCGGACGATGCGCGCCTCATCGGTGCAGGCGGGCGAACGCAGGTCCCAGGCATCGATATTCTCGCCCAGGGTGTTTCCCGTGACGGTGAGACAGCCGGTCTTGAGCGCACCAAAGCGTTTCAGTTCGCCGAGGATGGTGTGGATGCCGCCGGCGCGATGGATGTCCTGGATATGGTAATCAGACGACGGTGAAACCTTGCAGAGGCAGGGCACGCGACGGGAGATGGTGTCGATGCGGGCGATGTCGTACTCGATGCCGGCCTCGCGGGCGATCGCGAGGGTGTGGAGGACGGTGTTGGTCGAGCCGCCCATGGCGACGTCGAGGGCGAGGGCGTTGTCGAAGGCGTCGAGGGTGGCGATATCGCGCGGCTTGAGGTCACGCTTGACGAGCTCGATGATCTGCGCGGCGGCGCGGCGGTAGAGCTGCTCGCGTTCCTTGGCCACGGCGAGGATGGTGCCATTCCCCGGCAGGGCCATGCCCAGGGCCTCGCAGAGGCAGTTCATCGAGTTGGCGGTGAACATGCCCGAGCAGGAGCCGCAGGTCGGGCAGGCGCTTTGCTCCATTTTCAGGAGCTCGGCGGCAGTGATGTTGCCGGTCTTGAGGGCGCCCACACCCTTGAAGACGGTGACGAGGTCGGACTTCACCGAGGCCGGACGCAGATGCTCCGGGAGCTCGCTCGCGGGATCGGTTTGCGCGATGCCCGCGGCCATCGGCCCGCCGGAGACGAAGACGGTCGGGATGTTCACGCGCATGGCGGCCATGAGCATGCCCGGGACGATCTTGTCGCAGTTGGGGATGCAGACCATCCCGTCGAAGCAGTGGGCGCGCAGCATCGTCTCGACGCAGTCGGCGATGAGCTCGCGCGAGGGCAGCGAGAACTTCATGCCCGAGTGGCCCATGGCGATCCCGTCGTCGACCCCGATGGTGTCGAAGATGAAAGGCACGCCGCCCGCCTGGCGCACGAGGCGTTTCACGAGTTGGCCGACCTCGTTGAGGTGGGCATGCCCGGGAATGCAATCGGTGTAGCTGTTGCAGATCGCGATGAACGGCTTGTCGAAATCGGCCTCGGACTCGATCACGCCGGCGGCGCGGAGCAGGCTGCGGTGGGGGGCGCGTTCAAAGCCCTTCTTGATGGTATCGCTGCGCATAAGTGGAGGACGGAGTCGGAGCGAGGTGGACGGGCGCGGGGCGCCGGACGATCACCTGCCCGCAGGCTCATCTACAGGTTGATCAAGGTGACGAGGAGGGGAGATTGGAAACGAACGAAGCAATCCTGGGAAGGATTGCTTCGTCGCCCAGCGGTTTGGAAAACCAAGGGTTTGGTGCTCGGGGCTCAGTTTTCGCCGCGGCCGGTGACGCCCTTGGTGCCGGCCGAGATTGCCTTGCCTTCCAATTTCGGGCGGAGCGCGCGGGTGGCCTTGCCGGCCAGCCACATCTCCGAATGGCCGAGGGCGTGCAGTTCCTTGCCCAAACCGACCTGATAATCGGGAGCGCCACAGGCCGAGAGGACGCGGGCGCATTCCTTGCCCGTTGCGACGCGCCGATAGAGATTTTTGAAGACCGGCAGGACCGCCTTCTTGAACTTGGGTTTCCAATCGAGTGCGCCCCGCTGGGCCGTGGCCGAGCAGTTCGAATACATCCAGTCCATGCCGTTTTCGCCGACGAGGCGGATCAAGCTCTCGGTGAGCTCCTCGACGGTCTCATTGAAGGCTTCACTGGGGGAATGGCCGTGTTGGCGCAGCACCTCGTACTGGGCTTCCATCACGCCGGCCAGAGCGCCCATCAGCACGCCGCGCTCGCCGGTGAGATCGCTGAAGACCTCCTGCTGGAAGGTGGTGGGGAAAAGATAACCCGAGCCGATGGCGATGCCGACCGCCATGCAGCGTTCGTGGGCTTTTCCGGTGTAATCCTGCTCGACGGCGAAGCTGGAGTTGATGCCCGCACCGGAAAGGAAATTGCGGCGCACCGAGGTGCCCGAGCCCTTCGGCGCGACCATGATGACGTCGACGTTCTTGGGCGGTTTGACGCCCGTCTGATCCTTGTACGCGATCGAGAATCCGTGCGAGAAATAGAGCGCTTTGCCGGGCTTCAGGCACTTCTTGATCGCCGGCCAAATGGCGCGCTGCGCCGCGTCGGATACGAGCATCTGAATGATGGTGCCACGCTGGGCGGCTTCGACCATGTCGAACAGGGTCTCGCCGGGCACCCAGCCGTCGTTGACGGCGCGATTCCAGTCCTTTTCGAATTTCTTGGACTGGCCGATGATGACGTTGAAGCCATTGTCCTTCATGTTCAGCGCCTGGGCCGGGCCTTGCACACCGTACCCGATCACCGCGATGACTTCTTTCTTCAGCACCTCGCGGGCTTTCGCCATCGGGAATTCTTCCCGCGTGACGACTTCTTCTTTCACTCCGCCAAAATCAATGATGGCCATATTATTTTCCCTTTGGGTTGTTGATGGATGGTTGAATACTGACGACAAATTCGGAAGGTGGGTCGGTGAGAAAGGCGCTCGATGAGCGGGTGCACTCTCTGGCATGCTGCTAACTGAAAACGAGCGCATATGCGATAGGAGGGGCTCCCGGGAAACAACATTTATCCTCCTGATTCGATCCGGCTGAATCCGACCCGTGAAATCTCGATGACGGCGACACCGACAAACTCGAAAGGTCTGCCTGGAGCACGCGTGCTCGTGATCACCGGAGCGGGCATCTCGGCGGAAAGCGGCATTCCGACATTTCGCGGACCCGGCGGTTACTGGCGAAATCTCGATCCGACGAAGCTCGCAACCGAGGCCGCGTTTCGCGCCGATCCGAAACTCGTGTGGGAATGGTACCGGGAACGCCGGCAGCGCATCCGCCAGGCCCGGCCCAACGCCGCCCATGTCGCGGTGGTTCAACTCGCCGCGCAGGCGCGCGATTTCCTGCTGTTGACCCAAAACGTCGATGACCTGCACCAGCGGGCCGAGTGGCAAGGCCAGACGATTTCCCCCGATAAAATCGTCCAGATTCACGGCGATATTTTCGTCGCCCGCTGCGTGCGCTGCGATTTCAGCCGTCGCGAGTCCGAACGTGAGCCCGATTCAGCCGCCACCGTTGTTCCGACGTGCCCGGACTGCGGCAGCCGGTTGCGGCCCGGCGTGGTGTGGTTCGGCGAAACGCTTCCGCTCCCTGCCGTGCGCCGCGTGGAGGAGTTCCTGGTCCGCGGTGAATGCGATCTGACGCTCGTCATCGGCACCACCGCCCTCTTCGGCTACATCGTGCAATGGGCGCTCGCGGCCAAGGGAAGGCGTGGTCGACTGATCGAAATCAACCTGGAGGATTCGCCCATTTCCGCGTTCGCCACCGAGACTCTCCGCGAACCGGCGGCATTGGCGCTGCCGAGATTGGTCGCGCGGTAGGTGTCGGCTCTGCGATCTCCGGCGAATTACGCCGCGCGCGCCAATCCAGTTGCGAGATCAATTGCCGGCGATCCGGGCCGGGTCACCCGCAAAGACATCCCACTTCGCCCGCAGCGGACGTTCGAGCATCCGCGAGGCCGCTTCATCGCCCACGATCGTCTCGGTCTTGGGATCCCACCGGATGGGGCGGCCACTGCGGATCGCAATGTCGGTGAGCAGGCTGACCGTGTCGCCCCGAATCGCGGCCTCGAGCGGGCTGATCGTCGGCTGGCGGCTGCGCATGCAATCCACGAAATTGCGGGCCTGCGAGGCGGTGCGAGTGAGCCGGATTTCGTTTTCGCCCACTTCGTGGGTTTGCAGCGCGCGGTCGCTCGTATAGAGCGCGGTTCGGTCCACGGAAACCCACCCTTTCGTGCCGGTGAACATGATGCCTTCGTCACGGAAGAAATTCCGCCGGGCCCGGACGACCGGCTCCGCGATGCGATGCCCCATGAAGCGTACCTGCACGTTCTTCGGATACTCGAGGCGCATGTCCCAGGACTCGATCGTGTTCCACAGGCTGCCGGCCGGGGGAAGTATGCCGGAGCCCTCGCACCGGACGGGGCCGCTTTGATCCATGTCGAGGCCCCAGTGCACGATGTCCAGCGGATGAGCCCCCCACCCGGCAACAAAGCCCAGCGCGTAATCGTAGATGTGGTATCCGCCATACTGCGTACACCGGTCGCGCGTATAGGGCTGCATCGGCGCCGGACCAATCCACAGGTCGTAATCGAAACCGGCCGGTGGCGCCACCGGCTCCGTCGAGCCATAGGGTGCGGACGCCTGCTTGAGTTGCTGCGACATGTCGGGGCACCAGGCGAGCACTTCGCGCACCTCCCCGATGTAGCCATTGCGCACGAGTTCGCAGGCGCGCCGGAATTGGTGCATCGATCCCCGCTGCTGCGTGCCATACTGGAAGACCGTCTTCTTCTCGGCGACGACTCTGCGCAACTTCTGCGCCCAGGTGAGCGCGAGGCTCAGCGGCTTTTCGACGTAGGCATCCTTCCCGGCCAGCGCCGCAGCATAGGCCAGTGGCACATGCCAGTGATCCGGGGTGCTGATGATCACCCCGTCGATGTCCGGGCGCACCAGCACCGCGCGAAAATCGGCCATCGGCTCGCAGACCTTCTGACCGTGAAACTCATTCACCTTCGCCGCGAACTGCTCGCGCCTTTGTTCAAAGCAATCGCAGGCGACGACCACCCGCGCATCCTCGAGGTTGCGCACGAAGTCGATCAACACATTGCCCCGGGCGCGCGCGCCGCAGCCGATGGCGGCGAGCCGCACGTGGTTGCTGGGAGCGCTCTGACCGAACAGCCGCGACGGCACGATGAAGGGTCCGATTGCGGCCGCGGTGGCGGCGCGGGCGAGAAAACGGCGGCGGGTGAGGGTTCGCGGGTTCATGGTGGAGAGGGAGCGGAGCCAGCGGCGATCGAGGCCCCGGCGAACGCGCGAAACTCGGCGTCGAGGTCCGCGGACGACGGCGGCTGGTTGTCCACGCGCACGAGATAGCGCAGCGTCAGCGGGCGCGCCGGCACGAGTTCGAACGGCTCGTGGTTCAGGAAGGCGGCGTTGAAGTACCAAAACGGGGAGTTCGCGGCGTTCCCCTTGCCCGGGCGCAGCACGAAATACCACGGCGTAGGATGCCGCGGATTCGAAGGATGATCGAACATCGCGATCCCCGCCCGCCGGTCGTCGATCGTCCCGGTGAACGCGGCCCACTGCGCCGGCCGGCGATTCGCTTCCAAATCCGTGCCGCCGGAGCTGGTGCGGATGGCGACCTCTTTCATGAAACGGTCCCCGCGGAAGGAAAGCCCGGCGTAACCGCCATAGTCTTTTCCCTCCGGCTGGCCGGGGGGCGGGGTGCGGTCGAGCACGACCGGCCGGCGCGCCCGGGAGGTTTGCTCCCACAAGATGCGGTAGCTCCCGCCGTCGCGCGGAACTTCGATCGTGAGATCGACGGTGTCTTCCATCACGACTGCGTCCGGGCTTCCGGCCGGATGGTACGCGAGCCGGAGGTGAACACGAGCACCGGCCTCGTCGAGACGTATGACCTTGGCGGTGACGATCCGCGTCGTGCCGTCAGCCCGGCCGGTCTTCCGGTCTTCCTCCCAGTAGTTCACGCGATCGATCGTTTTCCACGAGTGCCAGAGCCCGTAGTGCCAGGGGTGATCCTGGGGCGAAACCTGGGTGAGGCTGCGTCCGTCCGGAGTCTGCAGCGGGTGAAAATGCGGCTTCGTGAGTTTCGCCCCAAAATTGAGCCGCCAGACAATCCCCCACGGCCCGACGAGGGTCAGCGACTCTTTCTCGATGTGCTCCCAGCGGTACTTCACCGCCGTCTTCGCCGTGGCGGAAAGTGCCGTCGATGGTCGGCCCGGCTGGAGAGAAGCCGGGCCGGAAATTGATGGCTCCTGCTGGTTCATCGTCTGTGGCTCGTTTACGCTCAGCGCCGCCTTTCCGCAGCCCGAAACCAACGCCACCAGTCGCAGGAGGGCAATGGGAATGTGCGGCGGGGCCATGCCCCTCATAGTCTTTACGGTCGCGATCGACCACAAAAGTTGGTCAGGTTTTCCACCATGAAATTCCGGAACACGCTCTTCGGTTTTCTGAGCCTGTTGGTCTTGGTGGCAGCGAACCTGCGGGCGGAGGAACGCCCCATTCAACTCCACCCCAAGTGCGAGTTACTGCCGACCCGATTGCTCGGCCCTTTCGTTACGCTCGGCGATGGCAGTATCCTGGCGGTTGACACGACGCACGTTCACGTGAGTTCCACTGGAACCCAGGACTGGGAGGCGCGTCCGCTTTTCAATGTTGCCGCCGGCTTTGCCGCGAATTTCGAGCGGGCGGTGCTGCGCACGTCGGACGGGGTCGTCGTCATCGCGTTCACGAACGCCAAGGAAACGATCTTAAAGTGGGACCAGGACAAAGGCGGGCCGTTGCCGGGAAACCGGAAACCCGTCTACGTCGTGCGCAGTCGCGATGACGGCCGGACTTGGGAGGAGCCACGGCTCGTGCAAGACGGCTACTGCGGTGCGCTGCGCAACATGATCCAAATGCGGAGTGGTCGCATTGTGCTCGGCTGCCAGCGGGCGGTCGCAGACCCCGGCCGGCACGTCACGCTGACCTGGCTCTCGGACGACGAAGGTCGAACGTGGCGGGCGAGCACCCTCATCGACCTCGGCAAGGACGGAGGTTTCGGCGATCATGGCGGCGGGATCGAGGCCACGTTGGTCGAGTTGAAAAATGGGCGGCTGTGGATGCTCATGCGCGCACCTCGCGGCGTATTCATGGAAGCATTCTCGGAGGACGGAGGACAGACGTGGCAGGACGCCCGGCCATCGAAAATCGAGGCCAGCCCGGCACCCGGACTGCTCTGGCGGCTGGAGAGCGGACGCATCGCGCTGTTTTGGAATCGTTGGCTCGACCGCAAGCGCGGTCTCGGACGCCGCGAGCAGTTGTCGCTGGCATTTTCCCAGGATGAAGGTGTCACATGGACGCCACCGGTCATCGTGGCCAAGGATCCGACCGAGCCGGGCGATACCGGCCCGGAGCACCGCCTCTCCTACCCCTATGCCTATGAGCGCCAGCCGGGCGAGATCTGGGTTACAACCGGCCAAGGGGACTTGCGCATGAAATTGCGCGAAGCCGATTTCGTTCCCCCGCGTTGAGACGGCTCGACGGCGAGCCGGTGCCGACGCGGTCGCGGCACCGGGCTAATTTCGACCCCGGTCGCTTCAAGCTGCGACGATTTGGTTCCGCTGGCGTTCACCGTGGCGCGGGGTTTCAGCCCGCGTCCTTGGGCGTCCTCGCGCGGGCTGAAGCTCCGCGCTACGCCAGCCGCTCACGCGCAGTTTGGTTGCGGCATCACCCGCAGGAGGAGAGATCGCGGCAGAGTCCGGCCCGCCATGGGGTGAAGCGAGCAGACAACCCAGCTTCATTGGACCGCAAAAAATGCACAGCAATGGCGCTCGCCCGCCACCGCCCGCGTGACGAAAATCAATAGTTGCCGGGCGGCAGACGTCACTGAGCCGTCCGGTCCGAGTGTTTCATTCGCAGCGATAAGCGGAACCACGCACCATGAGTGCCAGCCGATCCCTGAATATTCCATATCCAATGACCTGTGACACGAACCGCCGCAGTTTTCTCGCGCAGTTGGCCGGACTCGCCGCGGCGACCGCGTTGCCGCCGTCGCCCGCCACCGCCGCCACCGGGCTTTCGGCGCCGGCCACTTTGCCCGCGATCCAGCTCGGCCGGCACCGCATCAGCCGTTTGGTGGCCGGCTCGAATCCGATTCTTGGCTACTCGTACATGGGCGCGCACGCCAACCGCGCGATGAAGGATTACTACACGCCCGAGCGCACGGTGGAGTTCCTGCAAAACTGCGAACGCGCGGGCATCACCACGCATCAGTTCGCGGACCCCGACCGCGCGCTACCCTACCTCCGGCCGCTGCGCGAGCGCGGCACCAAGCTGTCGTTCATCTGCCTCCACTCGCGGCGCGAAAAGATCAAGGACGCAGTCACCCAGACCCATCCCTTCGCGATGGTCCACCACGGTGGCGTGACCGACCGGCTCTTCGCCAGCGGCAAAGCCGGAGAGGTGCACGACTATGTGAAGGCGGCGCACGACTGCGGGGTGCTCGCCGGCATCTCGGCGCACAACCCGGACTGCATCAAACGCGCGGCTGACGAAGGCTGGGAAGTGGATTTCTTCATGAACTGCTTCTACTTCCTCACGCGTGCGACCGTCAAAAAGGACGAGGTGATTCCCATGCTCGACTTCGGCCTGCCCTTCTTCAAGGACGACCCGAAGGCGATGACGGACGTGATCCGCCAGGTGAAGCAGCCGTGCCTTGGCTTCAAGATCCTCGGCTCCGGGCGTCACTGTTCGAACCAGCAAACCGTGCGGGCGGCCTTCAAATTTGCCTTCGAGAACATCAAGCCGACCGATGGCGTCATCGTCGGCATGTTCCCGTGGTTTTTCGACGAGGTGAGCGCCAACGCGCACTTCACGCGGGAGCTGGGAAAAATCGCGTAGCGCGACGGGAATGGAACCACGCGGAATGGCTTGGTTCCGCCGGCACCCGAGGTAAATTGCCGGCCATGCCTGCCACCAAGCGACTGTTCGTTGCCGCCAAGCCCGTCATCGGGATGATCCACGTCGGCGCGCTGCCGGGTACGCCGGCCAGCAGTCGCCGTCTCACCGAAATCGAGGCCCAGGCATTGCGGGAGGCGAGGATCTACCGCGATGCCGGCGTCCAGGGCCTGATGCTCGAAAACATGCACGACACACCGTACCTCCGCGGCGGGGTCGGGCCCGAGATTGTGGCGGCGTTGGCGGTGATCGCGCGGGCGGTGAAGGACGCCGCGCAACTGCCGTGCGGGCTGCAGATCCTGGCGGCGGCCAACACCGAGGCGCTCGCCGTCGCGCTCGCGGCCGGGCTCGACTTCATCCGCGCCGAGGGCTTCGCGTTCGCCCACGTGGCCGACGAGGGCCTGATCCAGTCGTCCGCCGCCGCGCTGCTGCGCTACCGCCGGGCGATCGGGGCCGAGCACGTGCAGGTGTGGGCGGATGTGAAAAAGAAGCACAGTTCGCACGCGATTACCTCCGACGTCGGCATCGGCGAGACGGCCCAGGCGGTTGAATTCATGCGGGCGGACGCCGTGATCGTCACGGGCGTGGTGACGGGCGACGCCCCGAAGCCCGAGGATGTACGCAACGTGAAGCGCGCGACCGGACTGCCCGTTCTGCTGGGCTCGGGCGTCACGGCAGCAAATGCCGGCGCCTTGCTCGAAGCGGCCGATGGGTGCATCGTCGGCTCGGAATTCAAGGTGGGCGGACACTGGTCCGGCGCCGTCGATCCGAAGCGGGTGAAGCGCTTCATGGCGGCCGTCGCTGCCCGCTAGCGCTACGGACCGCCCGGTCACTTCCCGCCCGGGCCGGATCCAACCGCAGCTGGCCGCGTCGGCCGGCTTGCCGCACGTCCAGCCGGGTACACCTGCGACGAGATCGAAGACCCCATCCGACTTCGCCGTGCCGTTGGTGTGATCCGCGTGCTCGTGGGGCCGCAGCCCCGGGGAAACTCAAACCTTCTTCAATTTTTTTTGCAGCGCGGCCCTGGTCAGGCCGAGACGGGCGGCGGCTCTCGCCGGGTCCCCGCCTTCCGCCGCGAGCACCCGGCGGATCAGCTCGAGCTCCAGCCGCGGGAGCATCGGCTCGTCGCTGCGGGCGAACTCGACGTGGAGGAAATCCAGCGCGCGGCTGACCGTGAGCGCCGGTTCGGCCGCCGCGGCGCTTGCCGCCTTCAGTTTCGCCGCGGCGAGGGCCGCGCTTTCGGCGCCGGCCGTGCGCGCCTGGTCGAACGGCGCCTCGCTGCCGTCCGCAGACGGCTCGGTGGCAAGCCCACCCTGGATTTCCAGCGGCAAATCCTTCACCAGAATCGCGTGGCCTTGCGCGATGACCGCGCTGCGGTAGATGACGTTTTCCAGCTCGCGCACATTGCCCGGCCAGTGGTGGCGCCGCAGCACCGCCATGGCCTCCGGCGACACCTTGGTCACGCGCGTTTTCCGCTGCTTCACGAGATTCTGCAGGCAGAAATCGACAATCTGGGGCACGTCATCCTCGCGCTCGCGCAGCGGGGGCATGCGAATGCGGACGACGTTCAGCCGGTAGTAGAGATCCTCGCGAAACGCCTTCGCCTTTACCATCGCCTCGAGGTCCTTGTTCGTGGCGGCGAGAATGCGGACGTCGACCCGGATCGTCTCGGTGCCGCCGACGCGCTGGATCTCGCCGGCCTGGAGGACCCGCAGGATCTTGGTCTGGGTCGCGAGCGCCATGTCGCCGATTTCATCGAGGAAGATGGTGCCGCCATCACTGAGCTCGAACTTGCCGATCCGCTGGCCGGTCGCGCCGGTGAAGGAGCCCTTCTCGTGCCCGAAGAGCTCGCTCTCGATCAGGTTGTCGGGGATCGCGGCGCAGTTGACGGCGATGAACGGTTTGCCGGCGCGATGGCTGTGTTTCCAGATCGAGCGCGCGACGAGCTCCTTGCCGGTGCCGCTTTCCCCGGTGATCATGACCGTGACATCGCTCGCGGTGACCTGGCCGATCACCTTGAACACGTCCTGCATCACCACCGAGCTGCCCACGATGCCCTCGCGATAATCCTCGATGTTGATCGTCGGCCGGTAGTCGCCGACCGCCCGGAGGTCCGCGTGCGCCTTCAAGGCATTCTCGGCGAGCGAGAGGACCTTCGCGGGATCGAAGGGCTTCATCACGTAATCGAACGCCCCGTACTTCATCGCCTCGATCGCAGTCTGGGCGGTGCCGAACGCGGTCATGAGGATGACGAGCTGCTTGGGGTTCGCCGCCCGGATGTGCTGCAGTGCCTCGATGCCGCTCATCCCACCCATCCGCACATCGAGAAACACGAGGTCGGGTGGCGGCCCTTTCTTCACCAGCGCAATGCCCTCCTCACCGCTCGCGGCTTCCGTCAGCTGGTAGTGGCGCGTCGAGAGGACGCGGGACAGGGAATAGCGGATTTCAGCGTCGTCATCGATGATGAGGATGGTGGGCGGTTTGGCGGCGTCGGACATGGAAAGGGCCGGCGGCGGACCGACCCAGCGCGCTGCGATCGGCCCGGCGGCCGAGGGCGTCCACTGCCCGGAAAGGCAGCGCTCCCCGCTTCAGCCAGAAAAACAACAGAACGCTGGCATATTCTGCCGGCGCGCCTTTGTTGCTGCACATGCTTGGCTGGTCAATGAACCTTTTCCGTGTCCGCGGCATTCAGCTGGCGGTGCATTTCTCGTTCTTCATCCTGCTCGCGTTCGTCGCGCAAGAGGGTTGGGAGGACGGCGACTGGGCGGGCCTGGGCTGGAATGTGGCGACGCTGCTCGCCTTTTTCACGTGTGTCGTGCTGCACGAATTTGGGCATTCGTTCACCGCGATCCGCTTCGGGGTCGGCGTGCGGCGGATTCTCCTGATGCCGATCGGCGGGATGGCGGAATTCGACAGCATCCCCCGGCAACCCTCCCGCGAGCTGCTCATCACGCTGGCGGGCCCGGCGGTGAATTTCGTGATCGCGGCCGTCTTGTGGGTGATTGTCGGCCTGCCCGCGGGCGGGATGCGCGGCGACCTTGAATTCCCGGCCACGGCGGCCGGCTTCGCGCAACTGCTCCTCTACTGGAACCTCCTCATGGGCTGCTTCAACCTCGTGCCGGTCTTCCCGATGGACGGGGGCCGGATTTTCCGCGCCCTGCTCGCCACCCGGCTGCGCTACCTGCGCGCCACGTTCGTCGCCGCCACCGTGGGAAAAGTGCTGGCGGTGGTGGCCGCGTTGATCGCCCTCTACTTCTACCATGCCGTACTCACCGCGGTGCTCTTCGCCTTCATCTTTGTCGCGGGTGAAATGGAATACCGCGCGGTGCAGCGCCGCGAGGTCGAGGATGCGCACTGGCGCTCCATGCTGGCGCGGCTGTATCCGGCGGAGCCGCCGGCGGAGGAGCCGCCCGTCCTTACCCGTTAGGTCACGGCGTCGACTCTGACGCCCGCCACCCGAGCGGTCCTACCGGGCATGCAAATAGCGGCGAATGCCCTGCGCCGCCTTTCTCGCATCGCGGACCGCATGCACCACGAGGCTCGGCCCGCGCGCCGAGTCACCACCGGCAAAAACGCCCGGCACACTCGTCATCTGGTTCGCGTCGACCTTGATGCCGCCCCACTCATCAGTCGCCAGGGTGGCAAAATCGCTTCCCGCCGGGAATGGCACCGGGTCGAACCCGTAGGCCACCAGCACCACATCTGCCGGCGCCGAGAACTCGGAGCCTTTCACCGCGCGCGGCTTGCGGCGGCCCGACGCGTCGGCCTCGCCCAGCTCCATGCGCACGCACCGCACCTCGGCGACCGCCCCATTGGCACCCGCCTTCACCTCGATTGGATTGGTCAGAAAATCGAAGCGAGCACCCTCTTCGAGCGCATTGGCGTACTCTTTCCGGCTGCCCGGCATGTTCGCCAAATCACGGCGATACAGACAGACCGCCTCCCGGGCGCCGCTGCGAACCGCCGTGCGCAAACAGTCCATCGCGGTGTCGCCGCCCCCGAGGACAACGACCCGCTTCCCGACCACATCGACCGAGGGCAGGTCAACCAGCGGTGAAACCACATTCTTCTGGATCAGAAACGGGAGTGCATCCACCACCCCGGGCAGCTCCGCCCCCGGGATGCCGAGCGGCTTCGGCCGCTGCGCGCCGACCCCGACAAACACGGCATCGTAATCCCGCTGCAAGTGCGCCAGGGAGACATCCCAGCCGACCTTGACGCCAAGTTCAAACTTCACCCCCCGCCGGACCAGCAGTTCGATCCGCCGCTCGACAATCCCCTTGTCGAGCTTGAAGGCCGGGATGCCGTTGACGAGCAAGCCGCCCGGAATCATCTGCGACTCGAAGACCGTGACGTCGAAACCGAGTTGCACCAGTTCATCGGCACAGGCCATGCCGCCGGGTCCGGAGCCGATCACCGCCGCGCGAAAGCCGTTCGGCGGTTCGCAGGCGACTCCGACCCCATCATGCGCCAGCGCATAATCGTTGATGAAACGCTCCACGGCGCCAATCGCGACGGGCTCGGCCTTGCCCGCGAGGATGCACGAGCCTTCGCACAATTTCTCCTGCGGACACACCCGCGAGCAGACCTCGGGCATGTTGCTGGTCGCCCGCGAAACCTCCGCGGCCTCGAGGAACAAACCCTGCGCCGCCAGCGCCAGCCACTCGGGGATGCGGTTGCAAAGCGGGCAACCCTGGGCACAGAGCGGCTCCGGACACTGGATACAACGGCTCGCCTGCGCCCGGATCTTCTCCTCATCGAGGTTGGAGTAAATCTCACGAAAATCCCCGGTGCGCTCCTCAGCCGTCCGCTTGGGCGGGGTTTCAAGCGCAATGTCTGACCAGGCATATTTCGGGTTGCCGGCAGGGGGATTGGGGGAGGACATACGGGCTACGTGGGTTGGTCAGGCACCGGACTAGATGCGCCAGCTCTGGAGGATGCGCTGGTAATTGGCACGCTCAAAAGCCGCCGGGTCCGGGCAACGGCCAAGGTTCATCGCGCCACGGAACTCGTCAATGCTTTCATAGCCGTGCTCCGTCATCCACTGCTGCAGGCCGTCCAGCAACGACGCCAGGAAGCGCGGGCCGTGCTTCAAGAGCACCGACACGAGCTGCACGGTGTGCGCCCCGGCGAGAATCGCCTTCACGACGTCGGCGGCGCCATGCACGCCGCCCGTGGCGGCAAGCGATCCGCGCACATGCGGCGACAGGATCGCCAGCCAGCGCAGGCGCAGGAGCAGTTCGCCCGGTTCGGAGAGCTTGAGCTGGGACTGGGCCTCGAGTTCCTCGATATCGAAATCGGGCTGATAGAAGCGGTTGAACAGGACGACGCCGGCGGCCCCGGTTTTTTCCAGGGCCAGGGCGAATTGCGCCGGCGCGGTGTGGAACGGCGAAAGTTTCACCGCGACCGGCACCCGCACCGACCCGACGACGATTCTCACCGTCTCGAGCATGTCGGCTTCAACCTGCTCCGCATCGACCGTCGGGTCGGTCGCGAGGTGGTACAGGTTGAGCTCAATCGCATCGGCCCCGGCGGCCTCGCACCGGCCCGCGTAATCGGTCCACCCGCCGGGGCGGATGCCGTTCAGCGAGGCGATGACTGGAATGCTGAGCGCCGTCTTGAGGTGCTGGAGCTGGCGCAGATATTGATCGGGCGCGAGTTGGTACTCGGGATAGTTCGGAAAGTACGAGGTGGCTTCGGAATAACTCTCCGCCGGTGTCTCCACGTGATGGCGAAGCGCTTGCTGCTCCGCATCGATCTGCTCCTCGAACAACGACCGCATGACGATCGCCGAGGCGCCGGCATCCTGCAGCTGGCGGGCCGTGTGCGTGTTGTCACAGAACGGCGACGCTCCGACCACCAGTGGATTGGAGAGCGTGAGCCCGAGGTAATTGGTTGTCAGTTTCATGAGGAGGGTTGTTGTCCGCCATTGTCCAACTTTACCACGGGGCTGCCGATTTTCGGGGTGGCGGCGGGCGCGACCCCCACTCCGCTTCCCGGCACCGGGGGTGGCGCGGCCAGTTGCTGGTAGAGCGCATAGTGCCGGCGGACCTGCGTCTGCGCCAGGGCGCCGAGTTCGGCGGCCCGCGCCGGGGCGACGTTCTTGAGAATGCCGAACCGCGTTTCGTTCGCCATGAACTTGGCGAGCTCGACCTTCGGCGGCCCCGAATCGAGTTTGAGCGCGACCTCCCCTTTCTCCGCCAGGCGCGGATCGAACCGGAAGAGCGGCCAGTAACCGGTGTCCACCGCGAGTTTCTGCTGGTCAAGACCAAGGTGCAGCGGGAAACCGTGGGCGATGCAGTGCGAATAGGCGATGATCAGCGCCGGTCCGTTGTAAGCCTCCGCCTCGCGCATGGCCATGACGGTCTGGCTGTCCTTCGCGCCGAAGGCGACCCGCGCCACGTAAACGTGGCCGTATTGCATCGCGATCAGGGCGAGATCCTTCTTGGCGACGGATTTTCCGCCCGCGGCAAACTTGGCCACGGCCCCCATCGGGGTCGATTTCGAGGCCTGGCCACCGGTGTTCGAATAGACCTCGGTATCCAGCACGAGCACCTTCACGTTGGCACCCGACGCGAGCACGTGATCGAGGCCACCGTAACCAATGTCGTAAGCCCAGCCGTCACCGCCCACAATCCAGACGGATTTCTTCACCAACGAGTCGGCCACCGCGATCAGCTTCGCGGCCTCGGGACTGGAGACGGAGCGCAGCGCCTCGCGCAACGCCACCACCCGCTCCCGCTGCGCCACGATGCCGGCCTCGGTCGACTGATCGGCAGTCATGATTTGGTGCACGAGATCGGGACCGACCCGCGCCGCCAGCGGCTGCAGCAGTTCACGGGCGGTCTTGGCCCTTTGCTCAACCGCGAGGTGCAGGCCAAAGCCGAACTCGGCGTTGTCCTCGAAGAGCGAATTGGCCCAGGTCGGCCCGCGTCCGTCGCGATTCGCGCTGTAAGGGGTGGTCGGCAGGTTGCCGCCGTAGATCGAAGAGCAGCCGGTGGCGTTGGCGATGAGCAGCCGATCGCCGACCAGCTGGGTGAGCAGCTTGAGGTAGGGGGTCTCGCCGCAGCCCGCGCACGCCCCGGAAAACTCGAACAGCGGCTCCATGAACTGGGTACCCTTGACCGAGGTCACATCGAGCCGCGTGCGGTCCGCCTCCGGGAGTTGCAGGAAGAAATCCCAGTTGGCGCGATCCGCCGCGAGACGCGGCGGCTGCGCCACCATGTCGATCGCCTTGTGCCGCGGATTGCTCTTGTCCTTCGCCGGACAGACTTGAACGCAGAGCGAGCAACCGGTGCAGTCCTCCGGCGCCACCTGCAGCGTGTAAAGCTGGCCCGGAAATTCGGTCGAACGGAGCGGCACCGACGCAAAGGTCTCGGGCGCACCGGCAAACGCGGCGGGGGCACAGAATTTCGCGCGAATCGCGGCATGCGGGCACACCAGCACGCACTTGTTGCACTGGATGCAGATCTTCGCGTCCCACGCGGGGATCTCGAGGGCGATATTGCGCTTTTCCACCCGCGCCGTGCCCGTGGGCCAGCAGCCGTCGAGTGGCATCGCGCTGACGGGCATGAGGTCGCCTTCGTTGGCCAGGAGGCGGGCCGTGACTTTCTGCACAAACTCCGGCGCGTTCGAGTAGCTCGGCGGAATCGTCGCGAAGGCGTTCGGATCCGCCTCCGCGGGGATCGTCACCTCGCGCAGTCCGGCCAGTGCCGCGTCGACGGCGGCATTGTTCATCTTCACGATCTGCTCGCCTTTCCGGCCGTAGGTCTTGGCGATGGCTTTCTTGATCTGCAGGATCGCCTCCTCCTGGGGCAGGACGCCGGAGAGGGCAAAGAAGCAGGTCTGGAGCACCGTGTTCGTGCGGCGGCCCATGCCGCTCGTGGTCGCCACCTGGGTCGCGTCGATCACGAAGAGCCGGAGCTTCTTCGCGATGAGCGTATTCTGCCAGTCACGCGGAAGTTTCTTCCAGGTCTCTTCCGGGGAGTGGGGCGAATTGAGCAGCACGGTCGCGCCGGGCGCGGTATAGCCGAGCACATTGGCCTGGCCGACAAAACTGAGCTGGCTGCAGGCGACGAAGCTGGCCTGGCGAATCAGATACGGCGCGCGAATGGGCCGCGGTCCGAACCGCAGATGCGAAATCGTCATCGAACCCGACTTCTTCGAGTCGTAGACAAAATAGCCCTGGGCATAGTTGTCGGTCTGTTCGCCGATAATCTTGATCGAGTTCTTGTTGGCGCCGACGGTGCCATCCGCTCCGAGCCCGATGAACACGCAGCGCCGCAGGTCGGCCGCCTCGAGATCGAAATCGGCGTCGAACGGCAGCGAGGTGCCGGTGACGTCGTCGAGGATGCCAACGGTGAAATGGTTCATCGGCTCCCATTGCGCGATGTGGGCAAAGACCGCCTTCACCATCCCGGGGGTGAATTCCTTCGAACCGAGCCCATAGCGGCCCCCGACGATCCGCGGTGAACCGGCGAGCGGCGAGCGGCCTTCCGCCAGGGCCGCGAGGACGTTCAAATACAGCGGCTCTCCGATCGAGCCCGGCTCCTTCGTGCGATCCAGCGTGCCGATGGCCTTCACCGTCTTCGGCAACGCCGCCAGGAACGATTTCACATGAAACGGCAGGAACAGCCGCACCGCGATCACGCCCACCTTCTCGCCGCGCCCGACGAGCCAGTCCACCGTCTCGACGATCGTTTCGATGCTGCTGCCCATCGCCACCACGACCCGCTCGGCTTCCGGGTGACCGTGGTAATCGAACAACTTGTAGGCCCGGCCGGTCCGGTCGTAGAACTTGCCCATCACGTCCTGCACGATTCCCGGCAGGTCGATATAGAATCGGTTCACGGCCTCCCGGCCCTGGAAATAGACATCGGGATTCTGCGCCGTGCCGCGCAACGTGGGCCGGTCGGGCGTCATCGCCCGGGCCCGGAAGCCGGCGATATCCGCCTCGTCGATGACGGCGCGAAGATCGTCGTCCGACAGCAGCGCCATTTTCTGCACCTCGTGTGACGTGCGGAACCCGTCGAAGAAATGGATGAAAGGCACCCGGGACCGGTAGCTGGCGGCGTGGGCGATCAGGGCGAGATCGTGCGCCTCCTGGGTCGAGTTGCTGCATAGCAGCGCATTGCCGGTCGCCCGGCAGGCCATGACATCCTGGTGGTCGCCGAAGATCGACAGCCCCTGCGCCGCCAGCGCGCGCGCGCTCACGTGCGTCGTGAACGGCAGCAGTTCGCCCGCGATCTTGTAAAGGTTGGGAATCATCAGCAGCAGGCCTTGCGACGCGGTGAACGTCGTCGTCAGCGCCCCGCCCAGCAGCGCGCCGTGCACGGCCCCGGCGACGCCGCCCTCCGACTGCATTTCGACCAC
>JBIJCX010000355.1:0-8840 GCA_044344465.1 Opitutaceae bacterium
CGGCGGCGGCCCGGTGGACCGGCGCGCCCGCCCCCCCCCGACCCACCCATGGGTGCCCGTCGGGTCGCTCTCATATCGGCGTTCGACGGCATGGCTGCGGCTTAGCGCTCGACCACCCAGATGTTGCGGAACTGCAGCGGCATCCCGTGTTCCTGCAGCATGAGCGGGCCGGTGGGCGCTTCGCCGAGCCGGCCCGCGGCGCCGGTCGGGGGATTGAGTTCCTGTTGGTCGTAGAGCTTTGCGCCATTGAGCAACACCGTGGCGCGCGCCGCCGCGACTTTCGCGCCGGCGGCGTCGAACCGCGGGGCGCGGAACTCGATGTCGAGCGTCTGCCAAACCAGTGGCGGTCGCGACGCGCGCACCTTCGGTGCGGCGCCTTTCGGCGTGCAGTTGTCGAGGCCGCCGGATGGTGTGCCATCGGTGCGGCCATAGGTTTCGTTGATGTTCACCTCGTAGCGCGCCTGCAGGTAGACGCCGCTGTTCGTCGGCGCCCCGAGCGTCCGAAATTCGACGTGCACGAGGCAGTCGCCAAAATTTCGGTGCGAGATGAGACTGTCTGAGCCGGGCACGATCTCCACCGCCCCGCCCTCGACCAGTTTCCAACGCGCCGGTCCGTCTGCCGTGAGCCAGGCTTTGCCGGCCTTTTTTGCCCAGGCGTCGAGATGCTTGCCGTCGAAGAGCACGATCGCGCCGGCCGGCGGCTTCACCCCAAGCGTCGGCGGTTCGGGCGTCGCTGGCGGCGAACCGGGCTTCGCCGGGATGAATTCGACCGGCTTTTCTGCCGCACCGAGCGCCGCGCAAATGAGGATCAACAGAACGGGTAGTTTCATGGAAGATCGAGCAAAGGTTCTCTGCGGTAGGTCAGGTCTGTGACCTGACCGTTTGGCAAAACCAGGGTCAGGTCAGAGACCTGACCTACTTCGTCACGCCGTCTCCGCGATCGCGCGGCGAATCTCGGCGAGAAACTTCGGCACGACCGTGAACGGATCGTAACTCCCGCCGCCCCGGGGCGACAGCGTCTCGATTGGCAGGTAGCCGCGATAGCCGGAGGCGCGAACGATCTTGAGCAGTCGTTTCAGATCGGTTGGCGCCGCGGCCTCCTGCTCGACGCCGAGCGGGCTTTGCTTGATCTGCCAGTTGACCGCGTAGGGCGCGGCCTGCGCGATTTCGGCATAGGGATCCGCCGCCTTGAAGTAGCCCGTGTCGACAATCGCCCCGCACCACGGCGAATCGACGCGGTTGAGCAGGCTGATGAGATCGCCGGCCGTCTTGATGAAATCGCCGTGGTTCTGCACGCCGATGATCACGCCGAATTTCCCGGCGTGGTCGGCGCAGGCCCGGATGTCGTCCGCGATCCATTTCTCGACCTCGTCGCGCTTGGCGCCCTTTGACGCCGTCTCCCACGTCTGCGCCCGCATCTGGGTGTCGGCAAACACGCGCACCACCGGGGCGCCGAGCTTCGCGGCGACCTCGGCCCAATTCTTGACCCGCTGCACGTCGACGGCGCGCGCCGCCCGGTCCGCGACCGTGAAATTGTTGCCCACGCCCGTCCCGCTGATGCCCAGCCCGAGATCGAAGGCCCGCCGCTTCAAGGCGAAGATGAACTTGTCGGTCGGCACGCCCGGGCCGTTTTTCTCGTAACCGGGAAAGTAATACCCCGTCGGATCGAAGCCGTCGAAATTGTGCTTGGCGCAGAACTCCGCGAGTTCGAAGAGCGAGAGGCCGGCCCCGCGGCCCTGCAGTTGGTCGTTGAGCAGCTTGGCGAACGAGTAGGCGTTAAGCGAAACCCGGAGCATGGGTCCGCCCACCCGCTTGGGTGGCGCGACCGCGGCTGGCGCGACGCTGGCGCCGAGTCCGAGACCGGCCGACGCCGCCACCGGGAGCCAAGCGGCCGTTTTCAGAAATTCGCGACGGGAAGGAGGGTGCATGGAAAAAGTGCGACTATGGTGGACACCAGAGTAAATAGCAGTCCGGGGCCCGATTGGGACAAGGCGTTCAGACATGTCGCCCACGGAACACACGGAAAACGCGGAACCCAACCCTACCTTTTCCGTGTATTCCGTGTGTTCCGTGGGCCAAGATCAATCGGTTCGTTCGAATGTCTGCACGTCGCGCCGAGTGGGTAGTAGCGCACCATGTCCAGATTCGCCGACCTCCCGCTATTACCCTTTCAAACCTTCATGCGTATCCTCCTCGTTTGCGCCCTCGTGGGCATTTTTTCCACCGCGGCCGCCAAGCAAGACAACTCCGCGGTGCCTTTCATTCACCCGGGCGTCCTGCTCAATCGCGCCCAGCTCGACCTCATCAAGCAACGCGTGCAAGCCGGCGTCGAGCCGCAGAAGACGGCGTTCGCGGCGCTGCTCCAGAGTCCGCTGGCCGATTTGAATTACGTGCCGACTCCGCGCGCCACGGTCGAATGCGGGCCGAATTCGAGGCCCGACCTCGGCTGCAAGGACGAGCGGCGCGACTGCACGGCAGCCTACTCCCAGGCCCTGGCGTGGTACGTCACGGGCAACGCGGCCTACGCGCGCAACGCCATTCGCATCATGAATGCCTGGGCGAACACGCTCACGGGGGGACACCGCAACGAAAACGGGCCCGTCCAGGCCGCTTGGGCCGGCTCCGTCTGGCCACGCGCGGCGGAGATCATCCGCTACACCTTCGATGGCTGGGCACCGGAGGACATCGCACGGTTCGGAAAAATGCTCGTCACCCAATACGTGCCGTCGCTGATCGACGGCTCCGACGAAAACGGCAACAAGGAGCTGGCGATGGCCGAGGCGCTGATCGCCATCGGGGTGTTCAACGACAACCGCATCACGTTCGCCCACGGGGTAAAAATGTGGCGGGGGCGCGCGCCGAGCTACATTTATCTGACCTACGACGGCCCCACTCCGATCGCGCCGCCCAACGGCCTGCCGAAGTCCGCGCAATGGAGCAACAAGGGCAAGACCACGCCGTTCGTCGACGGGCTGCTGCAGGAGTCGATGCGCGACCCGCACCACGCCAACATGGGCTTTTCCTCGATGGTCAACGCCGCCGAGATCGCGCGCCAGCAGGGGGTCGATCTCTACGCGGAGCAGGGCCGGCGGATCATCGCCGCGATGGAATTCCAGGCGCAGTTCCTCCCGCCGAACAGCACGCCGGCACCGGCCAATCTCGAGTTCTCGCGTCAACCCACGTGGGAGATCGCCTACAATCATTTTCACCATCGGCTCGCCGTGGCTCTGCCGAAGATGGCGGCCGTGATTCCCACCAACCGCCCGACTGGCGCCGACCTCAACCACATGGTCTGGGAAACGCTCACCCACGGCGAGGTGGGCGCGATCGGCCTGCCGCCGATCAGCCGGTAGCGCGACGGCCGCGCAATTGGATCGTCGGTTATATTGACGGGAATCGCAACGAATCGCGCCCGCCGCAGCGATCGTTTTCTGGACGTATTCGCGAGCACCTCCCAGGCCGCAAGCGCGCGCGTTTCTCCACCGTAGACGGCTTTGCGACCCTCGATATTCCTGCGACCCGGGTGCGCCTGGAAGCGGGCGATCGCGACCGGCTTGCCGGTTTAGAAAATCTTCCTACCAATGGAAAATTCCCACACCTGATCGGCCGGAAGTTTGGGCAGGAAAATTTTGTGGGCAGGAAGATTTTAGGAAGCGAGACCGAGTGGGAGCATGAAAAACCCGCGGATCGACCCATGGGATCGAGTTGTCTTCAAGTCACTGGTGCGTGGGCCGCCACCGCACCACTCCCATGTGATAGCGTTGATGCGAAGGGATGGATGCAGCGTAAAACGCCGTGACGATCATCCCGTCCGCGAGCTGGGCGGAAGAGGGATAACCGCCATCGTCGGTGAACGTGGCGAGAAGGGCCGTATTCAGAATTTGTGTTCTCATTGAGGTTTCCAAATGGGCACAGGTGTGCGGCCAGGCTGGTCCAGTCCGACCGATCCCGACAGCCTCCGCATCAACCGCAATGCGGTGTCGCTCAAAATCTCCCCGGCCGCGGGCGCGAAAGTCGAGAAACCCGCCTCGTAACAACCGGCGGCCTCGGCCTCGACCGTGACGATATAGCCATGCAGGTCGCTGTTGGCCATCGTGACCACAAAGCACCGCCCGGGGGCGCGCTCTTTGATCCGGAGACCGAACTCGACAAACAGTTCGCCAGGCAGCGCCGCGATGAAAACATCCGCCACGCGAAAGACCTGAACCTCCACCGGCGCATAACGCGCCAGCATTTCCTCGAACCGGCCGCTCCGAAGAATTCTGACGACAAACTCTTTTCCAAACACGACGCACTCCTGGGTTCGGACGGGACCATGCCCCGCACCCGCGGTCCGCAAACGATCGTAGGTGGCCCGGGCTTCGGCCAGTTGACGTTCCGCTTCGGGCAAGGACGGGAATTCCCGGACGGGCAGCATCACAAACTCACGCGCGGCATCAACCGTGGCGTCGCCGAGGAAATCGGCTTCGCGCGTCGCCTTGATCGCGGACACAACCGCGCTGCCCAGCGAACGGCCCAGGCGCTCCGCCTCCGCAAAAGTCTGGCCGAACACCTCGTAGCGCGGGCTCTGATTTCCGCTGGTGCCATTGTGGTAGATGACCGTGATGCCGGGAAATTTCTCCTCAATCACGACCCGTGCATAGTGCGGAAAATCCGACGACACCAACCTGGAGTCCTCGTGTAATACCGTCGGGTGCATGCTGTAGATCAACATCAGCGCGACGGGCGCGCCGTTGTCGTCCCGTCGCGCATAGAGCAGGCCGACCTCGTGATCCGCCGGGCCGTCGGGCGAGTGGCGGTTGCGCCCGACCCCATGGGCTTCGGTCCGCGTGATCGCGACCCGCACCGGCACCGCCGCTGCTTTTGCCGCCACGGCGGCGTCAACGATGGCACGCGTGAACAACTCCATATAGCTTGGATCGGGCAACGGCACGACCGGATCGGCGCGCCACGCCAGGATATTGGCGGTTTGCGGCGCCGAATGGGTATGGGTGGGACTGATGAAAATATTCTGAACCGGAACACCCGTTGCCTTGGAAATGGCCTCGCGACATCGGCGGGTCGTCTCGACCATGACATAGCAGATGTCCACCGCGATGGTCAGGATCGCCGAGGTGGAGTTTTCGAGATAGAAGGCGGATGCATATATCGGATCGTGGACACCGGTTGACGTGCGCTCGACATGCGGGTAACCGACCAGAAACATCGGGCCCGCGGGACAGATATCGCGCCTGGCCGCGCCCGCCCGGAGTTTCGTTGGGGCTGAAGGCATGGGTGATATGTTCATCAGGAATCAGGGAATCGATTTCACGAGTTCTTTTCGTACCACAAAAGGAATCGGCATCAAACGCGCCGACGCTTCCGCCACAAAGCGAAAGCCGAAGACGACGTGGCGAAAGCCGGGAACGCGGAAGTAACGAAACGACGCGGCGCAGAAAAACGGGGTCAGGGCGATCGATGTTCGGCCGGACTGATCCCCAGCGAGGCCTGCGCTGGCAGCGCCGCCACGTCCAGCGAAGTGAGTCGAGTGTGTGTCGGGTCGCAGTGAGCGCCGCGTTGGCGAACAACCGATCGCCTGATCCCGTAAGATCGTTTGCACCATGCCCGATCGGCCGGAGACGGCTCAGCGGATCCGCTCCAGGGCCTCGCGACCCGACATGCCGACTTCGATCCCGAGCTTTTGCGCCGCCGGGGTCACGGCGGTGACTTTTGATTTCGGCATCCCGTCGATCGTGGCGGCTGGCACGATGGCACAGACCTCGCCCATGCGGGCAAAGGTTTCCAATTTGAGATACGGACAGGCAACGACTCCGCGCGAACCTTTGACGAGGAGAAGTTTCTGCTTGAGCTGGATTTCGTGCCGCTCGAGGCCGGTCCAAAACTCCGCCGGCACGGGGGCCGAGACCACAGCGCGGCGGGCCGTGTCGTTGCCGGTGGCGGTGCCCGCCGGCTCGGACGGTTTTTGCGCCAGGAGCGCAGAACCGCCGGCGATCAGCATGAACAGAACGAGGGAAAACCGGGATCGAATTTGGAGGTGAAGCATGGGGGTGAAAACGGGGTCACGGCTGAAGGTTTCTTGCCGATGTAAGTTCCGCCGACCGATCGAATACTTGTCGTCCATTAAATGACAAGTGCCGCGGCAGCGCGTGCTGACCAACCGCGGCCGCGAGCGAGGAGAGACTTGACGTGAGGGCTGCTTGGGCCGGACTTCGAAAGCTTCGGCGGCAATTCCCCGTTCCCTTATGCCTATTTCCCCGAACCCCAAGTCTACGGTCCGAACCGATTCCCGCATCAACCGGCGGCGCTTCCTGCACGCGCCCCTCGTCGGCAGCGTGCTGCTCGCCGGCGCCCGCCTGCCGCTACTAGCCCAAGCCAGCTCAGGCTCGTGGCGGGTCGGGGTGGGCCGGGCGAAGATTACGCCTGACGGCCCTGTCTGGATGGCGGGTTACGGCGGCCGCACCAGCGAAGGGCAGACCGCGTTGCACGACCTATGGGCGAAGGCGCTGGCCTTCGAGGATTCCCAGGGCCGGCGGGCGGTGATCGTCACCGCCGACAACTGCGGCGCGCCGCGGGCGTTGACCGAGCGGCTCGCCACGGCCCTGCGGCAGCGGCACGGACTGGCCCGCGAATCGCTCCTCCTGAATTTCTCCCACACCCATAGCGGCCCGCTGCTCGACGGACTCACGCTGCCGCTGTGGGACTTCACGCCGCCGCAGTCGGAACGGATCGCAGCCTACAACCGCCGGTTCGAGGAGCAACTGTTCGCCGCCGCGGACGCCGCCCTGCGGGATCTTGTCCCTGCCACGCTGAGCTGGGGAAGATCCTCCGCCGGCTTTGCCGCGAACCGCCGCAACAACAAGGAAGCCGACGTTCCCCGGCTCCGGGCCGAAGGCAAACTGGTCGGCCCCGTGGATCACGACGTGCCGGTGCTCGCCGTGCACGACGGCGATCGCCGGCTGAAGGCCGCCCTTTTCGGCTACGCCTGCCACACCACCACGATCGGCATCAACCAGTTCAGCGGCGACTACGCCGGCTTCGCGCAGGTTGAGATCGAGCGGCGTCATCCCGGCACCACGGCACTCTTCACCGCCGGCTGCGGCGGCAACGTAAATCCGCTGCCCCGGCGGACGATTGAACTGGCCCAGGACTACGGCCGGCAATTGGCGGACGCGGTCGACCGCGCGCTGACGGCACCGATGAAAACGGTCGCGGGCGGCATCCGCTGCGCGTTCGATTTTCCGACGCTCTCCTTCGCCTCGATCCCGACGCGCGCGCAGTTGGAGGCCGGGATCGCCGGCAAGGATGCCTACGAACAGAGGCGGTGCCGGCACCTGCTGGGCAAGCTCGAGCGGGGCGAACCGATCCCCACGAACTGCGACTATCCGATCCAGTGCTGGCGCCTCGGCGACCTGACGCTAATCGCGCTCGGCGGTGAACCGATGGTGGAGTACGCCCTGCAATTGAAAGCGGAGTTGGGCCCGAACACGCTCGTCCTCGGGTACTCGAACGACATCCTCGCCTACATCCCCAACGAACGCGTGCTGCGGGAGGGCGGTTACGAGGGCGCGACCGCGATGCGGTTGTGGGGTCATCCCAGTCCGTGGGCGACCGGCATCGAGGATCGGATCATGTCCAGCGCCCTCCGGCTCGCCCACGGCTGAGCGTTCGCCCGCCGGATCAAGGGTAGGAGCGCCGGACGGGGTCAGGCGGTTGCGCGTTGCGGGCCGGACTGAATCCGACCTCGTCGAGGCACCCAAGATGGCCCCGTGGAAAATTGCGCTGGCGGCGCAGCGGCGCGAGCAGGTGGCCGCGCCCTACTCCTGGCTCGTCCACGCCCTGTCGCTCGGCCATCGCACGACTCTGCGCTCCAGCGTCTGGCGCGTCCGCGATTCGCCACGTGCAACAGCCTGACCCCATACGCCGGGCCGCGAGCGAGCGCGTTTCTCCACCTTAGACGGCTTTGCTACCCTCGATATTCCAGCGACCCGGGTTCGCCTGGAAGTGCGCGATCGCAACCGGCTGGCCGGTTTAGAAAATCTTCCTACCAATGGAATATTCCCACCCCGGATCGGCCGGAAGTTTGGGTAAGAAGATCTTGTGGGCAGGAAAATTTTCCGAGCCGAGGCAGGAATATCGGGCACGGAGTCAGCCTCACGCTTCACCTTTTCGTTCGGCAGTTGGCGATGGGCTCCGCCGCTTAGACGAGGAAGGCGCCGGACAGGGTCAGGCTGTTGCGCGTTGCAGCGGCGGGTGAAGGATGCCGGCCGAGCGAGGCACTGAAGTTCGAAGTCCACCCAAAATTGGGGTGATGCCGGGGTGGAGGAGATGTCGGAGATCTGATTTCGGATCGGCATGGCTCGCCGCATCCGCATCGAATACGAAGGAGCATTGTACCACGTCATCAATCGCGGAAACTACCGGCGGGATGTCTTCGCCCTTGAGGCCGGCCTGCTGCGGAATGAACGGTGCGAACTGAAGGAGATGGGCTGGCGCACCGCGCTGCAAGATGCGTTGCGCGCTGCGGGCCGGACTGAATCCGACCTCGTCGAGGCACCAAAGATGGCTCCGTGGAAGATTGCGCTGGCGGCGCAGCTGCGCGAGCAAGTGGCCGCTCCCTACTCCTGGCCCGTCCACACCCTGTCGCTCGGCCATCCCGGTCGCGACCGGCCATCCCACGACTCTGTGCGCTCCAGCGTCTGGCCCCTCCGCGATTCGCAGCGTGTAACAGCCTGACCCCATACGCCGGGCCGCTCAGTAAATCGGAACGGCCCAGTGTGTTCCTGGCAATGCGGCCCGACCATACCTTCTCCGTGCTCACGAGTGCGCTTCGGCTGGGGATT
>JBIJCX010000376.1:0-7944 GCA_044344465.1 Opitutaceae bacterium
GGCCAACGGCACGTTGGTCGAGGGGGCGGTGTTCAATCAAAGTGTGAGCACCCATGGCTATTCGCTGCTGGTGCAGGACCTGAACAATGATGGAAAGCCCGAGGTGATCAGCGGCGGTTACTATAATCTTAATGTGTTTGAGAACCTGGGGGCCGGAGTCTTCGGCCCGGCGGCCTATCCCTATACGAACAACAGCCAGCAGATGTACGCGATTGCGGCGGGCGACTTCAACGGGGATGGGCGGATGGATCTGGTGGCCCCGATTATTGCCCGAGCGGCGCTGAGTGTGTTTTTTGGCCGCGGACCGGAGACGTTGCTGGCGGACGGAACCGGGACCCTCGGGCGCGCGCGGGGCAATCTCAGTGGCGCCAGCGATCACGACTACTTCAGCTTCAGTGCAAAGGCCGGCGATCGCGTTTTCGTGAATTCGGAGACCCCGGGCCATGTTTCCAGCTCCGCTCTCTTATATCGCATCTACCGCCCGGAAGGCGACCAGATCACCTACTTTTACGCCACTGCCAACGGCAGCGACGGCACGGGACAGAGCCAGTTCGTGGCGCCGGTGACGGGAACCTATTACGTGCGGGTCGAACAGTATTACGGTTATTATAGCGAGTATCGCCTGGTGGTGGCCACGTCGCCGGGCAGCTTCGATCTGGAGAGCGAGGACAACAACAGCGCCGGGGCGACTGACGGCCTGACGTGGACCCAGACGGCCGGCGCCCTGTCCGCCACGGTCGGCGGCATCGTCAGCTACGGCGACCCGGGCGACTGGTTCGCGCTGGGCTTCCTGGATGTGGGCACGCAGGTGACACTGAACGCCACGAAGCCACCTTCGAGCGGACTCACCTGGATCCTCGATATTCTCAATGGCAGCAGCGTGGCTGTCGCCACGGGCACGGCCGGGAGCACACCGCTCGTGCATACGGTTCCGGCCGGGGCGGCGGGCACGTATTACGCCCGGATCCGGGCCGTCGGGAGCAGCGGCGCCGACTTCCATGCCCAGTATCGCCTAGGGATCACCCTGGCCGATACCCGGCCGCCGACAATTACGGCTGACACTCTGCCGACCGAGGGCAGCGAGATTACCAATCTCTTGGACCGATTCAGCCTGACGTTTTCGGAGGACATGGATCCCGCGACAGTGAACAACATGGCCAACTATGATCTGCGGGCTGCGGGTCCTGACGGCACCTTCGACACGCTCGATGATCTGCTTGTGCCGCTCGCAGCCACTTCGACTTATTCATCCGGTCTCAGCGTTGGTCTGCGCACCGCCAGCGGCACCGTCCTGCCGATCGGAAATTATCGCCTGAAGGTTCTAACCGGCTTGCGTGACCGGTATGCCAACTCGCTCACGCCGGTGTACAGCCGGACGTTCAGGGTGGGCCAGATTGCCGGATTCGTCTACGATACGGAGCCGAACAATACCCGTGAGACAGCGACGGCGCTTACCCTTGCGAGTTCGCAGCCAAATCTGTTCATGGCGGGGGGGCGTGGTTTGCTGTTTAATGACTCGGACATCGATTTTTGGAGCTTCAACCTGCAAACCGGCGACCGGGTCTATGTCCGCGGCGAGATTCCGGGAAATCCCGGCGCGTCGGCGCTCTCGTACCAGCTTCTCACTCCGGCGGGGGCGAATCTTGCCTCCCTGACCGCTGAATATACCGGACAATTCGGGTTCAATCTGTTTACGGCGACAGCAGCAGGCGCGCATTCCCTGCGGGTGAGCGCCTATTACGGTTACAACAGCGAATATCGATTCCGGATTTACGTGCTGCGCGGAGACCTGCAGATCGAGATCGAGTCCAACAACACAATCGCCACCGCGAATGCCATGGTCCTTTCAGCCACGGGCAGCAATGCGGGCGGAGCCATGGCCGGCTCGTCGCTTGTATCGGGGGACCTTGATTATTTCAACTTGGGCACGCTGCAGGCGGGGAAGACGGTCTTCCTCAGCACGCGGCAGCCCGCGGACAGCACTTTCCTGCCCGTCGTTTCCCTCTATAACGCGGCGGGAACGCTCATGGCCGAGGCCACCGGTGGTCGCGCCGGCGATGCGGTGGCGCAGGTCACGCTTTCGAGCACGGAGATCTACTATGCCCTGGTGCGAACCTCCGGCGCCACCAGCGGATCGACCTCCGATTATATTCTGGACGCGCTTGTGGTGCCGACAGCGGATATCTCGTTCCCGAATCTGCAGGTCACAAGCGTCACGCCGCCACCCGCGACCGGCTTGAAGAGCGGCGATCCCACCACGATCGGCTTCCGGGTCGACAATCTCGGCAACCTCTTTACCGCAGCCGTCACGTGGGTCGATCGCGTGGTGCTGTCGGCCGACACCGTTTACGGCAACGGCGACGATCTCGAACTCGGCGTGTTCCCGCACTCGGGGCCGCTCACAGCCGCGTCATCGTACACGGTCACCGGATCGGCGGTCACCATTCCCGACGGAATCAGCGGCAATTTCTACGTGATCGTGCGCACCGATCATACGAATACGGTGAGCGAATTCCTCCTCGAAGGCGACAACGAGACCGTGACGGAATCGCCCATCGCGATCACCCTGGCCAACTATCCCGATCTCGTGGTCGAGGGATTGGTGGTTTCCGAGGCCGATGCCAGCGGCAACCGCACGGCGACGTGGACGCTCGCCAACCGGGGCTCCGGGGCGGTGGCCGCCGGGTTCTCCGAGCGTTTTGTCGTGCGCAACAACACCACCGGGCTGGACGTCGTGAACAACCTTGCGTCCGTATCCGTCGGCCTCGCGGCCAACGCGACGCTGGCGCGACAGGCCACCTTCACCGCGACAGTGTCAGGGCAGTACGCGGTCGAGGTTACGGTCGATGCCCAAGCGCAACGGTACGAGAACAATCTTGCCGGACACGCTGCAGCCGAGATCAACAACGTGTCGTCGGCATTCTTCACCAATGTCCAGTATTACACGCTCGCGGTCGCCGTCGATCCAGTGGCCGATCCTGCCGCCGGCGTGGTTTCCGGCGGCGGCACGTTTGCCTCGGGAAGCAACCGCACGGTCACCGCGACGGCCAATTCTCCCTACGTGTTCGTCGGTTGGTTTGAGGGTGCGTCGCTCCGGTCGTCCAGCCCCAGTTACACCTCCCCGCTGCTCTCGAACCGGACGCTTGCGGCCCGCTTTGTGGTCGGTGTCACGAGCGATTTGCTCCGCCTCGCTTCGCGGGTGTCGGTTCCGGCGGGTGGTTCGGTCGTAGCCGGCTTCACCGTTGAGGGCTCGCAGCCAAAATCGATTCTGCTCCGCGGGGCTGGGCCGGCGATGGCAACCTTTGGGGTCACCGGCGCGCTGGCCGATCCCCGGATTGTTCTCTCCGACAGTGGTAATGTGCAAATCGCGACGAATGACGACTGGGGCTTGGACGCCAATGCCGCGGCGGTCAGCGCGGCCACCACCCGGTTGCAGATTTTCGCACTCGCCAACGGAAGCAAGGATGCCGCACTGCTCGTCACACTTAATCCCGGCACGTACGCGGTTGAACTCAGCGGCGGCGGCGGTTTGGGCGGCATCGCGATGCTGGAAATCAACGATGCTGATACAGACGGGCGACCCCGCATCGTGATGCTGACCACGCGTGGACCGGCCGGCGCGGGTGCAAATGTGCTGACGTCCAGCATCGTGGTCGGGGGCACCGGGTCCAAGACCTTCCTGATGCGCGCGCTGGGCGAGTCACTCGGTGACTCCAACGGCGTCCTCCGCGATCCAATTCTCAGCGTTTACACAAGCGCGAACACCTTGATCGAGCAAAACAACGACTGGCAGATCGGAAACAGTGCAACCGTTTCCAACCTCAACTCGGCGGCGGCGACCGCGGGTGCGCGCACGCTGGGTGCTTCCGCTGATTCCGCGCTGCTGCTGACGTTGAATCCCGGTGTCTATACGGCTCAAGTCACTGCGGCGGGCGTGGCCACGGGTGAATCGTTCCTGGAGATTTTCGAGATCGATGCCCAGCGGGCGGCGTCGTTCGCCCCCGTGATCACGTACCTCTCGCGCAACCAGGTCGCCGTGCCGGGGGGCAGCGCGATCTTCGGCGTCAATGTGGTCGCCAAGCCAGCGGCCACGTACCAGTGGCGGAAAACCGCTGGTGGGGTAACAACAGCCATTGCGGGCTCAAATGGGCCCTTGCTTGCCCTGAACAACCTCCAGAGCTCCGACGCCGCCAGCTATGACGTCCAAATCTCAAATGGCATCGGTGCGCCGCTCCTCAGTCCGGCTCGGACGCTCACCTTGCAGCCAGAATTTCACTCGGCCGATGCCAACCAGGATCGGCAAATCAGCGTGCTTGAAATCACGCGAGTGATCCAACTCTACAACTATCTGAATGGCGCCACGCGCACGGGCGAATATCACACTCAAAACGGGACTGAGGATGGATTCGCCCGCGGCCCCGGCAGCATCACCAAGTTCCATTCGGCCGATGCCAATCGCGACGGCATGATCGACGCCACCGAACTTTTGCGGGCGATTGAACTCTTCAATTACCGGGCGGGGACCGTGCGAACGGGACAGTATCGCGCCGCCATCGGTACCGAGGATGGTTTTGCGCCGGGTCCGCTGCATCCGCCTTCATAGTACGTGTCCTGGCGTCTCTTCGTGCCCGGCGCCTGCCGTGTTTCCGGTCGACGGCAGCGCTGGCGTCAGGGCAGCGATTGTCCGCCTGGAGGGATCGGTTCCGGCAGGAGGAATCGAACTCCCTCCTGGCGCCACCGGTCGGCGACCGTGTGACCGGGCGAGTCGTCAACAACCAGATACCGGACGCGGGACTGCTCGATCCCGAGCCGGTTGGCCGATTCGAAGAGCGCGAGGACGAAGCGGGTGCAGGCGTCGGTTCCCACCCGCTGATCGCTGTTGCCGATGACGATGAACAGCCGCCGGCCTGCGAGTGGAGCGGCGAAGTGGGTGAGGGCGAGCTCCGCGACCCTCGGGTGATCCTGGACGGTGGAAAACTCGCGGACGCTCCGCCAATCGGTGACCGGTGCAATGGCGGTGACCGCCGCAATCCTTCGATCCGCCGCGGCGAGTCGCAATGCGCAGTATCCCGCCCGGGAAACGCCACAAACCACAATTTGCCCGCTCTCCGCCCAGCCGCGACGGATACACTCATCGATGACCGCCTGCCCATCGGCGACAAAGAGGGCAAAAGGATCCTCTCCGGCGACGACGCGCGCGCAAAGGCCGTCGATCCCCTTGCCATGGCGATCGACACGCTCGCCATGCGCGGGCAGATCGAAACTTGCGACCCGATGGCCATGCGCCAGGAAAAACTGGGCAGGCTTTCCGTAGCGGCCGCGATGCAGCGACGACTGGGCATCGGTGCTGAAATTCAGCAGAAGCATGGGGCGCGCGGCGAGTTGCCCCGCTGCCGGCGTCTCGATCTGCACACTGAGTTTCTGTCCATCGCGCGTGAGCGTGAATGCGTGGGAAGCGACGTCTTGTTTCCCGCGATCGGATTCAGCTGCAAGCACCGGCTGCCCGGTGGTCATCAAAAATCCCAGGCCTGCCAGCAGTCGTCGAATCAGGCCGGATTTGCACCGTCTTGGAGGTCGGCCGGGCACTCCGCGCGCCGCGAAGCGTGGGAGGCGTTCGTGACCGCACGCGGAGCGCAAGATCCACCATTTGGTTTCCGCACGACAGCGGTAGAGAGACTCGGACTGCATAGTCTCGGTTAATACCCCACGGCACGAGTATCCGGCAAACGCGGATCAGCGGCGCCGAACCGCGCGCCTGTTCTCGGGTCGATCAAGATCGATTCGGCTTCGCCTTGGTAGCGGCCACTGTCGATGAGCTTGTGCCCCATGGCCCGGAGCGCCCCGGCGGTTTCCGGTGACATCCCGTAACGCTCATGCGTCAACTCGTCCGGCTGCCACTGATGATGAATGCGGGGCGCTTCAACCGCCTGCATAATCGGCATCTCAAAATCGATCACATTGGTGATCACCTGAAACACGGTGTTGATGATGGTGGGCCCGCCCGGGCTGCCGGTGACGAACAGCAGCTTGCCGTCCTTGAAGACCAGTGCCGGCGTCATCGAGGACACCGCCCGCTTGCCGGGCTCAATCGCATTGGCCGGCCCCTGGATCAGACCCGCCATGTTCGGTTCGCCGACGCGGGCGGCGAGATCATCCATGACATTGTTCATCAGCAGTCCCGTATCGGGAATCGTCACGCCACTGCCAAACGAGTTGCGCAGCGTGTAGGTGTTGGCCACGGCATTGCCGCTGGCATCGACGATGGAGTAATGCGTTGTCTCTCGCGATTCGTGCGGCGCACCCAGCCCCGGGACAACTTCGTTGCTGGGTGTCGCCCGCGCCGGATCGAACGTGGCCATGCGCGAGCCAAGATACTTGCGGTCGAGCAGTCGCTCCACAGGTACGGCCACGAAGCCGGGATCTCCGACATACTCGATGCGGTCGCGAAAAGCCCGGCGCATCACTTCATGAAAGAGATGGCACTTGGCGGCGGAGTTGTGTCCAAAGCTTCGCACATCGAACGGCTCGATCATGGCGAGCATCTGCAACAACGTCACGCCGCCGGAACACGGTGGCGGTGGAACGACAATCTCGTGGCCGCGATAGGTTTGGCGCAACGGGATGCGTTCGATGGCTCGGTAGCTCGCGAGGTCCGCCAGGGTAAGGGTGCCGCCGTTCGACTTCATAGCGGCGGCAATGCGGCGCGCGGTTTCCCCTGCGTAAAACTCGCGCGGGCCGGCCGCCTGCAGTCGGGCGAACGTGGCGGCCAGTTCAGGCTGCCGCCAGAGGTCGCCCGCCTTCCAACCGGTGCCACCCTTGAGATAGATCCGGTTGGATTCCTCGAATCGCGAAAGCATCCGCGCGGCGGAGCGCAGGTATCCGGCGGCCCCGGGCGTAATGATGTGTCCGTCAGCCGCAAGCCGGCGCGCCGGTTCGATCACTTCGGCCCAGGTGACTTTGCCCGAACCGTATTTGGAGAATGCGTGGGCGAAGCCCGCGACCGTGCCGGGAACGCCACTGGCGCGCCATCCGATCCGGGCAGAGCCCAGGTCGGTCATCACGCTGCCGTCCGGCGCAATGTACATGTCCCGGGTCGCCGCGGCGGGCGCGGCTTCGCGATAATCAATCACGACCTGGCGATTACCCTCGGCCAGATGCATGAGCATGAAACCGCCCCCGGCGAGATTGCCCGCGCTGGGAAAGGTGACCGCCAGGGCAAAGCCGGTCGCTACCGCGGCGTCCACGGCGTTGCCGCCTTTCTTTAGAATCTCGACCCCGGCCGCTGATCCCAATTCGTGAACCGAGACGACCATGCCATGATCCGCTTGTACGGCGGAGCGCTGGGCACAGAGTGTCGCGGTGCCGAAAAGCGCAAGAAACAGCGGATAGAGGGTTCGGGCGAGAAGGCGCTGCGCGTTGGTGTTCATGGGATGGCTTCGGATACCCGATGCTGTTTCGCTTGGATTGATATGGATAGGAGCCTGCTTGCAGGCGATGAGAGACGTTGTTTGCTGGCGTGCGCTGAGAATCGCCGGCAGGCAGGCCCCTACAGTTCGATCAAAATCGTCGGAGCATACCCCCGATATTTCTATTCGATGTAGATCGCGTAAAGCTTCGCCGCTTGCGGCGCTGCTCCGGCCCAAGTGACCCGCACGCGAATTGGCCGGTTCAGATTCTCCAGTAAACGTGTTCCGCGCCAGGCGACCGCCTGCCGCAATCCTGATTTTTCAAGTGCGACACAATCGGGTCCCGAATACCCGGGGATGGGCCGAAACTGTTCATCCAGAATCTCGACCTTCAACTGACTGTCTTCGGACAAGCCGTCTGCATTGATATAGACTCGCGAGCCGAATCCGGTGATCGGACTGGAGACACAATGGGCGTTCTCGACGTTGGGGGCCGGTTTGTAGAAACCAAACCGGTCCCGCGGCCAGGTGGCAACTC
>JBIJCX010000137.1:0-20207 GCA_044344465.1 Opitutaceae bacterium
GGCGTCGGGGTGGGGGGGGGGGTTTTTTAACACCCCACCCCCCCCCCGCGGCCAGGTGGCAACTCTCACCCCGGTCGGACCATCGCGGTTCACCTCGGTCCAGATGCCATAATAGACAAACGTCTTTTCTCCGACGTTCAGGAAACCCTGGCCCTGCGTCAGCCGGGGCTCGGCCCGATCCGGCTCCTCGAGGGAGGGAATGATTTTGAAATCCGGGATCGGCTCGCGGAAATGAAGGGCGTCGTTGCTCACGATCAGGCCGATGTCGCAGGAAGAGGTCCGCCGGTCATTGGTCGGGTTGTGATACTGGCCGTAGAAACCGAGGATCACGTTTCCCCGGTTCCAGAGACTCGCGCCCACGTGAACCTGCTCACCGCGATTCCCTTCGAAATCCGACGGTGGCCGGGGTGGGAGATTGTCCCGGCGGAAGCTCATGTGCGCGGCCTGGGTCCAGCTTTCGAAATTGTACGAGGCAAACGTCTGCATCGTGCGCTTGTGGGCTCCCGGGAGCGGATGGCGGATCGCCGCACTGTGGCCATTGAGATAATAGACACCGTTGAACTTGATGAAGCCGCTCGGCTCGATCTGCGTTGAGTTGATGTGGGTATTCCCGGCCACCGGCTGCCAGCGCAATCCATCGGGGCTCACGGCGGCCATGATCCGCCAGGAAAGTCCCGGCACGGCAATCTCGCGGAGCATCTTGAAGCGCCGGTCCGGATTTGGATCGGCGGGTTCGTGGAGGACCAACGCGCAGACGCCCTTCATGGTCTCGTTGCCATTGAAGACGACGAGGTTGTTCTGCTTGCTCCCCTTGTAATCCACCAGGCCGAGCTTCGGTTTGGTCCAGCTCAGCCCGTCCTTCGAAACCGCGTAGCACACCTGTCGCTCCCGATCCTGATCGAAGCCGGTGTACCACATCCGGTATTCGCCCTCAATCGGAAGAATCGTGCCGTAAAAATAGACCCTGGGATGATCTGGGTCCCCCGGATTGCCGATGGTCAAAACCGGCTTGTTGGGGTGCTCGGGATCGGTGGTCGTCGATTTTCGGCCCGCGGCCAGACTGAGGACCAGGCCCTTGTTGAAAGGCAGGTTGTATTCATCGAACGGGAAGAGAACGGTTTCCCGGGGAGAACTTGCCGCGGGTGCGGCGGCGAGCAACGGAGCGATGTGGCCGAGGCCGGCGGCGGCCAGGATGAGCAGCGCCCGACGTTTCGTCATGGAAAATTTCATGGATGGCATGATTGGGTGTTTCGGTGCCCTCATTTACTCGACATAGACGGCGAACAGCCTCGCGTCTTCCGCGCCTTTCCCGATCCAGTTCACCCGGATGCGCACCGGATGGTTTAGCGGCCCCACCATGTTTTTCCCCTGCCAGGTCACGGGCAGGCGCAGACCGGATTTGGGCAAAGCAATGCAGTTGGCCGCCGCGTATCCGGGAAGCGGCTCGAACTGCTCATTCAAGATTTCGACTTTGAGCTGGCTGACGTTCGAGAGTCCCGTCGCATTTACGAACACCCGCGCGCCCGTCGGCTTGAGCGTCAGCGGACTGGAAATGCAATGCGCATCGTCAATTCCAGGCGATGGCGAGTAGTATCCGAGGCGATCCCGAGGCCAGGTGGCGATGCGCACACCGGTCGGTCCGTCCCGGTTCACCTCGGTCCAGATGCCATAGTACAAAATCGTCCGATCGCCGATGTTCTGGAATCCCTGTGCTTGGGTGAGCCGGGGCTCCGCGCGGTCGTCCTCCTCGAACGCCGGCACGATCTTATAGTCGGGAAGCGGTTCCTTGAAATGGATCGCATCACTGCTGACAATCAAGCCCAGGTCGCACTCAACCGAGCGGCGGTCATTGGATGAATTGTGGTACTGGCCATAAAAACCCAGGATCACATTGCCTCGATTCCAAAGCCCGGCACCCAGATGAACCTGCTCGCCGCGGTGATATTCGAAGTCCACCGGGGGCCGTGGGGGAACGTTGTCCCGCCTGAAACTGACGTAGCCCGCATCGACCCAGTTTTCGAAATCGTATGAGACCAATGTCACCATCATGCGCTTCTGCGGGCGCATGTAGCCGCGCATCGGGATGGGATGGGGCACCGGTCCACCATGGCCGTTGAGATAGTACGCGCCCTGGAATTTGATGAAGCCGCTGGGTTCGAGGTTGCTGCCCTTAACGATGTCCTTGTTGCCCGCCGCGCTCTTCCAACGCAGCCCATCAGGGCTGACCGCGGTCAGGATCTGGGCCGGATCGACTTCCCGGATCATCTTGTATCGCCGATCCGGGTTCGGATCCTCCGGTTCATGAATGACCAGCGCGCACATGCCCTTGATCGGCTGGTTGCCGTCGATTGCGATCAGGTTGTTGGCGGTGCCGCCGTTGTAGTCGACCAAGCCCAGCTTCGGTTTCTCCCACTGGATGCCGTCCTTCGAAACCGCATAGCAAATCTGACGCCTCCGATCCCGGTCGTAGCTGTTGTACCACATCCGGTACTCGCCGTCGAGGTGGAGGACGGTGCCATAAAAATAGATCCGCCGATCGTCCGGCGCGCCCGGCGGGCCGAGTGCCACCACGGGTTTGCCGGGGTGGTTGGGATCCGTGCCGAGACTCGGCGCCGTAGGCGACTTGTGTCCGGGCAGCAGCGTGAGGATCAATCCCTTGTTGAAGGGCAGACCGACGTCATCGAAGGGGAAGAGCACGGTCTCCTGGGGTGAGGTCGTGGGCGGACGGGTGGCGGCGGCGGCGGCGGACGCATCCCGGTTTAGCCCGGCCACAATTGCGGCGGAGAGGACAAACATCGCGACCCAACATTCAACCCGAATTCCGCGATTGCCCGGGGAATTTGTAGCGCGGCGCGTGAGCGCGGGAACCGACTGGAGGAACCCTATCCACTTGTCCCGCCGCTTACGCAGCGGGCTACGACAAGAATCACGTAATCCAGGAATTGAAAAAATCTTCATAGGGAAAAAAGGTGGAGGACGCCTGCCCGGGTCGATGGCTCGTACTTGCGTGGTACCGCGCGTTGGGAGCATTGCGTCCGCGCCCGCTGTTGCCGTGGGTGAGCGGCATGAGCACCGCTTGGGGCTGTTCACTTCGCGCTGGCATCAGCTTTGACATAGAGGGCGCTAAAGCGGATGCCGGCTTTGCGGTCGCCTGCGTAGGTCACACGGAGGCGAAAGCGCTCCGGGAGGCCGCGGACCGCCCGCTTTCCGGCCCACTCGATCGGCGTCTCGAATCCGCTTTGTCGGACAACTGCCGCGTCTTTGCCCGCATAACCGGGCAATGGGCGCAAATTGTCCCCGAGCAACTCGACCTTCAACGTCGCCTGGGCGCCCAGGCCATCGGCGTTGAGATAAAACGAGTGCGCTGCCTGAGCTCTCACCAAGACCGGCGCGGTGATGAATTCGCTCGTGATCTCCGGCAATTGATATTCGCCGGCGCCGTGACCGGCTTTCTCGACGACAAGGTCTCCAAAACGGTCGCGCGGCAGGGTGGCAAGGCCGACACCACCGCGCGGCGGCGAGCCCTCCCAGTTGCGAGGGTCCCATGCTCCGTAGTAGATATAGGTTTGGTCGCCGACATTCTCGAATCCCTGTCCTTGCAGGAGCCCTCCCTGATCCCACGTGCCGTCGCGGCCGCGCTCGAGAAACGTGAACTCGTGGGCCGGTTCGGTGAAGTTCACGCCGTCGTTGCTGGTTACGAATCCAAGATCGATGGTGACGCCCTTCCAATCCATCGCGCCGTGCCAGCGGCCGTAGATGCCGAGCAGCACGTTGCCACGGTTCCACACGCTGATACCTTCGTGGGTTTGCTCGCCATCGCGGCTGCGGCCGGCGCCCAGCAGCGTGTGCTGCGGGAGACGGACAAACCCGACCGAGCTCGTGTGCGTCCAGTGTACGAAGTCCCCCGAGGCATACGTGCGGACCACGCGTCCATGGTAAGGGCGGGTCGATACATTGGCATTTTGGCCGGAGGCGTAATAGATCCCGTCCCATTTGTAGAGTCCGCCCGAGGGTTCGAAATGGATCCACGGCAGCACCATGTCCTCTTGCGTCAGCTCGGCCGCGGCGGGTTTCGCCGTTCGCACCATCTTCCAGCGCAATCCGTCCGCGCTAAAGAAGGGCGCCAGGGTGCCAAACCGGTTTCCTTTGTCGCCCTTGGAAAACCAGACGTGCGTCGTGATTTTGTAGCGCTGTTCCGGGTTGGGGTCGTCGGGCTCGGCCAGCACCTTCAGGTTCAGAATGCCCAGCGGCGAGGGATCTGTGAGGATCAAGTTGTTGTTACGATTCCCGCGATACTCGACGAGGCCGAGGCTGGGCTTGGTCCAGTTGATCCCGTCGGCACTCTCCGCATAGGCGGGACGCCAGGGTGCCGAACGTGGCACCGATTTGTCCGTCCGATCGTCACCCGCGGCAACGTACCACATTTTGAACTTTCCGTTCTCGCGAATAACCGAACCGTAGAATTGCACCGCCCACGAATCGGGCGATCCCGGTGGCCCGCGCCGCACGACGGGATTGCCCGGATGCCTCTCCGGCTTTCGCATTTCCAATCGGAGATTCTGCGTCAACGGGATGGACGCCTGGTCGAACGCGAACAGCACGACTTCTCGGAGCGGCATCATGCTGGAATTTCCGGCGGCGGAGACGGGCGTGCTGAGCGCCATGAGCGCGACCAGCACGGTGGATAGGCCGATCGTTGCGATCGGATGCGCGGGCGCGTTTTGCGGTCGGAGTGGCATCGTCATGGGATGAGCATTTTGCCGGGAACACTGTTGAACTCGCCGCTGCCAGGCTGGAACGGATACTTCCGCCGGATTTCGTCCGTGAGGACGATGCCGAGGCCGGGACGATCCGGCGGCAGGGCATAACCATCCTTCATGACGAAGCCGCCGTCGATTACCTCCGAATGAAGACCCGCGTAGTCCGGGGCGATTTCGAGCATGCACGTGTTGGCCGCGGCGAAACCGGCATGGAGGTTCTGCATGAACGAACCGCCGGCCCCCCAGGAGTGGGTCGCGATCTTGCGTCCCCGATCGGCCATCATCTTGGCCACGACCATGAATTCACCGAGTCCACCCGTGAAGGAGGCGTCGGGTTGGCCGATATCGAACGAATCCTGCTCTGCGAATACGCGCCATTCGTAGGCCGCCGTGAGGCACTCGCCGCCCGCAATCGGGGTCGACGTCGCCCGGCACAACTCGGCATAGCCCCAGGGATCGGTGTAGTGCAGCGGTTCCTCGAAGAAGAAAAGATTGTGCGGCTCCACCGCGCGGGCGGCCGCAATTGCAATCTCGACGGTCCACGTGTTGGTCTGGCTGTTGCCCATATGGCCGTCGAGCATCAGCCACACATCGGCTCCGGCGTGGGCGCGCATGAACGCAACCTTGTCGCCTTCGAAATCGGCGGCCTCGGCGGCTGTTTTCGGCATGTACCGGCCTTTGTCGGGCGTGCGGGAGCCGGTGCCGACCTTGAGACCCCGGAAGCCAAGGGACAGGTAGTAGTCGATTTTTTTGGCGAGGCGCTCCTTGGGATAGAGACTGGGCCCACCGGTCGCATAGCAGGGCAGGCGATCGTGTTTGCTGCCGCCCAGCAAAGCGTGGACCGGCAACCCGAGCAGCTTTCCTTTCAAGTCCCAAAGGGCGGCTTCAATGCCGTTCAACACGATGACACCCAGACCGACGCGGCACCAAAAATTTCCACAGTGGTACATCCGCCGCCAAAGTTCCGGGATATCGTCCACCGTCTGGCCAATCAGGATCGGTTTGAAGAATTCGACGATTCCCGGGACCGCCTCCGGGCAAAAGTAGCCGGCATACGTTTCACCGATGCCGGTCGGCCCACCGGCGGTGACGACCTCGATGAAGGCGGCACTCCGCCGGGTGCGCGCCTCCTGGATGTAGGGATCGTTGGTGGAGGGGCCCGTCAGCAGGGTGGTGCGGACATCAATAATTTTCATGGGCGGAGAATTCGACGGTGAGGCCGGAGGGCGCGAACATGACGAGGGGGAGGTGAGCGGCGGCATGAGGCTGCCGCTCGGACGGCGCAGGCTGAAAACGAGTCGTATACACCTGTATTTTGAAAGATCGTCAACGTTTTCCGCCGTTTCCAACCGTGGAAAACCACCGCTCGCCCACGCGGATGGTCTCGCAGCGAATTTGGGTGCTTTCCCTGGTCTTGCGACTAAACCCTTGACCACGCCAAGCGGGACTCGCACTGGTATACACGCTGGCACTGTCCGTTGCGACCAACCGGCGCCGCGTATCGGGCAGAACCTTCCCGTTTCCTTCATGATATCTCCCGCGTGGCGCGTCGCGCTGTTTCTGTTCGTGGCTGCCGGGCTGAACTATGCGGATCGCACGGCGCTCGCATCGGTGATTCCGCCGCTGCGGAAGGACCTGGGGGTGACGGACGCGCAAATCGGGGTTGCCGGCATGCTTTTCCTGTGGTGCTACGCGTTGGCGTCACCGTTCGCGGGCAATATCGCCGACCGATTTTCTCGCGCCAAGATTGTGGTCTGGAGCCTGGTGGTCTGGAGCGCGATTACGCTCGCGACTGGATTCGTGCACAGCATCGCCGCGTTGTTCATCATGCGGGCGGCCTTGGGCCTCGCGGAGAGTTTCTACTTGCCCGCCGCCGGCGCACTGCTGGGCGACCACCACGGCGAGGTGACGCGGGGAAAGGCGATGGGATTTCACATGCTCGGCCTGAATCTGGGCTTGGTGCTCGGTGGCTCGGCCGCGGGCATGATGGCGGAGCATTATGGCTGGAGGCTTGGCTTCTGGGTTCTCGGCGGGCTCGGGTTGCTGATGGCGCTGTCCGCGCGATTTCTGGTAACCGATGCCCCCAAGCCAGCGGTGCCGGCGACCGGCCACGCTCCGCGGGCCAGCGCAAAAGACGCCTGGGCTTACGTCCTGCGCGTCCCATCCTTCTACTGCCTGTTGGTGAGTGCGATGGTGGCCGGCGTCGCGTCGTGGATCTTCCTGTCGTGGTTGCCGTTGTTCTTCGCTGAAAATTACGGCATGAAACTCGGGGCAGCGGGGCTCGCGGGAGTGGCGTTGTACAAGGGACCCGTGTTCGTTGGCATCGCGATTGGCGGCTGGCTGTCCGACAAGGTGATCCTTCGCGATCCCCGCGGTCGCGTGATGATCAAGGCGCTGTCGTTCATCCTGAGCGCCCCGTTTCTCTTTTTCTTCATCGGCGCCCCCACCTTCGCGTTGGTCGCAGCCATGATGGTGATTTCATCGATCATTCGGGCCGTGGGCTCACCTAGTGAACACCCGATTGTCTGCGAGGTCGTGCCGGCGCCCTTCCGGGCCACGGCGATTGGCATCCTCAACACCTGCGGGTCGGCCGCAGGGGGCGTCGGGGTGCTTCTGGCCGGGGTCTTCAAAAAGGACCTCGGCTTGAATTTCATCTTCGGCGCTTCGTCCGTCATCTATGCGCTCGCGGGCGCCGTGATGCTGATCGCCTATTGGTGGTTCATGACCCGGGACATGGCCCGGGCGAGCGCGTACGAGGCCAGGACAGCGTAGCTCGGTGGTCGGCCGCAGTCAAAGGCGACCTCCGTCGCGCCGGCTCTTTCCGCTTACTCTCGATCTGAAAGCGGACCCTGCTTTTCGTCGAGCAATGCGAGTGTCGCTTCGACGAAGCGTGGACCGTTGTCCGCGCTGAAAACGGCGTTGGTCGCCTCGTAGGTTTGGCGGGCGACCGCTTCGGGGGTTACGATATAGCCCTGCAGTTCGCCGTTCGCGAGCGTGAGCAAGAAGGTGTTCGGCGCCCGCGCTTTCAACGCGATCCCATGTTCCACAAAGAACTCCCCTGGCCAGCCGACGAAATTCCACGGTCCAATCGCAATCACCTGGATTTCCGCCGGCGAACAGCGGTTGATCGCTGCCGCGAGCCGCCCATCTGCCGCCGCACGGGCCAGCTCCGCGGTCTTCTCCGCGCCAAACACGTCGCACTCCGCCGTGCGCACCGCCGGCCGCGGCGCGCTCGCAGCCCGCAGTCGGTTGAAGGCCGACTGCGCCTGTTGCACGGCCTCGCGGGCCACCTCGACCGCGGGAAAACGACGCGGCACGAGATCGACGAACCGCCGCCGGCCGTGAATCACCGCGAGCGGCGCAAAGCGTATCCGCCCGATCGCATCCGCGATGGAGCGACCCAAGTTCTCGCCGATCCGCTGCGCTTCGGCAAACGTGTTGGCTGTCGTCACGTGCCGTGGGCTCTGGTTGCCGGATGCACCCTGATGGTAGATCACCGGGCACGAGGCCGGCAACGTGTGCCCGCGCAACCAGCGACGGGTGAACCCTGGGAAATCGGCGCTGAACAGCGTTGAGTCCTCGTGCAGCACCGTGGGGTGCATGCCGTAAACCACCATGCACGCGAGCGGTTCGCGGCTGGCAACCGCGCGGGCCACCAGCACGGGCACCTCCGGGTCGGTCGGCCCAGCCCGATCGTGGCGATTCGAGCCCACACCGTCCGCGGTCGCCACCGCCAGTCCAATCTCCGCCGGAACAGCCGAGTTCACCGCCGCGATCGCGGTGGCGAGGATCCTCTCGGCCAGCCACTGCAAATAATTCGGATCGGCCTTGGGCACGACGGGATCGGCGGCGTTGCCCACGTTATCCGTCATCACCGGGCCCGAGTGCGTGTGGGTGGCGGTCAGCATCACACCGGACTCCTGCACCCCGGTCGCGGCCGCAATCCGCCGCCGCAACGCCGCCGCGAAATCACGGCCGAAATAAATGAGGTCGTGCGCCACAAAGAGCGCGGCGCCTTCACGGGTGCGCAGGTAAAGGGCGGCGCACTCCAACGGATCGTGCACTCCGGTGCTCAGCCGTGGCACATGAGGATAGCCGAAGAGGAATACGCTGCCGGGCGGGGTGATGTCGGCGCTGGCCGCGCCCGCCCACGTCGGGGTGGTCGGAGTGTCGCGCGATTGCCCTGACGTCTGCTGCATCGCGCCAGCCTCCGCGGCCGGCGCGGAATGTAAACGAGATTTCGGATCCCTCGGTAACCTCACTTGACAGATATTCAGCCGGGCGGGAATCTTCGCGGTGCAGCAGCAATTATCCGCCGTGGTGCGGGTGAAGCGAAACCGATCTCTATATGAAAAAAAAGCCTACTCCGTTCACTTATGAGCCGGCCGATTTTGTGCCCTTTCGGGACCGCAAAGCTCTCGACCGTGTTCGCGCCATCAAGCGGGAGGACATGGCCAAGCATTGGAATCCGGACTACCGCATCCGCATCCTGCCTGACGCCGACATCGAGTTTCTCTGGCTGAACGACATGTTCCAGCGGATCAAGACGGCGATGGAGCTCGAGAAGCCGTTCGTGATGATCACGCCGAATCCGTGGCCGCGCTACAAGCGCCTCGCGTATCTGCTCAACCAGCATCGCGTGAACTGTCGTTGGCTGCACACGTTCAACATGGACGAATATGCCAACGAAAAGGGCGAAATCGCACCGGAATCATGGGAGTTCGGCTTCATGCATGCGTTCAAGAAATACTTCTGGTCCGAGGTGGACCCGAAGTTGCGGCCGCCCGCCAGGCAGGTGCATGGCCCCACCAACCGTAATATCAAGGTTTACGGCCGGATGCTGGCCGATCTCGGAGGCGCCGACATATGCTATAGCGGGCCGGGCTGGACCGGACATCTCGCCTTCATCGATCCGGGTGCACCGGAATTTGCCGCTGAGTCGCTGGAGGAATGGAAACTCATGGGGCCGCGCGTCTGCACGCTCCACCCGCTGACGATCGCCCAGAATTCGCTCCACGGCAGTTTCGGTTCGAGCGGCGATGTGGCCGCGGTGCCGCCCAAGGCGGCGACCATCGGACCGGCGGAGGTCGTGGCGGCCAAGCATCGCATCCAGACCCACTCCATCTCGGTCGGAGGAACCTTCACCTCGTGGCAACGGCTCACGACCCGTCTCGTGCTGCACGGGCCCGTCACCCCACTAGTGCCCGAGTCGCTCCTGCAGACTTTGCGCACCGACGTCTGGGTTTCGGAAACCGCGGCCGCCAACATCGAGCCGCGCTGGGATCGAGGTTACTGAGGACTCTCATTACTCCATGACACTTCCGCCTACCGCAAAACGCTATCCGTCGGTCATCATGGGCACCTGCGTCGTGCCGTGGACGGAGGCGTTGGCCTTCGACGAGCGCGCTTTCCGCGCGCAGGTCCGCGACCTTGCAGGGGCGCTGACGCGTCACCTGTATGTTTTCGGCACGGCCGGGGAAGGCTACGCCGTGACCGAGTCCCAGTTCGAAAAAGTCTCCCGCGCTTTTCTGGAGGAATCGGCGGCAGCGGGCGTGGAGGCGATGGTGGGGGTCATCAGCCTTTCCCTGCCGACGATCATTGAGCGCATCGAGCGGGCGCGGGGTTGGGGCGCGCGCCGGTTCCAGCTTTCCCTGCCTTCGTGGGGGGCATTGAACGACCGGGAGCTCGAGGTGTTCTTTCGCGAAACCTGCGGCCGGTTTCGCGACTGCGAGTTCATGCACTACAATCTCCAGCGAACCAAACGACTCGTCACGCCCGCGGAGTATGCGCGACTCGCCGAAGAACACTCCAATCTGGTCGGAACGAAGAACACGCGGGATGACGAGGTTTTTCTGACTGAGTTGCTGACCGTCGCCCCGCAACTGCAGCACTTCCTCGGTGAATCCGGCTATATGCGCATGCGGGATCGCTTCGAATGCGGGCTGCTCATTTCACTGGCCGCGATCCATGCGGATCGGGCGCAGGCGTTTTTCGCCGCCCGTGGCGACCTGCTGCAACAGATGAACCAGGAGCTCCGTCCGGCACTGACGGCGCTGAAGGAGGCGGTCGGCCCCGAGGCCCACATCGACGGTGCCTATGACAAGCTGATCTACAAGCTGCGCGTGCCCTCGTTTCCGTTGCGGTTGCTTCCGCCCTATAACAGCGCCGATGAGCAAACCGCCCTGGATCGCTTCCGCGCGGGGTTGGACCGACTGGCTCCCACGTGGGTCGGCGGCAGGAATCCCGGCTGACCGCAATTCAGGTTCTTCCGGCAGGAACTGCCGCGCGGAGGACTCTTCGCGTTCGGACTTAAAACGCCGGCAGTCGGATTTTCTCCGACGGGAGTGTTTCAGCGCCGAAAATCGCGCGCGGCCTGGAAAATCGCCACGACGTTTTCAGGCGGCGTGTCGCCCTGAACCTGGTGGGTCGGCGAGACGATGTAGCCGTTGTTGCGCCCGAGCACCTCGATCGTGCGTTGCGTCGCGTCGTAGACTTGCTGCGGGGTGGCGTTCGGCAGCAGGTCGACTTCGTCGATGGCGCCATGAAACGACAGTCGATCGCCGAAGAGCGGAAATATTTCCTCGGGCGTCATGCCCGCCGCGCCCACCTGAATCGGATCCAGGATGTCGAGCCCGACTTCGATGAAATCGTTAATCACCGGGGTGATGGAACCGTCCGAATGATACAGCGTCGCATATCCCATCTGCTTGAACGTCGAGATGAGCCGGCCGGTGTAGGGCTTGATTCGTTCCCGCCAGATCTTCGGGTCGATCATCATGCCGCGTTGCGTGCCGATGTCGCCCCCGCTGCCAATGACGGTGATCCGGTCACCGACCACCTCGAGCACCCGCAGCGCGCGCTGCCGAAAATATTCCTCCACCCGTGAGCAGATCGCAGCGGCGATTTCCGGGCTCTCGTAGAGATCCATCAGGAATTGCTCCATGCCGCGAATATACCAAGGCGTCTCGAAGGCGCCGCCGGCAAAGAACAGGATCGCCCGCGGCTCCTGACGGTTGATTTCATCGATCGCGGCCGGCAGGGCCGCATAGTCCCACCAATCGAGGCTTGGCCAGTCATGCGCCTCGATGTCCGCCACCGTTTGCGCCGTTGCGAGCGGGTGATGCTCGAACTCGTAGTAGGTATTGTATTCGTTGGAGACTTTGCAGAAACGGCAACCCCAGTAATCCGTGCCCTCACTGAGGAGTGGCGCCGCGGAGCGGGCCTTTGGGCCAATGAACGGCAGTCGCAGCCAGCGCAGGTCGACATCGAGTGCGTCCATGACCGCGTTGGTCGACTTAACCCCGAGATGCTGCTCGAGTCGGGCGAGCGCTTCGGAGGTGAGACGCAGGCTGGTCGGCGTGCGATCGGTGGGCTGGCGCCGGGCCGCGGCGAGAATTCGTTCCTTGCTGTTCATCGTGAAATGAAGGGTTACGCCAATTGGGCGGTTGATTCAGGCCCTGGTCGCCTCGGCTGGCACATGACCAAGCCAGCGATCAAACCAGGCAAAACTGAAGCGCCTTGCCACGGGCGGAAAGCTGTGGCCGCCAGGAAATGAAAACCAACTGAAGCAGTCGCCGGCTCCGATTTCACTGAGCATCGCAGGCATGCGTTCGGCGGGAACTTTGTAGTTAAACTTGTAGTACTCCAGCGTCTTGTCGTAGCCGGCTCGCGTCCGGCGGGCGGCGATGACGCTTGGAAGACCCTCGGCATCGCGCCAGTTGAGATAGACTTTAAATGCCTCCAGACACTTGGGCAGGACCTTATGGCTGTAAAACTCCCACTCGGTCGAGATGATGAGCAAGGGACGCGGAGCCACCATCATCATCAGGTGGTCAAAATCGACCGGGATGGGCTTGGTCTGATCCGCGATATAAGGACGAAACTTCTTGATGAAAATGTAGGGACCACTGTTGGGCTTGAAGCCAAACCGGCGCTCGATTTCCGGACTGTTCTGCAGGTCATCCGGCCGGCCCCACGCGTTGGATTTTCGGTGCCAGTCGAGCACACCGCCATTGGTGATGGTGGCCGTGAGACGAGGCTCGAAGGCGGCGGCGAACAACACCGTTTGGCCACCCAGGGACCACCCGAAGGAGCCGATTTGGTTTCCGTCCACGAAATCAAGGCTCTGAAGGAAATCCACGCTGCGCATGATATCCCACGTATTCTTGCCCACGATCGACCATTCGGGGTGACGGAGGTAAAATCCCCTCGTGTCCATAATCTTGGCGCCAGGTTCGATCCGCTCGCCGTCGGTCAGCAGGTCGATGCTCAAGGTCACGTAACCGTGCTGGGCCAACGTCAAACCATAGGCTCGGCCCAATTCCGGGGCACTGGGCGGGTCGATCGGTCGTCGCCCCGCAAGCCCAACCGTGCTGTCCTTGCCCGAGCCCCACGTGGTGCTATGGATGCAAATAATGGCAGGGGTTCGCTTCCCCCTGGCGCTGTCCGGCACCAGCAACCACGCGGTCACCCGATCATGGGGCTCTGACTGGAAACTCACATGGTACCGGGTGATGCCGCCGTCATGGGCAACCTCCTTGAGTTTCGGTCGAAGCGGCGGGACCTCCTTCGGAAACTCGCCAAGCAGGTCAAGCCAGGCGCGCTCAATTCCTCTTCTTTTTTCCGGCCAGGACGCCACGGGTTCCGGCCGCGATGCCTGCGCCGGCGCCGCGCTTGCCTGTCCGGCGCCACGAGAAAGCATCGTTCCAGCCAACGCCGGAATCCCCAGGGTGATCATTTGCCGACGGGCGAATTTCATCAGGGTTCAACCGGCCTCAGAAGGACCCTTTGACCCCAAGCGTATAGACGGCGGGAACATATTGGTAAGTTCTTGGCCATGTGTGCGCCGGAACTTTCGGATCTGACTGAATCACGCTCAACTCCACCGGTTCTGCGGTCAGGTTCCGAATACTGCAATAGAGGGACAATCGCCGGTGGAAGCGGTACTCCAGTGAAAGATCCAGTTTTGTGACGGGGCCACGCATGTTGTACTGCTTGGGAAAACCGCCCGCCGCCGTTGCCGCCGTGGGGCCGCGGCGCACCCAATCGTTGTTGGTCAGGTTGATCTTGGCCACGAGTCTGGAGTGAACATAGGTCAGTCCCGCGTTCACGTTCCGCCGGGAATATTCCGTGAAGTCGTCGGCATTCGGTCCCGAAAGGTCGTTGGTCGTGACCGTGACAAACGCCTGCAGACGCTTGCCCCAGTTGGGAATGAAAGAAAGGGTCTGCCGGTAGCTGAATTCCAGCCCGCTGATCTTGGCGTTGCCCGCGTTCTTGCTGCGCACCACATCATAATCGATATAGTCGTTGCCCAGGCCCAGGTCCGCGAGGAACTCCGAGGTCACCGGGCTGCGCACGGTGGTGAAAAAATCCTTCATGTCCTTGTAGAAAAAGCTGACCGAGGCGGTGGCATCCTTCAGGCTGTAGGCCTCGAACGTGAGGTCGAAGTTGTCCGCACTCCAGGGCCCGAGCGATCCGTCCACGATGGTGATGGTCTTCGAACCGGTGGTGGCAGCGGGATCGGTGATGATGGTGGTCGGAACAATTTCGCTCAGCTCCGGCCGCCCAATGGTGCGGGCATAGGCGGCCCGCATCACCAGATTTTCGCTGAAGCTGTAGCTGGCATTGATGCTGGGATAAAAGTCGCCATAGCTGGTCTTCTTTCGCGCCCCCCGTTCGGTGTAGCGAAGCCTCGCCTCCGCCAGCGCGTTGGTGGTGACCTTGACGAGGGCGCCGTTGGCATTGCGGATGAATCGGCCGGCGGCATCGCGTTGGTAGGTGGCCGCGATGTCGTTGAGCGGACCCTGCCCCGCGTCGGACGTGCGCTCATACCGCACCCCGCTGACCAGCCACAACTTGTTTTTCAAAAAACGGTTGTCCATCCGGAAGTAGGGCGCCGATATCGTCTCATCGATCGCGACCGAGCCATTCACGCGATTGGTGTAGGCGGCCGGTTCATTCAGTACAAACCAAGCGGGATTCCGGAGATAAAGCTGATGCAGATTGTAGAGACTGATGTAGCGCGCTCCCACCGTTTTGCCGGAGGTATCGGTGAACGACATGCGGCGTGAAAAGAGGTCGTCGATCAGATCGTAATTGGAGGCAGTTCGCGCCGCCGCTCCGCCGGGTGGAGTGAAGGTCCACGTGCTGGTGCCACTCGTCACGCTCCGGGTCATCTGCTCCAAATAGTAGCCCACCTTGATTCGTGTGGGCACCGTGAAATCAAAGTCGCGGGCAAGGTTCGCCCCCAGGCTGCGCACTTCGTTTTGCACGACCCCGGGTGCGCTCGTCACGGTATTCACGCTATTGTTGATGCCATTGAACAGGTCGACGGCCTGAGCGGTGCGGGTGGTAGCCGTAAGCGTGGGGATTTTGCGATCGTAAATCCCATCGAGGCCGGTGGCGCCAATGATGAGATTGGTCTGGTTCGTGGCCGCCGAGGCAAAGAAACCGTCTTCGACGTCCTTGAGATTGAATCCGCCGTTGGAATAGGAGACATGACCATCAATCTTCCAGTACTTGCCATTGTATTTGTACACCGCCGAGGCGAGTTCCAGGCTGCGATACTGTCCATTTGCCGCCAGGTTTTGGGCGACGGTTCCGACTCCTGTGGCTGCACCCCGGATCGAAACCGCATCCCCGGTCGAGCCAGCTCCGGGGGTGAACAAAGTGGTGTTCTGCCGGGTCAGGCTCGCCCGATCGGTCTGGCTGAAACTGAGCTGCAACGTGCTGTTCTCCGTCGGCCTCCAATCCAGGGTCGCTTTGGCGGTGCGGAGGTCCACATTGCTGACATAGTGGTTCACGCCCTGACTGGTCAGGGTTTGCGTGGTTAAATTCCAGGTGGGGGTGAAGAACTCGGACTGGTTATAGCGCGGGGCCCGGGTGAGGGCAAACGTGAAGGCGAGAGTTCTCCGTAGCGGCAGTATATAAGAAAGATCGTAGGCAAACTGCACCGGCCGCAGGGTGGACTTCGGATCCGGTCCGGCAGCTTTGCCAAAACCGGGATCGAAGGCACCCTCCAGCGCATTGTAGGTGAGGTAGGTGTTATAGCTGAACAGCGGGGTGGGGCGGCTGAATCCGGTTTTGGAAATCACATTGATTGAACCGCCAACCGCATTGGCCGGCATATCCGGGGTGGGGACCTTGGAAACTTCGATCCGCTCGATGTTCGCGGTGGCAGCAGTGTTCAGGTCAAACGTCCGCGTATTGCCCAGAGCCGCCGGCGCGGTGGGGACGCCGTCAAACTGAACCAGCGTGCCGGTGGCTGGCATGCCGCGAATCGTCACGGAGGCGGGATAGAAAGGATTGTACTGAATATCCAGGCCGGGCACAAACTTGATGAATTCGCCGACGTTGCCGTCGGCCATGTCGACGAACTCGTCGAGCGAGATGACGTTCTTGATATTGGCCGCGTTGCGCTGCTCGGTCAGCGCCACCGCCTGTCCACTGAGCGCTCGGGCCGTGACCGACATGGCCTCCAGCACAATGGGCTTTCCGTTCGCCTGCTGGGACTGGCTTTCGACGACATTCAGGCTGAAATCCTGCTCTGCCTTTATTCCCGGCGCGACCCGCACTGCGGCCGACTGCTGCTCCAGGCCCAGAAAGGTGGCCGTCACGGTCGTCGCGCCTGCGGGCACATCCACCAGGCGGTAATCGCCCGTGGCATTGGTGAAGGTTTCGATCGTCGTGCCCTGCACGGACACGCGGGCGTTGTTGAGGAAGTTTCCCGTCGAGGCGTTGAGAACCCGGCCTTCGATGGTTCCCGTGGACGTTGCCGGCGCCGGCTGCGCCCAGGACAGCACGCACAGGCTGAGGAAACTTGCGCAGAACATGACTGCTGTCTTTCGGCAGGCGGAGGCGAGAGTGGAGGGCGACATGAGATAAGGGGTAGTATACACTGGTATTTCGAATGGCTTAACGCGGGTCAAGGACGTGGTCGCGGGATTCGGGTGTCCTAAATGGTTTTCAAGCGGTGTAGCTGAGCTCCTCTTCAGAAAGTGCCCGCGAAATCGAAGCGCCATCCGTCCGGGCCATGACCTTCATGTTGCGATCGATGATATCCTGGATGTGCAACTCCATCGCCGCCTTGGCTGCCGGTGCTTCTCCCCGCTCGATCGCCTGGTAGATTTGATCATGACTCGCCTGCACCTCTTTGCGGTGGGCGTCCTTGGCGAGCTTCTCGAAAGGCGGCTGCGGTTCGTCGGGCGCCGGACCGGCCACGACCCGGCTGACAATGTGGAGCCGAAGAACCTCCTTTTTCAGCAATTCGCTCTTGGCTGCAGTGATGATGCCGATGTGAAAGCGCACATCCTCCCTTCGGAGTTCCTCCACGATCGATCGATTCTCCGTGGTTTCGGCTGCGAGCCGGGCCGTATGGTGGCGCATGGCGTCGAGCGCCAGGCCCATCTCGCGCAACTCGTCCGTGGTACGATTCTGCGCCGCTTGTCCCGCGGCATAGGTTTCGAGCGCCAGTCGCAACCCGCACATCTCCCGATATTCGCTCAAGCTCATGGTCTTCACGCTGGCCCCAAGGTGCGGGCGGATGACGACCAATCCGTCGGCTTCCAGCTGGCGCAGCGCATCGCGCACGGGCGTGCGGCTGACACCGATTACCGCTGAGAGATCGTTCGTCATCAGCGCCTGCCCGGGACGATAGCTTCCACTCAGGATTCGCTTCCGGATGTGGGCGTAGGCGACATCAGAGTTGACACTCTTCATGGCGCGCAGAAATACGCGTGTATACCGCGCTTTCAATCCCAATCTGAAACCGGATGGGAGATCCGCCCTGGTCGTGCGCTGGAGAGTGGCGAGGCGGCGTGCAGGCCTGCCGACGGCCCTCGCCGTTGGCCATGCCTCAAAAGCGTCCGTTCACCCCGAAGCTGATCGTCGTGCCGTTGATGACGGTGCTCTGCATCTGGTCGGGGATGCCACGATAGTTCGCCTGTGGTTCATTGTAGAGGTTGGACACATCGAGCGTGAGATTTACGGCTGGCCGAAGCTGATAGGCCACGCCCGCGGTCACGGTGGAATATTTGTAGCGGTAGAGATTCCGTCCGACCGATGCGGCCGTGTAGCTCGTGATGTGTTCACCGGTAAAATTATAAAGCACCCGGGTGCTGAAAGCACGATGGCGCCAGGAGAGGCTGACATTGCCGGTGCGCGGGATGAAGCCGGTGGGCCTCGCGGAGCGGCACCTGCTGGGTGAAGGACGGCGCGAGCCGACCGCCGGCACTATAACTGAGCCGGCGCTTTTCCTTCAGCGTGAGCGGCGAGCGGCTCTTGAGGTTGATCGTGCCGCCGAGGGAATCGGCTCCCTTGTCCGGCGTGTGGCCTTTGACGAGCTCCATCTGGTCGAACATCGTCCCGGTGAGATTGTTGACATTGGTGCTGCGCCCCAGCGGGCCCTTGCTGGTGAGCTGCGCGCCGTCGAGCGTGATCGTGTTGAGTCCGGGGCCGATGCCGCGGATAGTGAAGCCATCGACGAGGTTTTCGTCGCTCAGGTTGCCGGCGACGCCGGGCAGGCGGATCGCGACCTCGCCGGCGTTCATGTTCGGAAGGTTGCCGAAGGAATCCATCGCCACGATGTTCTTCACATTGTCCGCGTTGCGTTGCGCTGTGATCGCAGCGGCGCCACCCTCGCGTTCACCGGTGACAGTAAACGCGCCGAGCCGGTAGATGCCGCTCGTGAGATCGAAATTTCGGATCGCCCGTTCCCCGGCGGTCACCACGACGGTGCTGCGCGTGGTGTCGAGGCCGATGTAGGAGGCGACGATTTCGTGGGTGCCGGGCGGCACGTTCGCGAGCACGAACCGGCCGGTGTTGTCGGTCAGGGCCGTCAGGCCGAGTTGCGGCGCCTCGATCCTCGCGCCTTCGAGCAGATTGCCGGTCGCGGTATTGCTGACGGAGCCCGTGATGAATCCCGCTTCCGCCGCGCGGGTGAACGGCGCGACGAGAGCGATCGCGAAGCCGACAAAGCTGAGCCACACTTGCCACGGGCGTCGCGCGGACATGATTGGGAGACTGGGGGAAGACGGCAGAATGTTCGCATGCATGACGGATTCGAAGATATCCGGCAGACGAATTGGGGGGTCAAGTTCACCGCCGGGCCCGCACCGCCACCCGCAGGCGGCGATGCCAGTCCGTCCTTCCGCGATGACCGGCGGGAGAAGTTGCGAGGTCGTTGTTACGGTTGTTCAGCGGGTGGCTGATGAAGCGGCACCCTGGCGTGTCGCGCGTTGACGATCCCATCCCCGGTCACCCACTATCTCCCACCCAAGCCATGTTACCTGTTGTACAAATCTCACTCGATCTCACCGATATCGCCGAAGCGCTCAGCACCGCGGAGCTCGCGCGGCGCGCGGGCGTGGACTGGCTCGAGGCCGGCACGCCGTTCATCCTCGCCGAGGGGCTGCGCGGCGTGCGGATGCTGCGCGAGCGCTTTCCGGGCGTACCGATCGTCGCCGATCTCAAGACGATGGACGGTGGCTACCTCGAGGCCGAGATGATGGCCAAGGCGGGTGCCACGCATGTGGTCGTCATGGCCCGGGCCCACGAGGAGACGCTGAAGTGTGTCGTCAAAGCCGGCCGCGATTACGGCGTGAAGGTGATGGGCGACAACCTGGGGTGCCCCGACATGGTGGCCGGCGCCCGCGCGCTCGAGGACCTCGGTTGCGATTATGTGATTCACCACATCGGTTATGACGAGCGCCGCGGTATCGCGGCCAGCGGCCGGCGGATGCCGAGTCCGCTCGATCAGCTGCGGGCGGTGGTCGAGGCCGTGAGCGTGCCGGTGCAGGCGGTCGGCGGCCTCACACTCGAGCAGGCGGTGCGCACGCCGGAATTCGGCGCGCCGCTCGTCGTCATCGGCGCGCCGCTCGCGGTGGATGCGGATGCGTTCCGGACGGCCGATGGCAATCTCGAGGGCACCCTCCGCATCATTTGCGAACGCGTGCACGGTTTCGGCGATGTTCCGGTCGGAAAGGCAAAACGATGAAAAGCCCCGCAGTGGTCAATTTCTCCTCCACGCCGCACAGCGTGGAATTGCGTGAATTCGAGCGGCCCGAGCCAGGCGCGGATGACGTCGTGCTCGCGGTCGAGGCGGTCGGCGTGTGCGGCAGCGATCTGCACCAATGGACCGGCAGCCACAGCTGGACGGTGAACTATCCCGTGGTGCTCGGGCATGAATTCGGCGGACGCATCGCCGCCCTCGGTGCCGCCGTGCGGGGCTGGCAGGAGGGGGATCGCGCCGTGAGCGAGACCGCCGCCGTGATCGACGCGAACAGTCCGCTGACGCGCGAAGGCCTCTACAATCTCGACCCCACGCGCCGCGGTTTCGGCTACGGCGTTGACGGGGCGATGACCCGCTTCGTACGCGTGCCGGCGCGCTGCCTGCATCGCGTGCCGGACAACCTGCCCATGGAGCTGGCGGCCATGACCGAGCCCTGCTGC
>JBIJCX010000371.1:0-8127 GCA_044344465.1 Opitutaceae bacterium
AGCTCGGCCCTCCGTAGCATGCGCAAGATTCAAAGACGCCAAGTATAACTGCGGCGAATCCACCGTGCTTCTCGTCGTACGAGGCCGTGTCCATGCCCCGCCCGGGTTACTTTTTTCCATCTCTTGTTACCTAATTCTTCTAGGTGGCCAAAGCTTGCTTCGGGTTATTTACCTCCCGTCTGACTTCGGGCGAATCGGTCCCACTCCCTCGTCGGACCATGCCGTCGCCCTGCCCGATGACCAACACTTCTGAACCATTCTCTCGCACCCGCTTCCGCTGGGTGGTTTGCGCGCTCTTGTTCTTCGCCCTCACGATCAACTATATCGACCGGCTGGTGTTCGGCATCCTGGCGCCGGAGCTGCAGAAGGTCTTTCATTGGAGCAACACTGACTACACGAATATTGCCTTCTGGTTCGAGGTCGCCTACGCGATCGGGCTCGCCAGCTTTGGCCGGGTACTGGACTGGATCGGCACACGCCGGGGTTTTGCGCTCTCGATCATTGGCTGGAGCATCGCCGCGGCGATTCACGCCGTGATGAGTACGATCGCCGGCTTCAGCCTTGCCCGCTTTCTGCTCGGCCTCACCGAGGCAGGCGTGTTTCCGGCAGCGGTGAAGACGACGGCCGAGTGGTTTCCGCGCCGCGAGCGGGCGCTCGTCGCGGGCATCTTCAACTCGGGGAGCAACGTCGGTGCGGTCGTCGCCCCGCTGGCAGTGCCGTGGTTGTTCGTGACTTACGGTTGGCAGTGGGCGTTCATTGCCACGGGCGCGATCGGTTTGGTCTGGCTGGCGGCGTGGCTCTGGTTGTACCGGGCGCCCGAGGTGCACCCGCGCGTCTCGCCGGCGGAACTCGCCTACATCATCCAGTGGAAGCCCCGCATTTCCTGCAGCAGCGCGTCGCTGTCGCCTTGGATCTTCACGTCGATTTGTGAGCGGCAAATGGCGTGGAAAGGATTGCCGATAATCTGGCCGGCGAAGCCCACCCATTTCTGGCTGGCAAAATCCGGCACCAGGTTGGTGCAAACCTGGCCGAGCTTCATCTCGACCTTGGGCGCCGCACCGTAGTCCGATTCGAAGTGCGTCAAAATCTTCACCGGTTCCAGCCGTTTGCCGTCCATTTTTCGCGGGGCGGTGCAGTGGGCCAGCGTCACGGTGTGGTCATGCGGAAACGTCGGGTCATTCAGGAATACGGGCAGGTTTGAGATGTAATGCAGCAGCACGCCCGAGGGAATGACGACGAAGTCCGATTCGCAGAACGCGAGACAGCCGCCGTCGTTCAGCAGGCTCAGCGGCAGGCAGGCGGTGGTCTCGGACATGCCCATGATGGTGCCCATGCAACGGTTAACGGTGATCGCATCGGTCTGCGCCTCCGCCATGAGATCCTTGAACACTTCTGTCAGGAGAAACGCCCGGTTGAGAAACTCGCGCGCGGTCTCGAGCTTCACGCCGCGCTGCCCAAGGTATTCGCCCGCGGCGGCGGTGCACGCCTGCACGAGTGGCTCGTTTCGGCGCGCCGACTCGATGCGGGGAGCGAGTTCATCGTACGGATAATCCGTCAGCTCCATTTTCCAGAGCTCCTTCGCTCGTTCCGGAGCCGCACGGCCTCCGGCGCCCCAGCCCCCGGCGCCGCCAACGCACACCATCTTTTTGCCCAAGGTGTTCTTGAGACCGCTCAAGGCCCGGAGCCGCCAGAGCATCTCCTCGTAACGATCCACCACCACGTCTTTCACGTCCCAGCCCGGCTGGCCGTAGTCGTCCCCGGTCTTGCGGAGAAAACGCGGGTGGACGATCTCGTACCAGAGATAGGCGGGACCCGGATCGTGCCGAAGGAACATCAGATGCCATTTGTCCCTGACCGTGAGGGCATCCAGCAGGTTGCCACCGCCGCCGGCCCCGTAGATGAGCATGACATCATGGTCGCCCTGCGCGATGTTCCGGGCGGGCTCGACCGATAGCAATGGTCGCACCGGGCGGATTTGGAGTGGAAAATCGGCGTCCTGTTTTAACTTCGCGAGTTCCCGATCGATGCGCACCGCTTCCGCCGCCGCCGCCTCATCGCTCTGGATGCCGCCCCACGACCGCCAACTGGTCGCCTCGCGTTTCTTCGGCGTCGCGTAAGTGAGCACCGGTTGAACCGTGAGGGTCTTGCGTTCAAGCGGATGGCGCTGGGGCAACGCGGCCGCGCCGGCCGCGGCGCCCAGATCCACGGCTGGAAACGCGAGTCCGCCGAGCGTCGCGGCGCCAAGGTTGTACAGAAACTGGCGGCGCGTGACGCCAGGGATAAACTCGCGCTGGTGCGCGGTGGCGGCGCAGCAGGGGCAGCGGCACGAAATCGCGGTGCATTTTGGGTTCATAGGAAAATTGCCTCTTATCCGTAACGACGCAGTTGAATGTAGGGCCGCACCTTGGTGCGCGCCTGAGGTACTCACGAAGACCCGAACGGTCTTCTCGGGCGTGGACCAAGGTCCAGGCCTACACCAAACGGTTTCACGCGGGTCACTGTGGAAACGGGTTCCGACTGAATGGATACGGCTTACGCCTCTTCGATCATCTCGATCTTGAGCGCCCGGCACAGCTCCTGCACCGGCTGTTTCACGTCGCCGTAGAAGGTGACGCGGTGCCACCCGGCGGCCCACCGGGAGAAGAGCTTGTCGATGTCGCCCTTCACTTCGGCGGCCAGCTTGGTGCGGCAGGCCTTGTCTTCGTCGACGTTTTCCACGGTTTTGGCCTAGTGGAAGAGGAGCTGTCGCTTGCCGGGCACGAACTTCATCGTGGAGGTCAGGTAGCCGAGCGGCAGCAGCGCGCGGATGGCCGCGCCCTTGCGATCCTCGGAATGATCCCGGAGGTGGAAGGGATTGGCGGTCCCGTTCGGACCGAAGACCTTCGTGGGCGCCACGCAATGGGCGTAGATAATCCGGTTCTTCGCGAGATCGATTACCAGATCCGAGATGAATCCGGGCCGACCCACATGTTCGGCCAGGTGATTTTTTCCGGACTGGTGTGGGAGAACACGAGACGCACGCGCACCGTCCGAAGGGCGGGCGCCGCCAGCATGCGGCGACCGAGCACCGTGGCGCCGGCCACGCAGGCGGCGCATCCGGCCAGAAAACCACGGCGGGAAAGGCCCCGGCATCCGCCGCAGGGCGGGAGATGTCCGGCGGTCGCGGGAATGCATCCGCGCGACGTACCAGTGAGGAAGATACGAGTTTTCATAGGCGTTTCGATCGGGAAGTTCTGATGTTAACGGGCCCTTGCTCCTCGAAGGGCTGTGGGAGAACGGACCGGAAGGTCCGTTCTCCTGGAAACGGCGAAGGCCGACAGCGTCGCCAAATGTCCCCGTGGCCACGACTGGAGCGCGGCTTCGTTCGCTTGCGTGACCCCGACGATCCGTCGGGCAGGAGCGTGATCAGGGAGAGGACATCGACCCGAATGGAGACGGCCCGCTGGCCGGCCAAGGTGTTTAATACACCTTCGAAAACACCAAACCAATGAGAATTTTCCGGCAGATGGGATGCTTACTCCAATTCGCGTTCAAGTTGGGCTTTACCGCGTGCCGGAGGATTCGCCTTGTAGGGGCGCTGCTCGTCGGCGCCCGCGGGCGTCGTCAAGCGACGCCCCTGCAAAAATCGTCTTATCTTGAAAGCGAATTGGAATTATCGCCCTTTCCCGGGCCAGGACCAAATCCTCACGTCATCGCTCCAAGCGAGCCCGACACTGCAATTGGCCCAGAAGCCGCGACCGGATTTCTCCGGGAAAGCCGAGGCATGGAAAAACATCAGGGCCCTGCCGACCGCAGGATCGCGGCGGAGGTCGAGCACGAACCCGGCGGTGAGCCGGCCGTTTCGGGCCCAGGCCCACTCCGATTGACCCAGGGTCAGCAATCCCTCGTCCCGCCAGTCGGACAGGTTCTTGGATCGTTTGACGCCGATGCCATTTGGCGGCGAGTGGAAGAGCACGTAGTCCTCGCCATCGCGGATGATGCACACGTTTTCACCCGCGGGAAAATGGCCGGCGTAGTTCCAGGTTTGCAGGTCCCGCGACCAGGCCCGGCTGGCTCCGTTTTGCTTGAAGAAACACCACCACCTGCCCGGCTCGTCGCGGTCCTCGATGAGGTAAGGATCGATCATTCTCCCCATCGCTGCGACTGGAACGTCCGGGCCTTTCACTCGCAGCAGTTCCGGCGCACTCCATTGGGCCAAATCCCGGCTGCGCATGACAAACACGCGCGCCGACGCGTCGCCGAACCGCACGGGATCGCCCGCTCTGACACCGGAGATTGGATACGATTGGAGGCACAGGATCCACTCGTCGCGGAAACGAATCACGTTGCCCGGGCTCGAGTAGTTGCGCGTTTGATCCTTGGGCGTGATCCGCCGCGGCTCGGTCCAATGCGCCAGATCGCGACTCCGGCTGACGGCGGTGAACCAGTAGACCTTTCCGTCTGCGTCCGGCGGGGGGTTGTAGGTGTAGAACAGGTGAAACTCGCCTTGGTGATAAATTGCCGTGGGGTCACGGTAGGCATGGGTGTCGTCGCCGCGCAGCAACACCGGAGAAGCCAGCGCCTTCAAGTCGACGGCGGCCGAGACCGGGCTTGCGGCCGGTGCCAGCGCCAACCAACCGAACAGTACAGGGGCAAAGGAGGACAGCGATCCTTTCACCCTGTCCTTTTGGCCTTGGTTCACGCCGCCTGCACCTGAAAAGTGCGGCTCAATCCGCCGTCGCCCCGGCGGTGTTTCCCTTGACGCTGATGCGGCTGGCCCGGACAGGAAACCCGAGTGCCCGCTCCCGAAACGAGGGCCTCAATTGAATTGCAGGGATCGTATTTTCTGCTCCCATCGCCCACCCATGCCCCGGATTGTTGCCATCGCTTGCCTCTTTTTCGCCTGGCTTTGCGCCAACGGCGCCCTGTGGGATGCGATGCAGGTGGTCGCCTGGGGCCGGATGTTTGCCGGCAACGCTGAATCGATGAGCTTTTCGGCGGCTTTGAAGGAGACCTTCAATCCGGCCAAGCCGTGCAAAATGTGCCTGCGGGTGGCGCAGGCGAAAAGCACGGCGCAGAAGCAGTTGCCGCCCGACAGTGAACGCGACGCGGGGAAGTTCCTGCTCGCGATCCACACGCCGGCGGTTCTGGTTTTTGCCCACGACCCGGGTGACTGGCTTGCCGGTTCGCCCGCCAGGATTCCCCTGCGAACGGAACCGGTGCCGGTCCCTCCGCCGCGCGTTTAACGCGCCCGACCAAGCCGGCGTCCTCCTCCGCTCGAGGGCGCTTTTCCCGTTGCCGTGTCCGACAGGTTTCGGACCGGCGCGTCAATCCTGCATGCGATGCATGCCCAGCCATCCACCCACAGCCATTCCCATGTTCCGTTTTTCACTGCTCAAATTTCTTCCCCGGCGCTGCACGATCGCGGCAGCGGCCCTTTCTGCCTCCTTCGCGCCTCCAGGTTTTTCTCAACCCGCCCCGCCTCCCGTCACGGAGATGTCACCGGTCACGGTCACCGGCACCCGGGAGAGAGTGCTGCTCTCCGAGACTCCCGCTTCGATCGGAGCCATCAAACCGGCTACGATCCGCGACACGGCGCCCATGCACCCGGGGCAGCTCCTCGGGCAAATTCCAGGCGTTGCCATCGCCGTGACCAACGGCGAGGGCCATACCACCGCCATCCGGCAGCCGTTCACCACGGGGCCCGTCTACCTTGTTCTCGAGGACGGCATCCCGATTCGGGCGACAGGTTTTTTCAACCACAACGCCCTCTACGAAGTGAACATTCCCATGGCGGGAGGAATCGAGGTCGTCCGCGGTCCCGGCACCTCGCTCTACGGTTCGGACGCCATCGGCGGCATCGTGAACATCCTCTCGCAACCTCCCCGCGCCACCACGCTGCTCGCGATCACGGGCGAAGCCGGCGCCTTCGGTACGCGCCGGCTGATGGCGAGCGCAGGCCACGCTCTTGCCGAACATGGCGCCTTTCGCGCCGACTTGAACCTCACCCACACCGACGGCTGGCGGAACCAGACCGGCTACGACCGGCAAAGCGGCAACTTTCGGTTCGACGGGAAACTCGGCTCGAGCGGCACCCTGAAAGCCATCGTTGGCGTCTCCAAGATCGATCAGGAAACCGGCGCCAACTCGGCGCTCACGTTTGGCGACTACCTGAACAACCCCACCCGCAACAATCTCCCCATTGCCTATCGCAAGGTGAGTGCCGCCCGCGTCTCGATGGAGTACGAGCGCGAGTCTGGAGCCGGGATGTTCTCCCTCACGCCCTATTTCCGCGACAACAGCATGGAGCTGAACGGCACGTTTAACCTGAACTCCGATCCGCGGATCGAAAAGAGCCACAACGTCTCGTATGGACTGCTCGCGAAATGGCGGCAAAACCTGCCCGTGCTGCGCGCCCGCCTGATCGCTGGCGTCGATCTGGACTACAGTCCCGGCAGCCGCCAGGAGGACAACCTGCTCGTCACGCGTTCCGGCTCCGGCGCCAACACCCTCTTCAGTGCGTATGCCCTGGGCACCCGGATTTACGACTACGACGTCACCTTCAGAAGCATTTCGCCCTACCTGCATGGCGAGGTCAGCCCGGTCGATCGGTGGCGACTGACCGCCGGTTTGCGCTTCGATGCCCTGCGCTACGACATGAGCAATAACTTGTCCGCGGGCACGGTGTCGGCGGTGGTGCTCGGCGCCACCCGGTTCTATGGCCAGCTCCACGACGACGAAAAACGTTTTTCCCGGCTCAGCCCCAAGCTGGGCACGACGTTTGCCATTGCCAAAAGCGCGCACCTGTTTGCATCGCACAACCACGGGTTTCGCGCCCCGTCCGAGGGTCAGCTCTATCGTGCGGGCAACGACGCCACCGCCGGCAACGCCCTGGCGCGTTCGCGTCTCCTGCTCGGGCTGAAACCGATCAAGGCGCGGCAGACCGAGGTCGGCCTCCGGGGGCAATCTGGCGGCTGGTCCTATGACGTGGTCGCCTACGAGCTCGTGAAGCGGGACGACCTCGTCAGCCAGCGCAACCTCGCGACCAACGTCAGCACGAACGTGAATGCCGGCCGGACCCGGCACCGGGGAGTCGAGGCAGGAGTCGGTGCGACGCTGGGGCGGCAGTGGCGGGTCGACACGGCGTTTTCGTATGCGCGGCACCGCTACGTCGACTGGGTCACCGCGACCGCCAACCTCGGCGGCAAGGAAATGGAAGCCGCTCCGCGCATCCTCACGAACACGCGCCTTACCTGGCGGCCGACGCCGGCGGCGATGGCGCAAGTCGAGTGGATTCGCCTTGGCGCCTATTGGCTCGAAGCCAGCAACTCGCCGGCCTTCGGGCAGTATCCGGGGCACGACCTCTGCAACCTGCGCGCGACCTATGCGGTCACCAAGCGGGTCTCGGTTTTCGGCCGGGTCATCAACCTGTTGGACAAGCGATTCGCGGACAGTGCGTCGGTGTCATCGAACACCCCGGTCTTCAGCCCCGGCTTGCCCCGGGCCTTTTACGCCGGCATCGAGGCGCGTTGGTAATATCCCACCTCATGCACCGATTCACGCTACTCTGTGGTGCGCTGGCCGCCTTGCTCTTGCCCGGCATTCACGCCCAGTCGCACCAGCATCAAGGTGGGGCGAGCGCGGCCGAACGCGCAGCGCAAGCGGAGCTGGGTGCGGCGGCCATCTTCGATCCGCAAGGCAGGCTTTGGGTGGTGCACCAGCACGCGGGCAATCTCGTGGTGAGGCATTCCGCCGATCGGGGTCGCACCTGGTCGCAGCCGGTCCCGGTCGGTCCAGGGCCGGAAGCAACCGACACTGGCGGTGATGCGCGACCCAAGATCGCACTCGGGCCGGCGGGTGAAATCTACATCACCTGGACGAGGCCGATGACCAAGCCCTACACCGGCGAAATTCGTTTCTCGCGCTCGTTGGACCGGGGAAAGACGTTTCTGGGACCGGTCACGGTTCATCGCGACCGCCAGGAAATCACCCATCGGTTCGATGCCATCACGGTGAATCCGCAGGGACAGATCTTCGTCGCGTGGATCGACAAGCGCGATGGCGTGGCCGCGGCGAAAGCCAGCGGTCCGTCGTATCGTGGGGCGGCCGTTTACTTCGCAGTGTCGGACGATCGTGGTGCAACCTTCC
>JBIJCX010000002.1:0-82206 GCA_044344465.1 Opitutaceae bacterium
CGATTCAGGCATCAGGTGACTTGGATCCGCTCAGATTTGGGGTGGAGCGGCACCAGGAGATTCTCGCGCAAAACCTGACGCGCCAAGAAGGGGGAGAGATCCTCGAGCGGCGGCGAGATCAGGCTGCCGTCCGCCTGGACCGCCAATCCGAGCTTGGGATAGAAGAATTGCTCCGGGGACATGAATACTTCGCAGATGGCGGGACCCGGGCAGGCCAGCAACCGGGGCATCTCCCGTTCAAAATCCTCCCAGGTGCGAATTTGAAAGGCCGGGAAACCGAACGCGGTCGCGAGTTTGCTGAAATCCGGGCAGGAAACTCCGGACCGGGTGTCGGTGCCGGCGTAACGCCCCTTGAGCACCGCTTTCTGCGTGTGCTTGATCATCAGATACCCATCGTTGTTGAAGACCACGATCTTGATGGGGAGCCGGTGATGCGCGACGGTCTGCAGTTCCTGCAGATTCATCATCATGCCGCCATCACAGTTCAGGCAAAGCACTTCGCCTCGATCGAGCGCGATCGAGGCTCCGATCGCGCCTGGCAGGCCAAATCCCATCTCGCCGAGGCCCTGGGACGTCAGCAGCCGCTGGGGCGGGGTGATCCGCAGGGCTTGATGGCCGCTGAGCAGGGCGGTGCCCATGTCGGTCACGATCACCTGGCCGGGTTTTAGCTGCGCGGCCAGCCGATCCATGAAACGGTAGGAGTTGATGAATCCGTCCTTGTCGTCGTGCTCGGGCCCGATCCACGGAAACCGGGCCCGGGCCTTTTCGCACCAGCCGAGCCATTCGCGCGGGGCCGCGAGCGGCCCGGCGGTCGCCTGTCGTTTCATTTCGCGCACGAAATCGGCGGCATCGGCGCAAACCGGGTGGTTGAACCGCTCCGGGTATTTTTTCAGCTCGGTAGGATCGATGTCGACGACGGTGATGTCGCCCGCGGCCCGGGCCAGTTCCGTGATATCATAGCCAACCTGGGGAATGGCGAGCCGGGTGCCGATGGTGACCAGGCAATCGCAGCTTTGCAGGATGAGATTGGCCGCCCGTTGTCCATAGACCCCCGCGCTGCCCATCACCAGCGGGTGGCCAGACGGCAGGAGATCGATTGCCGACCAGGACAGGAGCGCCGGCAGTCCGAGCGCGGTGACAAAATCCAGCGCCTCGTCTTGTGCGCCCGCCATGCGAATGCCCACGCCCAGCCAGAGCAACGGCCGCTGCGCCTGGCGCAAGCGGGCCAGCGCCGCGGTCACTTCGCGGCGCAGGGCTTCACCCTGCAGCGGCGAGATCCCGGGCACGGCGGGATCCGGCGTATAGTGCCGCAAACAAGTCTCCTCCACCATGCTCGACTGTACATTGAGCGGAAAATCCAGCCAGCATGGTCCCGGCCGCCCCGTCGTCGCGGCGTGCCACGCCTTTTCCAGTTCAAAGACCGTCAGTTCCGGGTCCATGACCCGGGCCGCGTATTTCGTCATCTTGCTGACCGCAAAGGGGCTGTCATAGCCCTGAATACCATACATCCGGCGGTCGTGGTCCGGAGTTATATAGCGGGCGTTTTCCTGGCCGGAGATCACGAGGCAGGGAATGGAGTCGGCCCAGGCCGACAGGACGCCGGTAATCGCGTTGCTGGAGCCCGCTCCAGCCGTGACCAGGGCGAAAGTCGGCCGGCCGCGGACCTTCCAATAGGTTTGTACCGCCATGGTGGCGGCCTGCTCGTGGTGGGTGCAGATCAGCTCGATCGCGGAATGGTGGACGACGGAATCAAAGATGTGCGCATTGGCGGAACCGATGATGCCAAAAGCGTGCTGGACGCCTTTCCGGGTAAAAAATTCCGCGATCAGGTCGCTGACTTTTCGTTGCATGGGAACAAGGGGTGGGGCGGAAATCCGCTGGCGTCAGCCTTTAAGGCTCCGATGCCATGCGATGGTTTTTTGGAGCGCGTCGTCCAGCGACACGGTGACTTTGAAACCCAGTTCCTGCGCCATCCGGCCCGTATCCGGCACCAACCGGTTCCGGGCATGGCCCGACTGCCCGAGGCGCAGGCGGATCTCGGGCACCGGCGAGAAATGACGGGTTATTTTTTGGGCCAGCGTCAGCAGATCGACCGGTTCATCGCTGCCGAGATTGTACGTGGCGCGAGGGCGCCCGGCTGCCAGCGCGACCAACACTCCAAAGGCGAAATCGCTGTAATACATCAGGCTTCGCACCGTGGCGCCATCACCCATGATGCGAATGGGTCCGCCGTTGAAGCTGTCGCGAATGAAATCGGTCACGGCCCAGGGCAACTGGAGGGACTGATAGGGCCCCACAAAGGCAAACGGCCGGAGCGTCACGACCGGCAGCTTGCTTTCGCTGACGGCGCATTGGGCGATCACCTCTGCAAAGCGCTTTGATTCCGGGTAGACCGCGTTGACCTCATTGCACCGCAGGACCCCGGCAAAATCCTCGTTGATCCGTGGCAGCTCCCAGGGCTGGGAGCCGTAAACAAGGCCGGAGCTCAGCAGGACGAATTTTTGCAGGTCTTCCAGCAGGTTGGCCGCGCGGAGAATCCGCAGTGTGCCCAGGCTGTTGGTTTCGGCCACGGCGGTGGGCTGGGAGGCAAACAGGCGGCGGTCGGTGAGCGCGGCGGCGTGAACGATATAGCGGACATCGCGCGGCAGATCCGAGATATAGCGGATGTCGCCCTCGTGCAGGCTCACCCATTTCTCCCGGCCCAGGTGGGGCCAGTGCGCGGCCAAGGCCTGGGCGTTGCGGCTGAAAACGGTGGCCCGAAGGCCAAAGTCATGCCGCTCGTTCAAGACCTTGGCGAGTTCCAGCAGCCAGGTGCCCAGGAAGCCCGTGCCGCCGGTGATGAAGATATGTTGTCCCCGCAACGCGTGCAGGCGTTCAACCCGGCCTTCCAGGACGGCCTCGGCGTCGGCGCGGACAAGGGCGATGGCTCGGTTCACGGGGAGCCTTGGGTGTTGCCGCGCCGCGCGATCGTGTCGGCCACCTCGAGAATCAGGTCTTCCTGGCCGCCCACCACCTTGCGCCGGCCCAGTTCGAAGAACACGTCGCGGGCATCGACGCCCAGCTGCTTGGCGACCCGTTGCACCGGTTTGGCGAAGCCCGAGAAGACGCCGGCCATGCCGCTGACGATCGTAATGCCGCTGGACACGGGCATCGATCCGGCGAAAAGCCTGGCCGCCAGCTCTCCGGCATCCAGCGCCCTATAGAGATCGATGGAAGTCGGGTAACCCAGCTGCCGGAGCACCGCCGCGAGCAGTTCCAACGGGGCATTGCCGGCCCCGGCCCCGAAACCGCCGGCGGTGCCGTCGACGATCCGGGCGCCCGCCTCGAGGGCGGCGATCGAATTCGCAATACTCAGGCCCAGGTTGTTGTGCGCATGGAAGCCGACCGGCACTTCCATCTTTTCCGCCAGCAGGCTGATCTTGGCCGTCACATCCCGCGGAAAATAGGCGCCGGCGGAATCCATCAGCACGATTCCCTGCGCGCCGTAGGACTGCATTTTCTTGGCCTCCTCCAGCAGTACGTCCTTGGAAACCATGTGGCTCATCATGAGCACCCCCCAGGCTTCGCGGCCGGCCGAGCGCACGTGGCTGATGTGCCGCTGCGTGATATCCGCCTCCGTACAGTGGCAGCCCACCCGGAAGAGATCCACGCCAGCGGCCATGGCATCGGTGATTTCGCGGGCGATGGTGGCGAAGCCGGGGATGACATGGACGCTCAGCCGCGTGCGCTGCAGACAGGCCTTGGCGGCGCGCAGCATCTCGCCTTCCGGCACGAGACTCTCGCCCACCTGCAGCGACGAGGCCCCCAGACCGTTGCCATGGCCGACCTCCAGGAACGAAAAACCGGCCGCGTCGGCGGCCGTGGCATAGGCCCGCACCTGCTCCAGGGAGATCTGGTGGCTGCAGGCGTGCGAACCGTCGCGCAATGTGGCGTCGCAGACCGTGATAGGGTGATGACCGTCAGACATGAGGATCAGGTTTGGGAAGTCTGCCGCCGCGCGAAAGCCTCCGCGAAAGCAATTGCGGCGCAGTTAATGATGTCAAGGTTACCGGCATATTTGGGCAGGTAATCGCCCAGGCCGTCGACGCGGACCATGGCCACCAAGCGTCCGCTTTCGACCATAGGTTCCAGGACGAGTTGATAGCCCGGGATGTAGGCCTTGATGAGCGCGACGATCTCGGCGACGCGGGCGCGCGTGCGTGCGAGGTCAGGCCGGGCCACTTTGGCCATCACCGTGGTTTGCATGTGCACGCAGGGCTGGGCCGGATTCAGATTCAAAATCGCCTTGGCGCGCGCACAACCGGCGAAGAGTTGGAGCCCATATTCCGTGGTCTGGAGATACTCATCCAAATTGATGCGGGTTGCCGGGCCGGCGCTGCGCGCCGCAATGCTGGACACCGCCTCGATGTAATCCACGTCGGGGTTCGCCGCCTTGATCGCACAGGCCAGGGGAATGGCGGCCTGTCCGCCACAAGTCACCATATTGATGTTGGGCTCCCCCAGACAGGCTTCGAGATTGACCGCGGGCACGCACATCCGGCCGACCTTGGCGGGTGTCAGGTCGACGGCGACAAGGCCCATGGCGGCCAGCAAAGGCGCATGCTTTATATGATCCTGGGCACTGGTTGCATCGAAGACCAAAGAGAGTTCGCTCTTTAGGTCGGCGATGCCCGCAAACCCCCGCGCTGACACCGGCACGTTGAGCAGGCTGGCCTTCGTCATGCCGGGCGAAGCCAGATTCCGGCCGGCAAAGAGCCGGCATTCCAAGACCGGGGACCGCAGCACCTTGACCAGGAGATCGGTGCCGATATTGCCGGTGCCCAGAATTGCCACGCCAATTTTCCGTCCGCTCATGGCTTCAAAGGGTTGTCTGGCTCGCGCTCCCCGGCGAACCAAAATCCGGCGCCGGATTCGTGCGATGCCAGGCGATGGTCTTGCGGATCGCCTCTTCCAGGGGGATGCGCGGACGCAACCCGAGTTCAGTCTGGGCCCGGTTCACGGCTGGGACATACCGGGAGACGGGGCGGCCGGGGTCGGATTGTCCTGCGATCTCCACTGGTGGATGCGCGCCAGAAACTCCGGCAACCTGGCTCACCAGACCGGCCAGTTCGGCGATGCTCATATCGACCGCCGCGCCAACGTTGTAGGCGCGGGCGGAGGGCGCGGCAAAAAGCAGCGTCCAAAGCCAGACCGCGAGATCGGCCGCGTAGAGATAGGAACGCCGCGGGGTTCCATCACCCGACACGTGAATGGGCGCACCCGCGAGGGCATCCTGGATAAAGTTGCCGATCGCGTAGTTCGCATCGAGGGGCAGGTGCGGGCCGACAAAGGCGAAGCCGCGGGCGACCTTGAGCGCATAGCAATGCCGGTTAGCGTGCCGTGCGCACACGTGCTCGATGACGCGTTTCCCTTCCCCCCAGGCCGAACCCGGCAACAGGGGATCGGGCGCGCCGGAATAGTCTTCGGGGATATGGGTAAGTTCTGGCGGTTGGCGTCCGTAGACCGCGCCGGAGCTGATGAGCAAAAAATTTCTGACCCCAGCGCCGGCGGCAAAATCGAGCACGCGGCGCGTTTCGGCCACCGTACGGTCAAGCAGATCGTCGGGAACCTGTTGCTGCGTCCAGACCGCGGTGTCGGCCGCGGCGTGGATGAGGTAGGGGAAGCGACCGGCCGGAAAGGAAAAGGTGCGCACGTCACCCGGCAGGAATTCGAGGTCGGCACGGGCGACCAGGTGCGGGGCTTTTTGGGCGAAGGCCGCCGGGTTCCGCGTCAGCACGACCGCGCGCATCCCGAGGGCCAGCGCGTCGTTGGCGCGGGCAAAACTCTCCAGCAGCCACAACCCAAAAAAACCGGTGCCGCCGGTGATGAAGAAAGACTGGCCGCGCGCCCCGGCCCAAAGATCACGGGTATGGGCCAGGACGTGGTCGAGGTCCTCGGACGGCAGGGGTTTCACGGGGGCGGATCGCACGGCGAATTAGTGGGACCGCACGAAGGCCCGAATCGTGGCGATTTCGAAGTCGAGCATCGCCGGGGTCAGGCCGGGAAACGTGCCGAGGAAGAGTGCCTGTTGCATGATCTCATCCGCCCCCGGGCAGTCGCCCACGACGCGAAAGGCCTGCGGGCGGTCCCGCTTGAGCTGTACAAAAGCCGGCTGACGGAGCAGGTTGCCGCCAAACAGCATGCGGTTGCCGATCTTGTTTGCCTCCAGGTGGCGCGCGAGCTGCGTGTGGGTGAAAGGCGCGGCCGGCCGCACGCGCAGCATGAAGCCAAACCAAGAGGGATTTGTCCGGCAACCGGAGGCGTCCCAGGCGAAGGCTGAGAGCTGAGAGCTGAGAGCTGAGAGTCCGGATTGCTGCCCTTTCGGCGAGGGCACCCACCGGGTTGCATGCGCCGGAAGGGTGAAATCGAAGAACTCACCCAGGTCGGCGAGGGCGGCGCGCAGCATGCTCCAGTGGCGTTTCCGCGCGGCCGTGAAGGCCGGCAGTTTCTTCAGCTGCTTCCGTCCGATGGCGGCCTGCGGGTCGAGCGGCTTCAGGTTATAGCCGAGGTGACTATAGATATATTTATGATCGTAGCCTTTCGGCAGCTCGCCGAGCTGCCATTGGAAACGCTTGCCGCAGGTGTCATCCGCGCCGCTGGCGCACCAGCAGTCGCGCCCCCAGTCGCGGAAACTTTGCGCGTACTTCAGTAGCGGCGGCCGGGACACGATGTTGACCGCGCCGCCCTCGCCCATCGTCAGATGGTGCGGCGGATAGAACGACTGCGTGGAGAGATCGCCGAAACTGCCGGTGTGGGCGACAAGCTGGCCTGCGATGATCGCCGGCAGCCTACTGTAGTTAAAGTTTAGGTCTAAGTTTGAGTCTAAAGTGGAAGTATTTGGAGTGCTCGATCCTGAACTTCCAACGGCAACGGGCGTTGACCCGTTAGCGGCGGCCAGTTTGAGCAAGTGATCAAGGCCGAGCGCCTTCGCCTTGGCCTCGGGCATCGAATAGGTCGAGCCGAGGGCGTCGCAGTTGTCCTCGATCAACCACAGATCGTGCCGGCGGCAGAATTCGAGCACGGCCCCCAGGTCGAAAGGATTGCCCAGCGTGTGCGCCATCATCACGGCCTTGGTTTTGCCCGCCACGAACGCCTCCTCGAGCCGATCGGTCCGGGCGTTGCCCGTGGCGGGATCGTTGTCGATGAAGACCGGAACCGCGCCACACTGGATGATGGGCGCGACCGTCGTGGGAAAACCGGCGGCCACGGTGATGATCTCATCTCCGGGCCCGATGCGCCGGTGCGCCGGCAGTTGGTGGGTCGTCAGGGCCGAGAGGGCCACGAGGTTGGCCGACGAGCCGGAATTCACGAGGAGCGAGTGCTTCACCCCCAGGAGGGCGGCGAATTCCTGCTCGAAGGCTTCGCCCTCGGGCCCGAGGGTGAGCCAGAAATCGAGGGTCGCGCCCACGGCGGCCTCGACCTCGTCCTCGTCAAAGACCCGGGCGCCGTAGGGCACGGGCGTCTTGCCCGCGACGAAGGGCATCGTGTTCTCGGTGCCCGCGCGGTTGGCGCCGTGGGTCAACGCCGAGTATTCCCGCGTCAGGCGCAGGATCTCCGCCTTGAGTTCTGCCGGGGTCCTACTCATGCGCCCAGGCCAGGTTGAGGGTGCGGGCGTCGGCCGCGTAGCCGGCGATCTGCCGGCGGGTGTGCACGGTCGCGGTCGTCGTATCCGCTGACACGAGACGATACCACTCGACGGTGGCCTTGAGGGCCGCGGCAAAGTCCCACGCCGGTTTCCAGTCCAGCAAGCGCAGGGCTTTGTCGGTGGCCAGGGCGAGCAGGGCCGCTTCATGCACGGCGTGCGGGTCGCTCCGGTCTTCCCACCGCCCCGGCCAGTGCTGCAGGACTTCCCCGACCAGCTCGGCCACCGTGCGATTGGAGGCCGGCGCCGGCCCGAAATTGAACGCGGCACACAGCTCCGCCAGTTCAGGTTGATCGTATAAATTTGGGCCGCGACTTGATGCCAGACTTTGCCCGTCAACCCGCCGGGCGATCGCACTCGCCAGGAGCAGATAGCCGCTGAGGGGTTCCAGCACATGCTGCCACGGGCGCGTGGCGTGCGGGTGTCGCACCGGAATGACCTCGCCCCGTTGGAGGCTGCGGATGCAATCCGGTACGATGCGGTCGAGCGCCCAGTCGCCGCCGCCGATCACATTGCCCGCGCGCGCGGACGCGAGCCGCACCGGCGAATCCGGCGCGGAGAAAAACGACCGGCGATACGCGGAGACCACCAGTTCGGCGGCGCCTTTGGAGGAGCTGTAAGGATCATGGCCTCCCATCGGATCCTCTTCGCGGAAACGATGCGCATGCCCCGGGTTCTCATAGCATTTGTCCGTGGTCACGACGACGACCGTGCAAGCGGCACCGGCCAGCCGGACGGCCTCCAGCAGATTCGCCGTTCCCATCACATTGATGGCATAGGTCTCGATCGGTTGGAGGTAGGAAAGCCGGACGAGCGGTTGGGCGGCGAGGTGGAAGACGAACTCGGGCCGGCCTGCGTCCACCGCGCTCTGGACCGCCGGCAGATCGCGAATGTCACCCCGCCGGTCGTTGATCCGGTCCGCCAGCCCGAGCTGATTGAAAAGCGCCGGCTCGGTCGGCGGCGACAGGGCGAATCCGGTGACGTCGGCCCCGAGGGCGAGCAGCCATTCGCACAGCCAAGAGCCCTTGAAACCGGTGTGGCCGGTGACGAGCACGCGCTTCCCCGCAAAAGTCCGGGCCAACGAGCGGGAGGCCCCCGTGACCGGTTTCACCAGATTTTCCATGGTGCACGCCCCTCGGCCCACAGCTTGTTGAGGTACTGCGTTTCCTGGTACGTATCCATCGGCTGCCAGAACCCCTCGTGCTTGTAGGCATTGAGCTGGCCATCGCGCACGAGCTTTTCCATCGGCTGCACTTCCAGCATGACCGTGGGATCATTAGGCAGGAAATCGAACAGGCGGTGCTCGCAGACCATGAATCCGCCGTTGACATGGGCATCCTCGAACTGGGGTTTCTCGCGGAAGGTTTGGATGCGGCCATCGTCCTCGATGCGTAGCGCCCCGAAACGTCCCGCCGGATGCACGGCGGTGAGGGTGCAGACCTTGCCGGACCGCTGGTGCGCCAGGATCGACGCCGCGATGTCGATGTTCGCCAGCCCGTCGCCGTAGGTGAGGAGAAAGGGCTCTCCCTGGGGGATGAAGCGCTGGATCTGCTTTAACCGGTAGGCGGTCATCGACCCTTCACCCGTGTCCGCGAGGGTCACGCTCCAGTTCTCCTCGTCGTGCCGGTCGTGAAACTCGGTGGCGGGCGTGCGGCCGAGCGAAAGCGTGACGTCACAGGTATGCCAAAGGTAATTGCGGAAGAAATCCTTGATCATGTCTCCCTTGTAGCCGAGGCAGAGGACGAACTCCCGGTGACCGTAGTGCGCATAGATTTTCATGATATGCCAGAGGATCGGCCGGTTGCCGATCGGCACCATGGGCTTGGGCCGGTATTCCGTCTCCTCGCGTAGCCGCGTGCCCTTGCCACCGCAAAGTATGACGACTTTCATGGGGCGGATAGGGTCATAGGTGAGAATGTGTCCGCAACTTATTTTTCAGCATGATTACCAACGACGAGGGCGATGCAACCCGGGGCGATTGAACAAACCGTAAATCGCGAACGTGCGCGTTGGCCGGCCGGGCCTAAAGTTAACTTGCCTCTGCTGTCTGGCCACGGCTCCATGCAGGCTGCATGAAACGTCGCCAGTTCCTGACTGCGACGGCGATAACCGCCGCAACGCCCCTGCTGCAGGCGGCCGGATCTCCGACGGCCCCGCCGCCAGACGGCCTGATCGACACGAACGTCTATCTCTCATCGTGGCCGGTGCGGCGATCTTGGGCGGCGAGTCCCGCCCGGTTGGTGGCAAAATTGCGCGTTCACGGCGTGACCTCGGCCTGGGTCGGGGATTTCGACGCGGTCCTTCAGACCGACACCGCCGGCGTCAACGCCCGTCTCGCCGAGACCTGCGCGCGCGAAGGTGGGGGTATCCTGTTGCCGATCGGCACCGTGAATCCGACCCTGCCCGACTGGGAGGAGGATGTCCGCCGTTGCCAGGAAGTACACCGCATGCCGGGCTTGCGGCTCTTTCCCAACTACCACGGCTACGCGCTCAACGACCCGCGGTTCGCGCGCCTGGTCGATCTCGCCGGTCAGCGCAGGCTCTTGCTCCAGATTGTGCTCTCGATCGAGGACGATCGCTCGCAGAATCCCGCCCTCGCCACCGCGCCCGTATCCGTCGCGCCGCTCCCCGACCTGGTGCAGAAATTTCCGCGCGCCCGGGTCATGCTGTTGAACAGTACGTCCCGCGTGCTCGCGGCGGGCAACGCGCTGTTCCAGCGCCTCGTGGCGTCGGGCAATGTCAGTTTTGAGACCGCCACGCTCGAGGGCGTCGCCGGCATCGAGCGGCTCCTGCAGGCCGCGCCGGGTGCCCGTCTCGCCTTCGGCTCGTATGCCCCGTTTTACTACTTCGAAGCCGCGCTGCTCAAGCTGCAGGAATCGGCGCTGACCGCCGGGCAGCTCGCCGCCGTTCGCTTCGGCCACGCGCGCGCCGCTCTCGCCCGCCCATGAATCGCCGCCGCTTCCTCCAAACCAGTGCGCTCGCCGCGGGCGCTCCGTTGCTGGCCTCCGCCGCCCCAGCCACCCCGGCCCTTGATGCCTCGGCCGCGGCCGCGGCCAGCGCGTGGGGCGGCGATGACCTGCGCCAGCTCGGCATCTGGGATGTGCACGCCCATGTCGGAACCCCCGGCGCCACGCCGGCCAGGCGAATGGAGGCGCTGCTCCGGATCGCCGACCGGGTCGGCGTCGAGCGAATCTGCATCGGCATGAGTCCGCCGTGGACCTACGAGCCCACGCCGGAGCAGTTCCGCAAGAGCAACGACGACGTGATCGAGATTCTGAAGCACTGGAGTTCGCGCGTCTTCGGCTTCGTCTACCTCAATCCGAAATACACCCGGGAGAGTCTCGACGAGCTCACGCGTTGCGTCGCCGACGGCCCGATGGTTGGCATCAAGCTCTGGGTCGGCTGGCACTGCAACAAACCCGAGCTCGACCCCATCGTGCAGCGTGCCGCCGAGTTGAAGGCCCTCATCCTCCAGCACACGTGGATCAAGCTGCGGGGCAAGGGCAACCTCCCCGAGGAATCGACGCCGTCGGAGCTGGCCGAGCTGGCGGCGCGGCACCCGGGTGTGCCGCTCGTGTGCGGTCACACCGGCGGCGGCGATTGGGCGCTGGGCATCCGCGCCATTCGCGCGCAAGCCGACATCTATGCCGATCTGGGCGGCGGCGATCCGGTCTATGGCGAAGTTGAGCTGGCGGTGCGCGAACTGGGCGCGCAGCGCGTGCTCTACGGCAGCGATGTGAACGGCCGCAGCTTCGGCTCGCAGATCGGCCGCGTGCTCGGCGCGGACATTTCCGCCGCCGACAAACGGTTGATCTTGCGCGAGAATCTCCGCCGCCTGCTGCTCCCAGCGCTCCAGCGCAAGGGCATCAAGGCCTAGAATTTCCCGCGGACGCCGGCGCTGAAGAGCGTGCCCTGGTTCGTCTTGAAGTACCGCAGGCCGTTGGTCGTGATGTCGGTGCGGGCCGGCTCGTCGGTGAGGTTGGTCACATCGAGGAAGACGTCGTAACGGCGGTTGATCGTGTACTGGAGCTTCAAGTCGAGAAAGCGGCGTTCGGCCTGATAGACGTCGATGCCGACATTCGTGCTCTTGTACTTCTCCCCGGTCCAATTGTACAGCAGCCGGGCGTCCAGGCCGCGGAAGCGATAGTTGAGGCCGGCATTGCCGCTGCTGGGACTGAGGTTGCCGAGCCGTCGGGTGGTGGCCGTGGCGCCGAAGTTGCCCTCCGCCTGCAGTCGCGTGAAGTTGGCGACCACGCCGAGACCCTTCAGCGCACCCGGCAGGAAGCTGAGCTGCTGCGTGTAACTGGCCTCGAAGCCCCGGATCCGGGCGCTGCCGGCGTTGGTCGTCGTGGTGGCGGTGTACCCCGCGTAGGTCCCACTGCCGTCAATGCCCTCCGCACCCACGGTGGAGGACGTGGAGCGGGAATAGTTGGAGATCTCCTTGAGGAAAACTCCCACGCTGAACAGTCCGACGGGCTCGAAGTATTTCTCCGCGCTGACCTCGAAGTTGTTCGTGTGGTAGGCCCGCAGATCCGGGTTGCCCATCGAAATGGTCTGGGTATCGAAATTCTCGGTGATGGTCGGGAGCAGGCTCGCCACCGGCGGCCGCGAGATGGCGCGGTTGTAGCTCGCGCGGAGGAGCAGGCCGGCCGTGGCCTCGTAGACGAAGTGGAGGCCCGGAAACACATCCTTGTATTTTCCCGTGCCGGTATTGCGGCGGACGAACGAGCGCTCCGCCCGCGCGGTGTTGGCGGCCACCGTGGCCGGATCCAGGCTCACGCCGCCCACGCTGTTGCCGCCCCAGGTGGCGGTCGTATTGCGCACCCAGGCGATCCCTTCCGTTTCCGTCTGCTCGAGACGAACCCCGCCCAACACGCGGAGCCGGCCGAGCCGGACTGAGCCCTGAATATAACCGGCGGTAATCGTCTCATCGAAATCCGCATCGCTCGCCTTGGCGATCGCCACGCTGTTGTACGCATCTGCCGCCGTCTGTTTCCAATAACCGTCCGGTACCGCGGTTGGCTTTGTCACGAACGGGAAAGGCCCGTAGTGGTTGGCGGCCTGTTTATAGCTCAAGTCGACATAGGGCGTGCTCGCGTCGTCGGCCGAATTGGCGATCCCGTCCCGGCCGGCGAAGGTCCAGGCCGCATACTCGATGTTGGCTTTGCGCAGGTCGGCAGCGTACTTGAACCCGGCTTTGATCGAGGCCGGAACTACGGAGTCGAACCGTTTGGTCACGTCCGCCCGCAGGCCGTAAACATCGTTGGGCGCCTTGTTGGTCTGCCGGGTCATTGTGCTCAGGTTGTAACTGGCGGCATCGTAAATGTTCGGCCCGGCGGTCTGCCGGACGAGGGGATACCATTCGTCCTGGCCCCGACGGTCGATCTCGAAGCCGATGCCGGTGGTTCCGACGGTGACTTGTTTCGAGACGACGGTGCCCGGGTAGGAGATGTCCGCATGCGAATAGTTGCCCCGCACGCTGAGCGTCAGGCTGCGTTGGAACAGTTTGAATTCCGTGCCGGCGCTCGTGGAGTAACTCCGGGCATTCTTGGTGAATTCCGGCCAGCCCCACAGCTGGCCCGTCGAGGCGGCGTGGGGCAGTGCGAACGAGTGGTCGTAGGTGCTGTCCGGGGTGAAGTTGGCGGCGGTGGCGGCGGGATTGCCAATGCCGGCGCGGAAGCCCTGTTGATATTGGTCGTTGGTATTATAGGAAAACTTGGCGAAGACGTAGGCATCGGGACTCAACTTGTAGTCGAGACTCAGGCCGGCGTTGCGGGCTTTGGCGGCATATCCAAAATCACCGGAGCCCCAGGTGCGGGTGAGCGGGTTGGCGGTCGTGCCATTGAGGTAGCCCTGCGAAATGCCGGTGTAGATCCCCCCCGCAGAACCGACTTCGTCCTGCGTCGTCGACGAGACGCGGCGGTTGAGGTTGAACGCCACGCCCAGGTTTTTCTTGCCGCCGAAAACGTTGTACACATCCGAGTACTGGAAGGCAAAAACGTCGAGCCCATCGGGATTGTCTTCGTAGGGGCTGCCCTCGGTATTGCGCCGGTAGCGCCACAGGGTGCCGGCGGTGAAAGTGATCCGGCGGCCCGAGGCATCAAAGGCGCGGCGGGAGACGAGATTGATGAATCCGGCCACGGCATTTGCGTCCTGATCCGGCTGCGGCGCCTTGATGAGTTCGACCGAGTCGAGGTTGCCGGTGCCGAGTTGCTCAATCTGATAATCGCGACTGGCCGATGAGCCGGTCGAGGAGGCCATCCGGTCGCCGTCGACCAGGAGAGAGGAGAAGCCTGTGCCCATGCCGCGGAGATAGAGCGTGCGCACTTCCCCGCCCACGACTTCCGTCGAAATCCCGGGCATGCGTTGAATCAGTTCGCCGGGATTGGCCGCGGGGTTGCCGAAGGAGTCGGTCGCAGCCACCCATTTCGGATTTTCCGCCTGGCGCTGCGTCTGGAGAGCCAGCGCATTGCCCTCGCGGACACCGCTAACCGCGAACGCCTCCATCCGGTAAATCCCGGAAGTGAGCTTCACTGCCTGGACAGTTTCCTGCCCGGCTGAGACGGAAATCGGGATGCTCGCCGCATCGAGGCCGGAGAACGTGACCACGAGCTTATGGTTGCCCGCCGGCACGGACAGGCTGAAGACGCCGCCGCGCTCCGTGACGCCGGTCACGCCCGTGCCTTCGACGACCAGGAGCGCGCCGGGCAGCAGGTCGCCGGTGGCCTCGTTGGAGACGACGCCCGAAACGGTGCCGCGGTTGGAACCCTGGGCCGCAAGGCCGACCGCAAAACAGACGGCGCATGCGAGGGCGAGGCCCCGGTGGAAGAGACGGCGCAAGGCCGGTTGAGAACTGCGATGCAGGGGCGGGTGGTTCATAGGATTGGAAAAAGCGGGTGGTTTGAAGTGGAAATCGGTCGGCCTTCGCGGGCGTGGGCGGGGAAGCAGGCTGCGAGCAAAGCGACAGAATCGGCGCAGATGAATTTCCGGCGGCTGACTTTCGAGGTCACGGAGAGGTGGAGAAATATTTTTGCGTGAGACGGGCCGGCCACCCACGCCCGCCAACGGGCGGGCCGAGGGTTCAGCATCCCGATGCCAAGGCAATTCCAAATCCCGAGTCGTGTGGCGGCTGCTGCGCCACACAACTCCTAAGATTGTCGGTCCCGAAGGCATGGAATTGTAGCGGCGGTCTATGACCGCCGAAGAATTGCTACGATCAGTCACGCACGGTCGGCGGTCACAGACCGCCGCTACAGGGTGCGACCGTCAATCAATCGGGAGTTGCACCCGCGGGTTCGGGCCCACGGAACTTCGACGGCACCGGTCGAAGCTCGGACCCGGGGCGCGACAAATTTGGCCAATGTTGGCTCAGGACGCCGCCGATCCGCTCAGGGAATCCAATTCTCCTGCGCCGAAGGATTCATCCGCACGGCGTGGCCGTTTTCCAACAGGGCGTTGTTGAGAAAAATCTCCCCGCCGCTGCGCTGCCGCAGGTACACATCGGCGAGGTAGCGGTCGTATTTGTCCACCTTCGACGTGACGATGATGATCTCCTCCGCGGCATCGATCTGCTCCTGGACGAAACGTTTCGCCGCCTTCCCGGCGGAGGTGTTCATCTCGGGACAGTCCAGTCCGCGCAACCGGAGCTTCTTGTCGGTCTCGTTGTCCGGCGGCAGGTCGACCTGGACGGCCAGGGTGTCGCCGTCGACCACCCGGACGTCGAGCGCGCGGTACGTGAAAAGGTCCGCCGCCGTCGCGTCGGAAATCGGAGCCATCCGGGTGCCGACCGGGCCTACGATCGTTCCGGGTTTCAACGGCGCGGACCCGGCGTTCCGCAGGGTCACGTAAACCTTGAAACCGAGATCGACGGCCAGGCCACCCCGCCGCGAGACCACGAGATATCGTCCGACGATGCCGCGCTTTGGGAGCAGAAGCCGGACGGGCGCAACGGCAGCGCGCGAATCGGAGGCGCCGTTGCCGTCGATCACCGCTGCTTTGGCCGACGTTTCAGCGACGGCGGAAACGCGTTTCTCCAATTCGAGCGAATTCCATCCCTGTTTCTCAGCCTGGATGGTCATTGCTTTCCGCGGTGGACCGTCTTCCAGCCGGCTCAACGCCATGAAATGGGCGCAGGTCAATTGTGCCGATGTCGGCACAATCTGGTACCGGCGCCCCAGTTGCAGGCACCGATACAGGACGCGCCGGCTAATCTTGGTATCGGCCGCGAGCCGCCGGATCGTCTTTGCCCCGTAGTCCGCCCGTTCTTGAAACAAGAGCACATGCCGCTCGATCAGCTGGCCGATCAGCCAGGCCGAGCGGATGGCGGCTTCGTCGGCCGCGCGCTTGCCGCTGAGGTAGGCCGACTCGACGCGCTGCCGAAGTTCAGGGTAAGTTTCCGCAACCGGCACGTCTGGCGAAGAGGCTGAAGCCATGGGGAATTCGATGGGGTGTTATCTGAAATCATTCGCCGTGAGCTTCGCGCCTTCGATGATGCTCTTGAGTGTGCCGATCGGAATGCTCTTCGAGCCGTGCAGGGCGACTATGACCATGCGGCCGTCGGTGTGGCGCCATTTTTGATGGCTGCCTTTTTGCCCGGTGAGCACGAAGCCGTGCTTGCGAATCACCCGCACCACGTCGCTGGCGGCGCAAACGGGAAACTTCTCGCCCATGCGCGGCTACACCGTCAGTTCGACGAGCTTCGCGTTCTTTGGGAGGGGCGTCTTGTCGGGCTCGAACCAAAGATCGAGCGCCTCGCGTGCGTTGGTGAGCGCTTCCGCTTCCGTGTCGCCCGCTGACGCGCAACCGGGCAACTCGGGAAACACCGCGGAAAATCGGCCGGTCTGCGGGTCTTGTTCAACGACGACGCGAAGTTTCATCGGCGCAATCTAGCCACTCAATTCCGCTCGGCAACCGGATTGTTCAGCGGGGCGCCGCGAAGTTGCCGGCGGCGCCGTCAGCCTTCATTTGGCGGTTCCAATCGTTCGCAGCCTGTCCTCCGAAGCCGTGCGAAGGAGGAAGGTCGGCGATGAGCGCGGCGCGGTCTTCGGGCGGAAGTTGCTCCCAACGCCTGAACGGTGACAAGATCGGCGCGTTTGAAGCGGAGGCGCTCAAGGAACTCTGGAGTGAGCGAGTGCATCGAGAATAGCGTAGTTTCAATTTTTTAGGGGTAACGCGAAACCGAAATTACCCTATTTAATCTCTCCTTACCCCATTCATGGGCACACCAATTGCCCGGCACTGGGCTCGAAGCTTGGGTTACTTCACGAACGCGCTCGCGAACTCATGCACGGGCATCTTCTCCAGTTTCGCGCGGTCCGCGAACAGCGCCATGAGTTGCGTGGCCTTCGCGCTGCCGTAGTGCGCGGCGAAGGCGGACTTGGCCTTCTGCCGGAGGACCGGGATGCCCTCGGCGCGGCGGCGGCGGTGACCGATCGGGTACTCGACCGCGATTTTTTCCGTCGCGGTGCCATCCTGGAAGAAAACCTGCACCGCATTGGCGATGGAGCGCTTTTCCGGATCGAGGTAGTCGCGCGAGTAGTGCTTGTCCTCGGTGACGGTCATCTTCGCGCGGAGCCCGTCGATCCGTGGATCGGCCGCAATCTTATCCTCGTAGTGATCGGCCGTGAGCGCGCCGAAGATCAACCCGATCGCGGTCATGTACTGCAGGCAATGGTCGCGGTCGGCCGGGTTGTGCAGCGGGCCGGATTTGTCGATGATACGGATGGCCGACTCGTGGGTCGTGAGCTCGATGCGCTCGATCTGGTCGAGGCGTTCGCGCACCAGCGGATGGAGTGTCATCGCGCACGCGACGGCGGTTTGGGCGTGGAACTCAGCCGGAAACGAAATCTTGAAGAGGATCTGCTCCATCACGTAGCTGCCGAGCGGGCGGGCGAGTTTGACCGGCTGGCCCTTGAACGAGACATCCTGAAAGCCCCACGTCTTCGCCGTGAGCGCGGAGGGGTAGCCCATCTCCCCGGTCAACGCGATGAGGGCGAGGCGGACGGCCCGGCTGGTGGCGTCGCCGGCCGCCCAGGATTTGCGCGAGCCGGTGTTGGGGGCGTGGCGGTAGGTGCGGAGCGCGGAACCGTCGAGCCAGGCGTGCGAGATCGCGTTGATCACCTGTTCGCGCGTGCCGCCGAGGAGGGCGGTGGTGACCGCGGTCGAGGCGATGCGGACCAGCAGCACATGATCGAGGCCGACGCGGTTGAACGAGTTTTCCAGCGCGAGCACGCCCTGGATTTCGTGGGCCTTCACCATCGCGACCAGGACATCGCGAACCGTGAGCGCTGGCCGCGCGGTGCTGCGGGGCGCGCCGGGAGCCAGCACTGGAATTGCGTAGGCCGGGAGAGAGGTGCCGAACGCGGCCGGGGCAAGGCCGGCGGCCTGGTGGCGGGAGAGCCAGTCGGCGGTGGCGAGAATCGCGCCGAGGTTGTCGGAGGGGTGGCCCCATTCGGCGGCGAGCCAGGTGTCGTTGAAATCGAGCCAGCGGACGATGGCGCCGATGTTGAAGGCCGCTTGAACCGGATCCAGTTGGTGACTCGTGCCGGGGACGCGTGCGCCGTGGCTGATCGTCGTGCCGGGCACGATCGGGCCGAGGAGTCGCGTGCACGCGGGATAGGCGAGGGCCAGGATGCCGCACGCGAGCGTGTCGGCGAGGCACCAGCGGGCGGTGTCGAGGGCTTCGTCGCTCGTGATTTTCGCGTGGAGCGCGTAGTCGGCGAGATCGACGAGCAGTGGGTCGGGGGCGGGACGGATGTTGGAGATGGGTGCGGACATAGGCGGGAAAATCGTTCTTCGTTCCTCGTTATCTTTCTCGTTCGTCAGGGAGGCCAAACAAAGTGTGAGAGAAAGATTACGAGAACGAAGAACGAGAACGATCAGGCGCGGTGCGCCAAGGCGATGAACGGCCGGTTTTCCGGGCCGGTGTAGTTCGCCCCGGGGCGGATGATTTTGCCGTCGAGGCGCTGTTCCACCACATGGGCGGCCCAGCCCGCCGTGCGGGCGATGACGAAGAGCGGGGTGAACATCAGCTTGGGCACGCCCATGCGGGCATAGGCGACGGCGCTGAACCAATCGAGGTTGGGAAACATCTTCTTCTCGGCCCACATGAACGCCTCGATCCGCTCGGCGACCGCGAAGAGCGTCACGTCTCCGGCCTCGATGCTCAGTTGCCGCGCGACTTCCTTGATGATGGGGTTGCGCGGGTCCGCGAGCGTGTAGACGGGATGGCCGAAACCGATCACGATTTCGCGGCGCGCGACGCGGGCGCGGATGTCGGCCTCCGCTTCGTCGGGCGTCCGGTAGCGCTGCTGGATGTCCAGGGCGACTTCATTGGCGCCGCCGTGCTTGGGGCCGCGCAGCGCCCCGATGGCGCCGGTGATGGCGGAGTAGATATCGGAACCGGTGCCGGCGATCACCCGGCCGGCGAAGGTGGACGCGTTGAACTCGTGCTCGGCGTAAAGGATCATCGACTGGTCGAGCGCATGGACGTGGGCGGCGGCGGGTGCGCGTTGGTGCAGCAAGTGGAGAAAGTGCGCGGCGATCGAGGGATCGCCCGTCTCGACGCCGATGCGCCGGCCGCTCGCGGCGTAGTGGTGCCAGTAGAGCAGCATCGACGGCAGGCAGGCGAGGAGCCGGTCGGCGATTTCCCGCGCGCCGGCCACGGTGTCGGCGTTGCCGCCCGCGGCAGGCAGGTGTTCCTGCTCGATCGTGCCGAGCATGGAGCAGCCGGTGCGGAGCACATCCATCGGGTGGGCGTCAGACGGTATTTGCTCGAGGATGGCCCGCAGCGGCGCCGGCAGGCCGCGGAGGGAAACGAGCTTCGCGTGGTAGGCAGCGAGTTCCGCGCGATTGGGCAGGCGCTCATGGATGAGCAGGTGCGCGATCTCCTCGTAGGTGGCGTGCGCCGCGACCTCGGCGATGTCGTAACCGCGATAGTGGAGGTCGTTGCCGGACTGCCCGACGGTGCAGATGGCGGTGTTGCCGGCGGCGACGCCGGAAAGGGCAACGGATTTTTTGACTTTGGCAGCGGGGGCGGGGGTGGGATCGCTCATGGGATTTTTCGAGACCGCGGACGGTCGAGGACGGCGGGGCAGCAACCAAGGAAAGGTTGCCAGCGAATCGCGCGAATCAACGCGAATCATCTCGGTTTTTAAACCAAGACCAGGTGAACCGACGATCACCAATAGGTGGACCGTCCGCTCCGCGCGCGGTTACACGAACGTCCTTCGGCCGGCCGCGCGCGGAGCGCCCGGCCCACCTTTTCGACTGCATGGATTTTGGCTTATCTGCGCTGATCGGGATAAGCGGTGATGACCAGGGGTTAGCGTTCCTCGCCCTTTTTGGGAGCGGCGTGGAAACCGATTTCGCGCTTCCGCTTCACCGCTTGGTTGAGAACTTTCGTCTGGACGCCGTAGATTTTCGCGAGGTCGGCGTCGAGAATCACGCGCTCGCCGCGAAGGGTGTGAATCACCGTTTCGATCGTAACCAACGGCGCTCAAGTCTTTCGTTTGACGGCGTGGGACATGGGGTGACGGCCGGTGACGCGGACGATGCAGAACCGAGCCGAGGCGTAGAGCCTGCGGAATCCCAGGCGACGCGATCACAGACTGTGACCGCCTGGGGCCACCGAATTTTAAGATCACCGGTTGGTGATTTTCTGAACAACGGATCGATTTTCTCCGTTCAGCCCTTGTAACCAAGAACTTCGTACAGGTCGGTGCGTGGCTGCATCTTCCCGACCACGGCCTTCTGCGTCCCGTCATTGCGGATCGCCGTGTACACTCCGATCGAGGCAGCGGCGGCGGCGCGGGAGGCGCTGAGCGGGTAGAGCACCAGCGCCACGCCCGCCGAGCGCAGCTCCTCGAGGGTGAAGTAGGGCGTCTGGCCAAACTCGGTGAGGTTGGCCAGCACCGGAACATTCACGCCTGCGGTAAAGGCGCGATAGGCGTCGAGCGTGGGCAACGCCTCGGCGAAGATCATGTCGGCGCCGGCCGCGATATAGGCCTGGGCGCGGGCGATCGCGGCGGGGATGCCTTCGACGGCGGCGGCGTCGGTGCGGGCCATGACCACGAAATCGGGATGCGGTTTGCCGGCCACAGCGGCACGCACGCGTGCAACCATCTCGGCGGTGGGGACGATTTGCTTGCCCGGGAGGTGGCCGCATTTTTTCGCGGGCACCTGGTCTTCGAGATGGACGGCGGCGACCCCGGCGGCCGCCATCGCGCGGACGGCGGTCGCGGGGTCTTCCCAGCCGGTGTCGATGTCGACCAGCAGCGGGAGATCGGTGCGATTTGCGATGCGCCGGGCGTCGATGAGAACGTCGGTAAGGGTCGTGTCGCCGACATCGGGAATGCCGTAGGAGTGGTTGGCGACACCGGCCCCGGAAAGGTACAGCGCCCGGAATCCGGCGCGCGCGGCCAGGAGCGCGGCATACGTGTTGATCGCGCCGGCGATTTGCAGCGGTCGCTCCTGCTCCAGGGCAATTCGGAATCTCCGGCCGGGCGTGGGTGAACTCATGCGGGCAACGTGTCGCGGGCGTGGGCGTGAGTCGAGCGCGGGGCAGTCGAAAAGTTCGCTTGGTTTTTCGGAAATCTTCGTGCTTCTTCTGGGTCCTCCCAGACCGATGTTGAACATATTCGAGTTGAAGAAATCGTTCGTGTCCCCCGATGGAGAGCGCGTGGAGATTCTGAACGTGCCGGCCTTCACGCTGGGCATGGGTGAACAACTGGCTCTGCGGGGCGAGAGCGGGTCGGGGAAGACCACGTTCCTGCATCTGATCGCCGGCATCCTCGCCGCGGACACCGGGCGCGTGACGATCGACGGGGTGGAGATGACGGCCTTGGGCGAGTCGAAACGCGACCGGCTCCGGGCCGAAAAGCTCGGCTACATTTTTCAAACCTTCAATCTCCTGCAGGGCTACACGGTGCTGGAGAACGTGGTGCTCGGCATGTCGTTTGGCCCGCGGGGGGCGGATCGGTCGCACGCGCGCGAGGTGCTCGAGCGCATGGGGCTCGGGCACCGGCTGCATCATTTTCCGCACCAGCTCTCGACCGGGCAGCAGCAGCGCGTGGCAGTGGCGCGGGCGCTGGCGAACCGGCCGCGGCTCGTGCTCGCGGACGAGCCGACCGGCAATCTCGATCGCAAGCACGCGCGCGCGGCGATGGTGCTGATCCGGGAAGTGTGCCGCGAGCAGGGGGCGGCGCTCCTGCTGGTAAGCCACGACGAGGAGATGCTCGGCCAGTTCGAGATGCGGATGGATTTCGGGGAGATCAACCAGGCGCTGAAGGAGGGGGCAAAATGACGCTGCCCTTGATCGTCTATCGCTCGCTGCGCCAGCACGCCCTCTCGACCGTCGTGACGGCGGGCAGCATCGCGCTCGCGTGCGGGTTGCTGATGTGTGTGTGGATGGTGAAGACGCAGTCGCAGACGGCATTCACGCAGACGACGACGGGTTTCGACGCGGTGCTCGGGGCGCGCGGCTCGAAGCTGCAGCTCGTGCTCAATGCGATTTTCCACCTCGAGGCCTCGCCGGGCAACATGGCCTACAGCGACTACGAGATGACAAGACGTCACCCGATGGTGAAGACCGCGATTCCGATCGCGGTGGGCGACAACCTGCGCGGCTACCGCCTGGTCGGCACGCTGCCGGACCTGTTCACCAACGTGGAGTACGCGCCGGGGAAGAAATTCGCGGTGCAAGCCGGGGGCAAACTGTTCACGGCCGATGCGAAACAGGCCGTGGCGGGCAGCTTCGCGGCGCAGCGGCTCGGGGTGAAGGTCGGCGACACGTTCAATCCGTTTCACGGCATCGCGTTTGATGTGAAGAACCGGCATGCCGACGAGTTCGTCATCACCGGCATCCTCGCGCCCACGAACACCCCGGCGGATCGCGTGGTCTGGATTCCGTTGCGCGGCCTGCAGACGATGGCCGGCCACGACCCGAAGACGGCGAGCGACATCAGCGCGGTGCTCGTGCAGCTCCGCACCCCGGTGGCGGGGCCGATGCTCGACCTGATGTTCAACAAGCAGGGCAACCGGCTCACGTTTGCCTGGCCGGTCGCGGCGATCATCTCCGAGCTGTTCGCCAAGATTTCCTGGTTCGATCAGGTGCTGACGCTGGTGGCCTATCTCGTCGCGCTCGTCGCCGCCGGTTCGGTGCTCGCGAGCATCTACAACTCGATGAATGCGCGGCGCCGCGATCTCGCCATCCTGCGCGCGCTCGGGGCCCGCCGGCGGACGATTTTTGGCGCGGTGGTGGCGGAGGCCGCGTGCATCGGGGCGCTGGGTGCCGCCGTGGGTTTTGCGATCTATTTCGGTTTGCTCACGGGCGTGGCGGGCTTGATTCGGGCGCAGACTGGCGTCGTGCTCGACGTGACGGCCCGCCATCCGGTGCTGTGGCTGTGTCCCCTGGCAATGGTCGCACTGTGTGCCCTCGGCGGCGTGGTGCCGGCCCTCAAGGCGTACCGCACCCCGGTCGCGGAGACGCTCGCCCCGGTATCGTAGCAGCGGTTGGGCCGGCTTTCGGTCCGGGCCGCGGTACTTTTGTGGTGCCTGCTGGCCGGCGATTCGAGACTTGGTCCGTTCGCGTACGCCGGGCATCGCGCTGCTTGAGGGTGGGCCGTGCGCTCCGCGCGCGGCCTGGGCATGAAAAGAATGATCCAACGAAAGAAATCGCCGCGCGCGGAGCGCACGGTCCACCTCGGATCGCGGGAACGCTGTTTCTTCCCGTCCGGCGCAAAACTCCGTCTTGCGGTTGGAGCTGAATTCTTACGGCTAAGCTTCGCCGCATGGCGGGGATGCGCGCCGCGCCGCCCCACGGGAGAAATTCATTTTGACGAAATGACCCTCGACCCTATGTTCCGCCACCATGCATTCGCCCCGCCCCACGATTTTCGCCGTCCTCCTCACAACCTTGTTGGCTGGTGGTTTCGCTTGGGCGGCGGACTCGGCGACTGGTGGCAACGCCACTCCTTCCGCGCCCGCGCCGGCGGTCAATTTGTCCGCCCTCGAGATGGACAATGGTTATGTGAAACTCGGTTTCGAGCAGCTGGCTTCGTACGAGTTCAATCCGCCGGCGTTCGATCCGGCCGCGACGCCCGATGTGAAGCCGCCGACCGGTGAGGAGCAGATTCCGGCGGTCGTGAAGGGGTGGAACGGCAAGAAGGCCGTCATCACCGGTTTCATGGTCCCGGTGAAAATGGACAAGGGCCTCGTCACGGAATTTTTGCTCATGCGCAACACGATGTCCTGCTGCTTCGGCGCCGTGCCCAACATGAACGAGTGGGTCGTGGTCAAGATGAAGAAGGGCGTGCAGCCGCTGATGGATCTGCCCGTTTCGTTTTACGGCGAACTCAAGGTCGGCGCCATGTTCGAGAACGGCTACATGACCGGGCTCTACGAACTCGAGGCGGAGCGCATGGGCGCCGTCGAGGGTTAGCAGCCCGTCGAGCTTGCGCTCGATAGTTCGTTGCAGGTGCGGAAACCCCCGCAGCGAACGGAACTCTTCCCTCGACAGGCTGCTAAAGCAGCGCTGCGCGCTGTGAATACCGGCAGAAAATCGATTCCTCCCGGCACGAAGTGCCGGCTAAGGAGTTTGTCGAGTTGGCCTGCACGGCTGGTCGGGGCGTTACCCTATCTTCCACCAACTTTCGCTGGCGCGCCCGACAAACTCCTAGCGCGAGATGTCGCGCTGCGTCAGGACCCGGAAACCGCGCTGGCTGAGGGATTGCGCGGCGATTTCTTCGTCCTCGGCATAGATCGCGAGTGCGGCCCGGCCCTCGGGCCGTTTAATGAAGCTGTACAGATAGTGAATGTTGATTTCGGCTTCGAAGAACGCGGCGAGCACATCCTTTAACTGCGATTCGTCCGTCAGTTCGACGGCGAGCACATCGCGCTCCACGCAGGCATAGTCGTTGTTGACCATCAGCTCGCGGGTCTTGTCGGGATCGTCGGTGATGAAGCGCACAATCGCGCTGTCCGTCGTATCGAGGACCGTCAGGCCCATGACGTGGACGTGGTTCTGCTTCAGCAGGGCAATCAGATCGTAGAGCCGCCCCAGGCGATTTTCGGCAAACACGGAAAACTGCTTCACGGGATCGTTCGAGGTCATGCTGATCTGGGCGGCCATGAGAAGCGGGAGGGTTGATCCGAAAGCCAGACGGGTCAATTGCTTGCTCACGGCTGATTTCCCTCGCTCAATATTGAACGTCTTGCTCTCCAACTCGCCATCAAATTTGCATGCCGCCGCCCAGCGCACCGCCGAGAACAGCGCGCGGCTGGTGCTGCGTGGCATCGCGCTCAATGCGGTGCTGGCGGCGGCGAAGTTTGCGGGGGGCATCTTTGGCAATACCTACGCGCTGATCGCCGACGGGGCGGAATCGACGCTGGATATTTTTTCGTCGCTGCTGGTCTGGGCGGGATTTCGCGTGGCGGCGCGGCCCCCGGATGCCGATCATCCCTATGGCCACGGCAAGGCCGAGCCGCTGTCGGCCCTGGGCGTGGCGGTTTTCATTTTCCTGATGGCGGGATGGATTGGCGTGGAGGCGGTGCACGAGATCATCACGCCGCACGCGGGACCGGCGTGGTGGACCCTGCTCGTGCTCGCCGGAGTCATCGTCACCAAGCTGTGGTTTTCGCGCCGCATGGGGGTCGCGGGCGAGGAGGCGGGCAGCACCGCGCTCGGCGTCGAGGCCCTGCACCATTGGTCCGATGCGATGACGTCGGCCGCGGCTTTTGTCGGCATCTGCATCGCCCTGTGGGGAGGCAAGGGCTGGGAAACGGCCGACGACTGGGCGGCGCTCTTTGCCTGTGTGATCATCGCGTTCAACGGGGTGGGCATGGTGGGCAAGGCACTCGGTGACGTGATGGACACGGCGGTGGCGGCGCGCTTCGAAAACGAGGTGCGTGCCCTCGCGCTCGCCGTCCCGGGGGTGGCCGCGCTCGACAAGGTGCGCGTGCGCAAGAGCGGCCTCAGTTACCTCGTCGACATCCAGGTGCGGGTGGACGGCGATCTTACGGTGCGCGCCGGCCACGCCATCGCGCACGAGGTTACGGATGCGCTTACGGCCTCGGTCCCGCATCGGATCAGCGATGTGACCGTGCACGTGGAACCGATGAGCTGACAGCTCCGCGCGGAATGGTTCGCGTTAAGGATGCGCTGATTTGTCTGGTTCCCGTCTCGGAGGGAAGGCAAGAGCGGTTTCGTAATTGTACGCCAGCCCGCTTGCCGGCGCGATTGGGCGCACGCCAGCCCGCCCCAAATCAGCCATGGCGCGCTCTAAATCGAAGGCTGCGCCTCGTCACGTTGCCGTTTCCGTGAACCGGCTCTCACGGATCACCGTGATCTTGATCGTGCTCGGGTACTGCAGTTCGGCCTCGATCCGGGCGCGCAGTTCCTTGGCGATGTCGCGGGCGCGATCGTCGGTGGTTTCCTGGGGCGAAACCACGACGCGGATTTCGCGGCCCGCCTGAATCGCGAACGCCTGCTGCACGCCGTCCAGTGAAAGCGCGAGTTTTTCGAGCCGGCCCAGCCGCTGAATGTAGCTCGTCATCGACTCCGCGCGCGCGCCGGGTCGCACCGCGGAGATCGTGTCAGCCAGGATCACGAGTCCGGCGTAGATGGTTTCGGGCCTCACCTCCTCATGGTGGGCCGCCACGGCGTTTACGACGATGGGCGTCTCCCCGTAGCGCTTGATGAATTCGGCGCCGATCATCGCATGGCTGCCCTCCAGTTCGCCCGACACCGCCTTGCCGATGTCGTGGAGCAGCCCGGCGCGTTTCGCGAGGTTCGCATCGAGCCCGACCTCGCTCGCGATGATCGACGCCAGAAACGCCGTCTCGATCGAGTGATCGAGCGCGTTCTGGTTGTAGGAAAACCGATACTTCAACCGGCCGAGCAGCTTGCTGATCTCCGGGTGCAGCCCGTTGATGTTGAGCTTCGCGACGGCATCTTCGCCGGCCTGCGTCGCCACAAGGTCGATTTCATCCTGGGCCCGCTTCACAAATTCCTCGATCGAGGCCGGGTGAATGCGGCCGTCCTTGACCAGCGCATCCAGCGCGGTCCGCGCGACTTCGCGGCGCACCGGGTCAAAGGAGGACACGAGCACCATCTGCGGCGACTCGTCGATCAGCAGCGTCACCCCGGTGGCCGACTCGAACGATTTGATGTTCCGCCCCTCGCGCCCGATGATCCGGCCCTTCATCTCCTCGCTGGGCAACTGGATGATGGTCGTCGTGAGATCGTTGTTCGGCTTGCTCGACATCCGCTGCATCGAGGTGATGAGGATCCGCCGCGCCTCGTTCTGCACCTCCTGATCGGACTTCTCCAGGGTCGCGCGGCGCAGGCCACGGATTTCATCCTGACACTCGAGGAGCACTTCCTCGCGCAGCTGTTTGCGCACTTCGTCGGCGTCCAGTTGCGACACGCCCTCCAACCGCTTGCGCACGCTCTTCGACAGCGCCCGGATGGCATCCCGCGCCTGCCGCATGGCGGCGGTCTCGCGGTTGAGGCGCTCCTGGCGCTGTTCGAGCTGATAGTCGAGGAGCGAGAGCGATTCCTCGTGCGCGCGAATCTCGCGCAGCCGCACGTCGCTCTCGATTTCACGGCGGTCGTACTCGCGGTTGAGTTCGGCGCGTTTCTCCTGGATTTCGGCCTCGGCCCGCTGTTTCAGCTCCTCGGCGGCAACGGCAGCCTCGCGCCGCGCCACCTCAATCAATTCGGCCGCCTGTTCGTGCGCCATGCGCCGCGAATAACGGGTGATCGCCCAGACCACCAAGAACCCGATGGCGCCGCCAACGACCAACGCCGCCGGGAGCGACCAGTCAAACAGGTCGCTCTCGGCGATCAGAAACGCGAAGTCGGCTGCGCTCACTGACGTCAAGGCGTCGGAAACTAAGCCCCGATCCCCAGATCTCAAGATTTCTTCGGCTGAAAAGCCGGCAAGGTGCCGTCCAGCACGGCCTGCATGCGCCCGAGGGCGGCCGCTTCCCCGTCGGCGGCGTCAGTCTGCATCAACACGTAGGCCCAGCGATCGACGCGCGCGTGCGCCACCCGGTTCCAGGCATCGCGCGCGATCCGTTGCCAGTGGGTGGCCACGACCGTGTCGCCCCCGACGAACCAATAGGCTACGAGCTGCGGCACGACGACTTTTCCGCGCGGCGTCGGCACCTCGCGCCGCACCCGGAGCACGGTCGCGGGAAATTGCTTCGCGGGGGCGGCTGCGGCCGGCGCCGTGGAACCTGCGCCCCGGTCTCCGGGATGACGAAATTCATGTCCAAACATGCTGGCGATCGTCCAACCCTGCCCGACCAGGCATAGCTCTGGCCGGTGGATCGACGTGCGATCGCGTCCGCTGAGCACGAGGGAGAGCAGCACCGGGTTTTTCGCATCGGCCAGCGAAACGTACGTCTTGCGCGAGAAACCGGTGTCAGGGGGCAGAATCTCGCGCTCGACCGGCGTCACCTCCGCGCGCCGCCCGATCCAATCGTGGCCGATGAACGCCGGCAGTTCGACCGGATTCTGGCCGTCCGCCGCCAGTACGACTCCCACCTGGCCGCGCGCGGGTGAATTCGACAGATGGTGCAAGAACACCATCTCGCCCGCCGCGAGCCCGACGATGACCACCGCCGCCCACCCCACCATCTTGTCATCCATTAGATGACAAACCGGCCTTTCGCCGCGGCCGGGGCGCTCGCCGTTGTTGTCATCCAATGAATGACAAGTCTGTTCGCGTCCGGCCGCGTTGCCTGCTTCCGGCGCCCACCGGCGGAGGGCGTTCACGGCGGCGAGCACGCCGCCGAGCACGATGACAAACACGCCGTAGCCCATGACCTCATGCGCGCGCTCACCCCACGCCTGCCCACCGAGCTGGGCGGCGAAGATGATCGCACTGATCCGGGCGACGTTACCCAGATACACGAGCGGGAAGCAGAGCAACAGAACCAGGCCACGCCGCCACCAGGCCCGGAAATTCAAGTAACCGGCGAGCAGTGACAGGGCGGCCAGCGCCGTGAGCGAGCGCACGCCGGAGCAGGCCGCGGCGACGTCGTAATTATACCGGCCGTCGGGGGCGAGGAGCTGCGTGCCGCTCTGCATCACCGCGATGCCCGCGGCTTTCGCGAGCCCGCTGCTCGCGTCGATGACCCACATCCGCAACCAGAAGCCGGCGGAATCGAGGACGTTGATCGGGATGGCGAAGACCATGAAACCCAGCGGAAACACCGCCGCCGCGCCCCACCGCCGGCCCCCGCCAAGCCGAACCACGCCCCACGCAAACACCAGGAGCGCGAGGATCGAGAGACGCGCCTGCTGGGCGGCGAAACCGAGGGCGTGGAGCGCGAGTCCGGCGAGCATCGCGGCCAGGGCGGGTCCGTGGGATCTCAGACTTGAAATCTCAAATTTCAGAGGGCCGGCAACGGGTGCCGGATTGCCGTCCGAGGGCGGCGGGCGGGCGGTTGCGGGTTGCGAACTCGGCGGTTCCTCGATCCGGACTCCGCGATCCGCCAGGCGCAGGTTCCGCCACAGCAGCCAGCCGCTGAGGCCGAGGATCAGCCAGCCGTGCTCACTCTCCGAATTCGGATCGAGCCACTGGCTGATCCACCACCAGAACAGGGAGGCGGTTTTGACATAGCCGCGGGACGCGTTGCCGAAGAACTGAAAGAGCACGAGGCCGGCGAGCGCGCACGCCAGTGCCGCGGCCACGATCCCGCGACGATCTTTCGCGACCCGTTTCATGCGGACAACCGCAGCGCCTCCCGGATTGCGGCCACGCGCTCGCGCGCGAGTTTCTCAAAACTGAAATCGGCTGCGCGGCGCAAACCGTCGGCCCTGAGTCGCGCGGCGAGAGCGTCGTCGGTGCAAATTTCTTCGAACGCAGCGCCGGCGGCCGCGGAATCCGCAAAATTGCAGAACCGCGCCGCGCCGCCCGTCACTTCGCGCATTACCGGCAGGTCGTGAACCAGGCACGGGCACCCGCAGGCCATCGCTTCCGCCACGCTGCGCCCAAACGTCTCCTCGTTCGACGCGAGCACATGAGCGCGGGCGCCGCGATAGAGCGCCGGCAGCGCCGCGTCGTCAACCCAGCCGAGAAAACGCACGTCACGCTCCACCCCCAGCGCCCGGGCGGCCGCTTCGGCCCGGGCGCGACCGCCCTCCCAGTCGCCACCGGCGAACACGAACGGAAATCGCACGCGCCGCTCCGGCGACAGCCGTGCGTACGCGGCCAGTGCCAGCTCCGCGCGCTTGTAGGCGTAGAAATTTCCGGTCCAGAGCAGATACTCCGCGGGCAATTCCCGTCCGCCACGCGGGCCGTCAGGCGTGAAGATTTCGTGCTGCAGGCCTTCGTGACTGACCAGTACGGGCGCGGGCGCCGCCCCGAGTTGCGCCGCGGTCCAATGCGAGTTCGTGATCACGAGGGCGGCCCGCCGCAGTCCGCGGGCGATCGCCGCCCGCCGGTAAAGCGCGCCGAGTCCCCCGCCGGGCCGCAAGTGGTGCAGCGACAACACATGCATCACCACCGGCAGCCCCGCGGTGCGGAGCGGCACGAAGCCGACCGTGAGCAGCGCGGCCGCACCCCGCGCCTTTGCCGCTGGGGCCACCGCAAAATGATCCGCGAGCAGCCGCGCCGCGCGGCGATCGTTCGCGGGAAAATCACGTACGACTTCGACCCGCGCATCCGCGATCGACCACTCCTGGCCAAGTCCGGCAAAAACGATCCAGCGGAGGTCCGCGTGCGGCATCAGCGTATGGCGGACAAACTCTTGAAAAAACGTGGTCAGTCCCGTCCGCCGTTGCGGATTTTCGCAGAGGATCGAAAGTGCGAGTTTCATGGCTTAGCCACGTCCGCGTAAATTTCCGCCCACTGCGCGGCCACCACCCGGGCGTCGAAACGCTCGACGTCGGCTGGCGCCACTTTTGCCTTTTCGAGAGCGTCGGACTCGACGAGCATCGCTAGGACGCGCGCGAGATCTCCCGTTTCGTCCGGTTCGAAAAACCAGCCGTTCTGGGTCGGCGTGAGAACATCGCACGCCCCGCCGGAGCGAGCCGCGACGATCGGCACGCCGGCCGACAACGCCTCCAGCATCGCCACCGAAAACGGCTCGTGCATCGATGCCACGACCAGGCAGTCGATTTCGCGCAGGAACGCATCGGCGCCCGGCTTCTCGCCGCGCCACTCCACGATTGACGCAAGCCCCAGCGCAATCGTTTTCGCCTGCAACGCCGCGGCATACCGCCGCGACGCATCGGAATTATCCGGCGCACCAATATGCCGGAAACGGAGCCGCGAACGGGTCGCGTGGGGCAGCAGCGCGAGCGCGTCGAGCACCAGGTTCCAGCGCTTCCATGAGACTATCATCCCGACACCGCCCAGCTGCACCACGTCATGTCCCGACCGCCTCCGCGCGGCTGCGGGGTCGGTTGCGCGCACCGGCACACAACCGGGCACGCATTGCCGCCACGACTCCGAATCTTCGATTTGGTAGTAGCGCTTCATCGCCGGACTCAGCCAATAAAGTCGATTGCCGAGTCGGCGGGCCACCCAGCGATAAAACCACCGCCGCCGGCCGTAGCAGTGCACACTCACGACGACGCGCGTTTCCCCCATTGCGCGCAGGCGCAGCGCCACCGCCAAGCCCGCGCGGGAATGCGCGTGAAACACGCGCCGCCGGTCAGCCGCGAGCCACGCCCGCACCTGCTTCGCCACCGCACGGGCCCGCCAGAATGTGGGCAGTCCGAGTTGTTCGCCCGCGAGCGGCGGAAACTCCAAGCTCGCGAGCGGCGGTTTTCGTTCCTGAACGCCGCCACTATTCAGGCCGAGGACGCACGCAAAGCGATCGGCACTCGCGAGGGCGCGCACGACTGAAACGATGCCGCCGCGATCGTTGTCGGCGCCGATATAGTGCAGCACCTCGTAGCGTTCGTGGCTCACAGCGGATCTCCTTGCGGCGCGCCGGCGCGGCCAAGCGTGAGGATTTGCCGCCAGCCCAAGCGCGGATGCACCGTGGTCCGAACTCCGAGCGCATGCACCGGTCCCCAGAGTGCGAGCCCGCAAAAGAAACTGAAACGCCGCGGCTCGCGCGCGATGCCAGCGAGCAATGCGCACGCGAGCAGACCCACATGCCGCGCCCGCCGCGCGTGCAGCACGGCGAGCGCAGGGAAACCCTCGTCGATCGCACGGCGCGCAAATACGCGATGGAGGGTCACGAGGTCGGCGGGCTGTTCGAGCCAGCGTTTCTCCTCGTCATGATCGTCCCGCGAATCGCGCGTCGAGTTGCGACGGCGGCGCGCGGAGCGGAGCTGCGTGAATGCCGCCGATGCCGATTGCTTGGTCCGGCCCGAACGAGTCATCGACCGGTCGTGCTGGCGATAGAGATAAAGCGGGCGCGCCACGCAGCCGACGCGGCTGATTTCGAGCGCGCGCACGAGAAACTCATAGTCGGCCGCCCACGATGCACCGCCCCGGAATCCAACCGCGGCGACGAGCGTGCGCCGTGCCAGCATCGTGGGAAACAAAACCGGCATGCCGAATTCCGCGTAGCGCCGGATCTCATCCTCGTCGATCAACGAAAATGCGGGGCCGTCGATCCGGCCGGCGGAGTCGATGTAGTCGGCGAGCGTGACAACGAGGCTGTGGTGCTCGTGCGCGCGCATGAATTCGACCTGTGCCGCCAGCCGTTCCGGCCGCGCGATGTCGTCGGCGTCCATCAGCGCGATGAATTCGCCCCGGCACAGGGGGGTGCCCACGCTCCAACCGCCGGCCTGGCCGAGGTTTGTTGCCATCCGTTCCAAACGCAGTCGCGGGTCGAAAACTGCGGCAGCCAGCGCAGTGGTGGATCCGTCGTCGCTGGCGTTGTCGATCAACACTAACTCGAGATCGCGCCACGACTGAGCGAGCACGCTCTCGACCGCGGGACGAAGAAACGTGCCCGCGTTGTAGGCAACCATGAGCACCGAAACGGTGGGCGCGGGTTCGGGCGGCGGTTCGGCCATGACAGCGACGCATTCACCGGGCGCGCTCGTGCAAGTCAAGCGCCGCATCGCGGATTCGCGTTGAAACGGTCCGCGGCGCGGGCGAATTTGCGCACAATGACAATGCCGGCGCCGCCGCCTTCACTTTCGCACAAGACCGCCTGGAACTTTTCCTCGGGCGTGGCGTTGATCGCAGGACGGTTTGGGGCCGGTTTGCTCGTTGCGCGCCTGCTCGGGCCCGACGCGCTCGGACGCACCGTCTACCTGCTCTGGCTCGCCGATATCACGGCAACCGCCACGCAAATGGCGCTGCCCGCGAGCCTCACGCGTTTTCTTGCCGAACGCATCGGCGCCGGCGATGACGCGCAGGGTGCGGCGCTACGGCGGTGGATTTGGAATCGTTTCACGGGGTTCACGGCGCTCGGCATGATCGTAATCGCGCTCGCGGGGTGGCGGGCGGGCGTGCTCCCAACCGGGGGAATGACGGCCGTGCTCTCCGTCTATTTCTTGGCCCAAAGTTTCTGGACGCTGGTGCAAGCCGATCTTGCGGGCCAGGGGCGGTTCGCCACGACCGCGAAAATAAACGTGATCGCGAGCGGCGTGTTGTTCGCGGCGGTTGCGGTCGGCGCGCACACGGGCGGCGTGGCGGGCGCCATGGCCGGTTATCTGATCGGCACGGTGTTCGCGGCGGCGGCGGGCATGTGGTGTTTGCGCGGGACACGGGTGAAGGCCGCACCGGACGCGGAACTGCGCCGCGCGGTGTGGCGTTTCGCGGGCCAGACATGGCTCGCGGTGGTTTTGGGCGCGTGTGTGTGGGGACGATTGGAGCTTTTTTTTCTAGAGCGGTATTGGGGTGCGGACGAAGTCGCGATGTTCTCGGTCGGACTGAGTCTAGTGACGATGGCGTCGCAGGGGCCGGTGCTGCTCGCAGATGCGTTAATGCCGCACTTTGCCGGGCTGAGCGGGACCGAACGTCGCACGCAAATTCCCGCCACTTATTCGAGCGCAACCCGTTTAATAGCCATCTTGGTGCTGCCACTCACACTCGGCGGTGCGGCGATCATGCCGGTTCTGCTGCCTTGGATTTACGGACCGGATTTCGGTCCAGCGGTTGCGGTGGCCACGGTGTTGGTCGCAGGCGCGGGCGTACAAGTCGGCGTGGTCGGCGGGACGGTGATTTATGGCCTCGGGCGCGCCAGTTTCATCGCGCTGCTCGGCACGATCGGCGCGGTGCTCGCGGGGCTCGGGGGCGTGATGATCATCCCCGAGTGGGGTGCCTGGGGCGCGGCATGGGCACGCACGGCGATCCAGTTCGGCATGGTCGGCGCAGGGTTTTGGTTCGTGCAGGTGCGACTCGGCTGCCCGGTGCCCTGGACCGCGATCGGGCGCGCGCTTCTCGCCGCCGCGGGCTGCGCCGCGGTCGCCCGTGCGATCATCAGCGTCTGGCCGGCGCCGCTTGCGTTGCTGCCCGCAGTCGCCGCAGGTGCAGCGGTCTATGTCGGCGCGGTGCGAGGGTTGCGGATTCTCCACGCGGACGACGCCGCGGGCCTGGCAAACCTTGGCCGGCAGTTTCCGTTGGCGATCGCGGGACGGTGGCTGGTATTCGTCAAGTGGATGGCCCCATGAAAATTGCCTTTGTCTGCAACGAATATCCCCCGGTACCGCATGGCGGCATCGGCTCCTATGTGCAGACCCTCGGTCGCGCGATCGTGGCCGCGGGGCACCAAGTGATCGTCGTCGGGCTCGGGCCGAAAGCCGGGGAACGCGACGATCAGGGCGTGCGCGTGGTCACGTTGGCCGAGACAAGAATCCGGGGATGGTCCTGGCTCTGGGATCGCCGGCGCCTGTATCACTGGCTCGGAAGTGTCGCGCGCGCGGGTGAGATCGAACTCGTCGATGTGCCGGATTATTGGGGCATGATGCCGTGGTCGTTCCCGGATGCGCCGACGGTGGTGCGGCTCGCATTGACAGAGACGGGCATTGCGCGACTGGCGGGCCGGAAGCCCCGCCGCAGCGTAGCGTGGTGCGAGCGGCGCACCCTCACGCGCCAGCGACAGTGGATTGCGATCTCGCAGTACGCGCTCGCTGACACGCAGCGCCTTTTCGGGCCGGAGCCCGCACCGACACCGGTGATCTATTGCCCGGTGCAAGAGCTGGCCGTGGCACCGTCCGACGTGCCGGAGCTGCCGGAAAACTTCGTGCTCTTCGTCGGCCGCGTGAGTGAACGAAAAGGCGCCTACCTGCTGGCTGAAGCGGCGCGTCAATTCCTCATCGCGCGGCCCGAATTCCACCTGATTTACGTCGGCCGGCTCGAAACCCTCGCCGGCATGCCCGCCGATGAACGGATTCGCACGATCGTGGGACCGGACCTCGCGCCGCGCGTGCGCTGCCTCGGGCGGCTGGTGTCGCCGGCTTCGGTGTGGGCCTGCCTGCAGCGCGCGTCGGCGTTCGTGTTTCCGAGCGCGCAGGAGTACTTCGGACTCGTGATGGCCGAAGCGATGCTCGCCGGTTGTCCGGTTGTGGCCGGCGATTCGTGTGCCGTGCGCGAGTTCATCCGCCGCGGTGAGACGGGGCTGCTCGTGCCGTGGGACAATCCGGCGGCCATTGCAGCGGGTGTGGAGCAAGTCTTGACCGACTGTGCGCTGGCGCGCCGCATGGCAGAGGCCGCTCGAACGGAAGTTGCGCGTCGATTCGACCCCGCCACCATCGTGCGCGAGAACATTGATTTTTTCACCGGTGTTCGAGCACGATTTGGGTCACGTCGCGGTTGAACGCAGCATATTCCCCGCGATCCGTCGCGCACGCTAACGGTTGCCTGACCCACAATAACTCAGGACGCCGGCATCCGGCGCGGGAGCAGGCTCGCGCCGGGCGACCGAATCGTTTCCTTATCGCCCATGAATCCCCAGTGGAAAACGAGACTGGCGGCCGCTGCCGCCTCCGTGCTGGCGGTTGCGATCGGTTGGTGGGTCGCCAACGGTGAGTATGCCGTGCCCGTGTTGGCTTTCGTGATCACCGGCGGAGCGTGCCTCGTGCTCATGTCCCGGCTGCCGCTCGACACAATCGTGCTCGGCGGACTGGTGATCGGTTATATCATCGGCAATCGTGGCTTCGCCCAATTCTCGCTGCTGCCCGGTCTGCCGCTCCTGGCGGCCGAAGCCGGGCTCGCACTGTGCTTCGGCTGGCTGGCGTTTCGCTGCGCGTTGACGAAGCGTCTGCCCCTGCAACGTGACCCACTCAACATCGCGGTGCTACTCTGGATTGTCATCGGCAGCCTGCGAATTGTTCAGGATGTCCGCGCCTATGGTATAGTCGCGCTGCGGGATTTCGCGATGACCTACTATGCCATGTTTTTTTTCATCGCTCAGGCGCGAATGGCTGACGAATCAAGCCGGCGTTTTTTGAAACGGTGCCTTTTCGGGGCGACGGTTGTCGTCATTCCAATGTTCGAGCTGTTCCGCCGTTTTCCCGAGTTCTTCCTCAGTAAGCTCGTGGTCGCGGGAATCCCGCTCATTTACTTCAAAGGCGATCTGGTCGCGACCTTCATGGTGGTGGGCGTCCTGCTCACCCACCGTCGCTGGGAACGCACCCGCAACCCGCTATGGGTGGTCATCGCCATCCTCGGAATCGTCGGCGTGCTGCTCAGCGAAAATCGCGCCTCGCTCCTCAGCCTCCTTGTCGTCACCGGCTGGCTCGCACTGCGCGGTCATTGGAGCATGTTGCGTACGCAATTCGTCGGCACCGTCGTTGTGTTACTGGTCTTGCTCGGCGCGATTACCCTCGGCGTGATGTCGGCGCGAAACAATTTTGCCTATCAAGTTTACGAACGCATCGTTTCCATGGCCGACTTCTCCGGCCAGCGCAACTACACGAGCGAGCAGGTGGAGTTCAAAGGGGACAACAACCGCTTTCGCTTGGTTTGGTGGGAAACCGTGGTGGACGAAACGGTCGCCAACAATCCCTGGTTTGGCCTGGGCTTCGGCCACGACCTGGCTGCGTCCTTCACTCGGCGCTACTATCCCAGTAGTGACGAAGATTTTTCAACCCGCAGCCCGCACAACATTCTGCTCACCGTATTCGGTCGGACTGGCGTTGTGGGTCTGCTGACGTTTTTGACGATGATTGCGGCGATTGCGCGGTACACGTGGCACGCATTGGACCGCGAACGCTATCACGACGAAGGAACCGGTTACTGGCTGGCCGGATGGGTCATACTTATCTGTGCGTGCTTCGGCGTCGTGCTTGAGGGCCCGATGGGAGCCGTGGTTTTCTGGATCACGCTAGGCTTCGCCAATGCCGAGCGCACGGCCGCATTGTCCGCCAGGGAGGTCCTTGCAGGCGCGGAACAGGTAGAGACCCACGCCGTTCCCACCCTTCCATGCTTGCCGGAAACCGCCTCCGGCCATCAAGTCCCCGCCCCAACGTTCCCGTGAACCTCCCCGCGCCCACTGAATATCTCAGCGTCTTCAAGCCGACGACGCGGGCGAACTGGGATTTCCTCACGCCCCTGGCGCTGTTCGGCCTCGGCGCCTTCGGCATCGCGTTCATCTACTCGGCCCAGTTCTCCACCCCGCGGTCGGCGACGGCGGTCGGGCTGCTCGCCCTACTCCGTCAGGAATGGTTCAAACAGATCGTGTATCTCGCCATCGGTGCATCCGTTTACGTCGGAGTGTCCCTCATCGATTACCGGTTCTGGCTCAGCGTTGCCCACTGGTTCTATGCCCTGTGCATGGTGCCGCTCGTCATCGTGCTCATCCCCGGCCTGACCGAGGCGCGGTGGGGCGCCCAGCGCTGGATCGACCTCGGCGTCTTCTCCTACCAGCCCTCTGAAACCGCCAAGGTTGCCGTGCTCCTCATCACCGCGAGCCTCCTCAACCGGTCGCGGATCGGCACCGTGACCGAATCGATCGGCGTCCTCGGGAAATTGGCCCTTGCGGTTGGCGCACCCATGCTGCTTATCCTGCTTCAACCCGACCTCAAGTCGGCGATTGTCCTGCCCCCCATGGTGTTTTCGATGCTCTACGTCTCCCAGCTCTCCGCGCGATTCTTCGCCGGCGCGCTCGCCGCGTTTCTGCTTCTGCTGGGCGCTGTCACGTGGGACATGTTTCGCTACGTGGATTACATGGAGACCCACGCCAAGTCCTTCTCCCGCGACAAGGGCGCCTACGAGGACGCCACCTGGCTGCGCCTGCCCCTCCACGACTATCAGCGCAACCGCATCCTCAGCTTCGTCAACCCCGACAAGTACGACCCCACCGGCATCGGCTGGAACCAGCGGCAGTCGCTCATCTCGGTTGGCAGCGGCGGTCTGGCCGGCAAGGGTTGGACGGAGGGAACGCAGGCCCAGCTCGGCTACCTGCCGCGCTCGGTCGCGCACAATGATTTTATCTTCTCGGTCATCGCCGAGGAGAAAGGTTTTCTGGGAAGTCTTACGGTCCTGGGCCTGTTTGGGTTGGTTTTGTTCAATGGCATTCGCATCGCCGGTTCCGCCAGGGACCGACTCGGCACCCTGATCGCCATCGGCGTCACGGTGCTGTTCGCCGTGCACGTGTTTGTGAACATCGCCATGACCATCGGGCTCGTGCCCATCACGGGCATACCGCTTCCCTTCATCAGCTACGGAGGCTCCTTTGTGCTTAGTTGCTGTCTGCTGCAAGGACTGGTCCAGAGCGTCTGGCGCTTCAGGAAGGATTTCACATGAAATCGCTTCTTCGCGCCATCGACCGCCCTGCCAGAATTTCCTGCGCCGCAACTGCCGCACCCGGGGGCGCCGAGATCAACCAGCCCACCCGCCATGAGCGATCAACCACAGTCTCAATCCACCGTCCCCCCGGACGTCGCCCAAAAATATGACGAGGAACTCGTCAATCCACCGCAGGAAAAAGTAGCCGACCCTGTCACCGCCGCCGAATTGAAGGCCGGCGCCGATCAGCGCGCCAAACAACGCCCCCTGCTCCAGAAGATTCTCGCCGTGTTCAAGAAGGAGGACAAGGGCGCGTATCGCGAGCTGATCATCAACTCCGAATCGCTCGAGAAGCGCGTTGCCCTGCTGGTCGACGGCCGCCTCGAGAAATTCGAGATCGAGCGCGAGTCCGACAGCCGCATGGTCGGCGGCATTTACAAGGGCCGGATCAAGAATCTCGACGCCGGCCTCAAGGCCGCCTTCGTCGACATCGGCTACACCAAGAACGCGTTTCTCCACTACTGGGACATGCTCCCCGCCGCCGCCGACTCGTCCGTGGAAGTCGTGCGCGTCAACAAGAAGAAGAACGCCCCCGCCCGCCCCGCCGAGCCGACGGTCAAGGACATCCCCCAGCTCTACCCGCCGGGCAGCGACATCGTCATCCAGGTCACGAAGGGCCCCATCGGCACCAAGGGCCCGCGCACGACCACGAATCTCTCGCTCCCCGGCCGCTATCTGATCCTGACCCCGTTCAGCGACGGCTGCGGCATCTCGCGCAAAATCGAGGACCCGCTCGAACGCAAGCGGCTCAAGACCCTGATCAACGAGCTCACCCTGCCCGAAGGCGTGGGCGTCATCGTCCGCACCGCCGGCGAGGGCAAGAAATCCCGCTACTTCGTCCGCGATCTGCACATCCTGCTGAAGACCTGGGAGAACATCCAGGCCAAGATGCAGAGCGACCGGGCGCCGGCCTGCCTGTATCAGGAACCCGATGTCGTCGAGCGCACGGTGCGCGATTTCCTCACCGAGGAGGTCGACCGCGTGCTCATCGACAACAAGGACGACCACGAGCGCACGCAGAAGCTCGTCGGGCAGATTTCCAAGCGGTCGGCCAGCAAGATCGCGTTCTACAAGGACAGCATCCCGATCTTCGAGCGCTTCAACATCGAGCGGCAGATCGAACAGACCGGCCAGCGCAAGGTCCCGCTGCCGTCGGGCGGTGAAATCATCATCGACGAGACCGAGGCGCTCATCGCCATCGATGTGAACACCGGCTCGCACAAGAACCGCGGCGGCGACGAGAAGAACGTCATCTACGCCGTCAACCTCGAGGCCGCGGCGGAAATCGCCCGCCAGATCCGCCTCCGCAACCTCGGCGGCCTGATCATCATGGACTTCATCGACATGAAGGAACGGCGCCACCGCAACGCGGTGTATGAAAAGATGGTGGAGCTGATGTCGACCGACAAGGCGAAGAACCACATCCTGCCGATTTCGTCGCTCGGCATCATGCAGATGACCCGGCAGCGGCAGCAGGAGTCGCTTTCGAGCAATCTATATACTGACTGTCCGTACTGCCGCGGCCGCGGCATCGTGAAGAGTGCGACGACGATGTCGGTCGAGTTGCAGCGCAAGCTGTCCTCGGTGGTGCGCCGGCTGCAGCTGCGCAACGACGGCAAGGAGTATTCGCTGCGCGTGCTGGTGCATCCGAGCATCCTGGAGCGCCTGCGCAGCGAGGACGCCGACCTGCTGGTGCGGATCGAGAAGCTCTTCGGCGTGAAACTGGCCTTCCGCGCGGATCTAAATTATCACGTGGAAAATTTTAAGATCATCAATGCGATCACGGGGGAAGAGTATCGGTGACTTGGTGACAGCTGACATTAATGTCGGGTCGCGGACATTAATGTCGTGGTTAGCTCCCATTAATCTTGAGCCGCGGCCTGACATTAAAGTCGGGTCGCCAAAGGACCGTAGTTGCTGAGCTCCTGCGGCCCTTGAGATGTATCCCCGCAAGGTCCGCGACACCGGCAGCTACGCAAAGCTTTCGGCGTGGCACTCTTCGCGTTCGGTCTTCGTGGTTCCCCTAAACGCGTGTTATCGCTTCGCCAAGGGCGTCGACCATTCGCTTCTGCCTCGCTTGGACAAATGCCATAATGGCTTTTGCTTTAGCTTTAGCCTTCGCGGGATCACGATGGATTGAATCAAGACGGGACCACAGTTGGGAGCCGCTCGTCTCGTCTATCTCGAAAAGCCAGTCTTCGGCGCCCATATCGCGATACATCTGTCCCTTGCAGGTGTCCGTCGGTTGACGAACGTAGAATGCTGGAGTGCCATTGTGGATTGAAATCAGTGGTGAATGGCATTCCACACTGACGACGCATTCCGCTCGCGAATAGATTGAAGCAGCCTCGTCCGGCATCCAATAGGTATCTCGCCACACGACATTCTTTTTCACGTCGGCTGGGAGCGGATCCACGAGGACTTCCTTTGCCATCTGCACCTGATAGGTCATTTCACCGCACGCCATCACCTTGTTGCCGGTGGTGCGCACGTAAGCGACGATCATCTCGCGGAGTTTGGCGTGGTCGCCGTCGGTGGTCCGGTTGTTGATCGCGTCCTTCGCATCGTCGCCCGGACGACGACTGGTGTTGTTTACGCGGTAGTAGGGAGTGTAGCGCAGACGGGGAATGACACAGATGAATTTGCCCCCCTCGAGACCGTTGGCTGCCCGATAGGCATCACCGCGGGGATGATCGGTGAGATTCATGGCGAGCTGGGTGTCCGGCCCATACTCCAAGACCGCCGTGCGCGCACCCTGCGCCTTCAGGTAATCGCGCGTTGTCGTCTCCCGTGCAAACACGAAGGCGGCGTGGTCGACAATCCATCGCGTCTCCGGGTCGAGGTGCGTAGGCGGAAGCGCATTGATCTGCGCGCGCCGCACGTCGAGCGTGCTTCCCTCCATATTGCGGCCGGAGCTGTTGATCGGATCAAATGTCGTGCCAAAGACACCATAGGGTTTGCCGGTGGCGCGATGCCAGGCCGCGAGGTGCGCCCGGGCGCCGAAACCCGCACTCGAGCCATGCAGCATGATGTCATTATCCGCCCAAGCCTGCGCGAGCTCAGGCGTGGTGGGTTTGCCCGCCGCCACGGTGCCCCGGGCAATCTTCAGGCGAGGAAAGGCCTTCTGCAAAAACTCCTGCGCGCCGTGGCCCAGTTCGGTCGGCCACAGGGTGAGTTCCGTTTCGGACAGATGGCGCTCGATAAGATTGAGTGCGCCAGGCGTGTGGCCGATGTCGCCGATGTTCACACTCTGCCAAGAGCCGCGCAGGAGAATACGCGGCGGACGGCTGGAGCGCTTCACTTGCGCGATGAGCAGATTTGGCCGCGTCGATGCGGCCAACCCCGTGCCGAGGGCGGAGGTCAGGAAGGAACGTCGGGTAAGTGACATGGTGAGATCGGAAGTCTGCCGCGCATTCGTTCACTTTTCCCAGGAATCCTTTTACCGCAACCCGCTGATCGCTGATCGGAGCGCGCCAGGTGCGCACGGACCGATGTGGGCGCACGCCAGGCCGAACTACGGGGGCAGGGCGATCGATGTTCGGGCGAGCGTTGAGCGTGGGGCGGGCGGAATCTCAATCGCCCTGACTCCGTCCGCCTGGTCGCGTCTGGGCGTAGCACCAAGACGGTCGTACGGGGTCAGCCGCAAATTGCTAATTGGCCGAATTCAACTCGCTGAAATTTACTTCTTGCGGCCTGACCCCGTCGGATCGGCCGCCCCCCGTCGGATCGGCCCCTAACCCCTGATTCCGGCAACTCCCCGACCCGGGCGGCTGTAAACTCTTTTGTTCCCGGTTGCCGGCGATTTGTGTGGCGGGGGAATGGTGATTTGTGAAGATTCGAGATGAAAATTATGCGAACAATCAAAACCACATTCCTGGCTGCCGCCATGGTGTTATCAATGGCAGTGGCAAACTATGCGGCCACTGCAGAGTGCCCGGGTCAGGGCAAATGCAAGCCGGCCGAACCGTGTAAGGACAAGTGCACCGCCTGCGAGCAGTGCAAGGGCACATGCAAGAATCCCGAAGGCTGCAAGCAGAAGCAGGCCAATGGCGGGTGCAAACAAGACCCGGCCAAGTGCCCGATGAACGGCAAGAAATAGACCACGTTCCAAGAGCACGAGGACTAGTCCTCTGGGGGAAGGCTTCGCTGCCTTCCTCATTTGATACAACGACAGCCCTGAAGTGAGGTGTCGTTAGTCGAGAACGACCATCGATGGAGCGTGCGCTCCGCGAAGTTACAGGTACGCCTGCGGCGCCGGCGGCATCAATGGCGGGCGCTGTTTCCTTGGCTGTGCCATTATGGTAAGGATCGGTGGTCTCGATCCTCAGCCCATTGTGGCCATCACCACGTCGTTCCCAATGCAGCGCTGGACAAGCGGATGCGCTTGGAACGTGATTTGGCCGCGTTCAGTGCGGAGCACCAAGCGGAACGGTTGGTCGCGCCGAGATAATTGATGGCCCGGCGATTCATTCCTTCACTTATCAAGGCAAAGACAGCCCCGCCTCCGATCGATGAGCGAGTTCACCCCCATTTTGCTTTTCCCGGAACCGACCCCGGCAGATGGCTGTTATCCGTCTTGCCCACACCGCATCCACGCCTTCTCATCTGCCCCCCGCTATGCCTACCGTCTCGCTTTTCAAGTCCGTCATGCGCCATTTCTGTCTCGTTCTCGCTCTGCTGGCTCCCGCCGCACTCGTCGCCCAGACGCCGTCGGCGGCCGATGGTTTTGATCCGAATGTTGACGGCAACGTCTACGCCCTCGCCACCCAGGCCGATGGCAAGGTGCTTGTCGGCGGCCAGTTTTCGTTTTTTCTGACCAGCACGGGTGGCAGCCACGACCGCAGGAACCTCGCGCGGCTCAACGCCGACGGCACGGTCGACGGTTCGCTCAACACCAACGCCAACGGTCCGGTCCGCGCGCTGCTCGTTCAGCCCGATGGCAAAATCGTGATCGGCGGCGATTTCACGACGTTGCAGCCCGCGGGTGCCGCGGCCGCGACGATCCGCAATCGCATCGCGCGGCTCAACGCGGACGGTTCGGTGGACGCGACCTTCAACCCGAATCTGGGCGGAGCGTTGCAGCCGCAGGTGTACGCCCTCGTCCTGCAGCCGGATGGCCGGATCGTCGTGGGCGGCAGTTTCACAACGGCCCAGCCGAACGGCGCCACCGCGGCCACGACCCGCAACTACATCGCGCGTTTCAACCCCGACGGCACGCTCGATGCGGGCTACAACCCCAACGCCAACGGCATGGTGCTGGCGCTCGCGCTCCACGTTGAGGGCAAGATTGTCGTCGGCGGCGGATTCACGCGCTTTGCCGCCAACGGTGCCACCAGCGCGACCACCCGCAACCGGATCGCGCGGCTCAATCCGGCCGGCACGGTTGATTCCGAATTCGACCCCAATGCCGACAACGGGGTCACGAGCCTCGCCGTGCAGCGGGACGGCAAGATTGTACTCGCCGGGTACTTCACGAAGCTCCAGCCGGCGGGGGATGAGTCGGCGGCAGACCGCGTCCGCCTCGCGCGGCTCAACGTCAATGGCACCGTCGATACCGAATTCTACCCCAGGGCCGATGCCAGTGTGATGGCCGTCGCGCTGCAGCCCGATGGCGGCATCTTGATCGGTGGTGATTTCAGCACGGTGTGGGGCCGCGGAGCCACCTCCGCCACGCGCAGCCACGCGGCGCGGTTCATGCCCGACGGCTCGTTGGATTCGGCCTTCAATCCCGGCTTCAACTCGACGGTCGCCGCGTTTGCCTTCCAGGCCGACGGCCGACTGGTGGTCGGCGGTTATTTCACCCGGGCGCAGCCGCCCGGCGCGTCGACCGCGATCGCCCGCAACCGCCTCGCCCGGCTGAATCCCGACGGTTCCCTCGACGCGAATTTTGAGCTCGATGCCGGCGGCCGCACCCTGGCCTCGGTCGTCCAGGCCGACGGCAAAATCGTGATTGGCGGCTCCTTCACGAGCGTCGGCGGCGCCACCCACAACTATGTCGCGCGTCTCAACGCCGACGGCACCGTCGATCCGAGTTATACGCCGGACTTCAATGGCCGTGTGCTCACGATGGCGATCCAACCCGACGGCAAGGTGATCGTCGGTGGCACGTTCACCTCCATCGGCGGCGAGACGCGCAACTATCTCGCGCGGCTCAACCCGTCCGGCACGATCGATTCCGAATTCCATCCCAACTTCGACGGCCAGGTTGGCGCCCTGGTCCTGCAGTCGGACGGCCGGATTCTCGTCGGCGGCACCTTCAGCCGCGTGCAGCCGATCGGCGCGACTGCCGCGACCACGCGCACGAACCTCGCCCGTCTCAGCGCCACCGGCCAACTCGACACGACGTTCGATCCGGCGCCCAACTCGACCGTCACCTCCATCGCGGTGCAGTCCGACGGCAAGATTCTGATCGGCGGGGCGTTCACCTCGCTGGCGCCCAATGCGGGCACCAGCTCCTACGGACGCAGCAGTTTTGCGCGGGTCAATGCCGATGGCACGATCGACACCACCTTCAACCCGAGCTTCAACACGCAGATCAACGCGATCGTGATCCAGGCCGACGGCAAGGTGGTCGTGGGGGGCACGTTCACGGCGGTCTTTCCGGCGGGAGCCACGGAGCAGACGACCCGCAACCGGCTCGCGCGGATCAACGCGGACGGCACGCTCGACACCGCCTACAATCCCAATGCCGGCGGCAGCGTCCTCGCGCTGGGCCTGCAATCGGACGGCCGGATTGTCGTCGGTGGCACGTTCATTTCGCTGCAGCCGAACGGTGCGCTGGACTGGACGCTCCGGAAATACGCCGCCCGGTTGAATACCGACGGCACGGTCGACGCCACGTTCAACCTCGATCTCAGCGAGCAGGGCGGCAATCGCGTCGACTCGATTCGCGTGCAGTCCGACGGGCGCATGTTCATTGGCGGCACGTTCACCTCGCTCCAGCCGATCGGCAGCACAGTTCGCGTGGCGCGCCGTTACCTCGCCCGCATCAATGCCAATGGCTCGCTCGATCCTCAGTTCGACGCTGGCACCGGTTCCCCGACCGGGGGCCGGATCAACGCGTTCGCCGTGCAGCCGGATGCGAAGGTGATCGCGGCGGGCTCGTTCGCCGATCTGGGCGGCGCGAAGGGCTCGAACATCGCGCGCTTCAACGCGGAGGGCACCCCCGACGTCAACTTCAACGCCACGCTGGCGACCGACGGCCCGGTCAATGCCGTCGTCGTGCGTCCGGGCAATCCGACCGTCGCGTCGCAGGTCGCGGGCTTTGCCTGGCTCAACCGCGACGGCTCGCTCCGCCCCGGCTTCAATGTCAGCACCAACGCGCGCCTCGCCGGCGAAGTCAACGCCGTGGTCGTCCAGGCCGACGGCCGCGTGATTCTTGGCGGCGCGTTTACCAACATCACCAACAGCACGGGCGGGAATCTCGTGCGCTTCAGCGCCAGCGGCGTGCTTGATCCGAGTTTCAACCCGAGTCCCAATGGCGTCGTGTCCGGACTCGCGCTGGATGCCAGCGGGCGCCTGATCGTCGTCGGTGGCTTCAGCCTGATCAACGGGGTCGTGCGGAACCGGATCGCGCGCTTGAACGCCGATGGTTCGGTGGACACCACGTTTGATCCGAGTGCGTCGGCCAAGATCAACGCGGTCGTCGTCCAGTCCGACGGCAAGATCGTGATTGGCGGCGCCTTCACCACGCTGTCGCCAAATGCGGCGACCACCGCGACGACGCGCAACTACCTGGCCCGGATCAACAGCGATGGCACGGTCGATGCCGACTACAACCCGAACGTGAATTCCATCGTCAACGCCCTCGCGATTCAGGCGGACGGCAAGGTGATCGCCGGAGGCTCCTTTACGGTCGTGCAGCCTGGCACCGCCACCTCCGGGACCGTGCGCAACTACATCGTGCGCCTCAACACGGATGGCACCCTCGACGCGAATTTCGATCCCAACACGAACGGACCCGTCAATGCCCTCGTCGTGCAGGCCAACGGCCAGATCATTCTGGGCGGCGCCTTCACCACGCTGCAACCCAACGCGGGCTCGACCGTGTTCACGCGCAACAACATCGCGCGGGTCAACAGCGACGGGACGCTCGATGCGGTTTTCAATCCGAACACCAGTGGCACGGTCACCACGCTGGCGCTGCAGTCCGACGGCGCGGTGGTGCTCGGCGGCACTTTCACGACCTTGCAGGCCGGCGGGACCGGTCTCCCGGTCACCCGCGATCGCCTGGCCCGCGTCAGTGCCGACGGCTCGCTCGACCCGAATTTCAACCCCAGCCTCAATGGGGCCGTCACGGCGGCCTTCGCCCGGCCCGACGGCAGTCTGTTCATCACCGGCAGTTTCACCGGCCTGCAGGCCAACGGTGCCATCATGGTGGGCGGCAACTTTGCGTCGATCGGCGGCATCAGTGCCCGCAATCTCGCGGTCCTGAATGACGACGGCTCGGTCAACGCGGCGTTCCAGCCCCGGCCGGACGGTGCGGTCAATGCGCTGCTGGCGTTGCCCGATGGCCGGACGATTATCGCGGGCGCCTTCGCGAACATCGCGGGGGTCACACGCAACCGGATCGCACGATTCAGCCCGGATGGCGTGCTCGACACCGCGTTCAATCCAAACGTGGGCGGCCCGGTCAGCGCCGTCGCCTTGCAGGCGGATGGGCGGGTGCTTGTGGGTGGCGCCTTCACCACGATCGGCGGCCAGGCGCGGGGTAACCTCGGGCGGCTAAATGCGGACGGCACGCTCGACGCCGCGTTTGCCCCCGCGCTTCCCGGCGCCGTCACGGCCCTCGCCGTGCAGGCCGACGGACGCATCCTGGTGGTCAGCGTCGGCAGTGGCGTGCGCCACATCCTCGCGCGGTTGAACGCGAACGGCACGCCCGACGAGACCTTCGCCGCCGCCAATAGCGGCTCCGAGGTAATCAGTACCGTCGCGTTGCAGACGGACGGACGAATCGTCGTCGCGGGATCATTCCCGGCGATCGCGGGATCTGGGATTTCGCGTCTGGCCCGGCTGAATCCGAATGGCACGGTCGATCCGACTTTCAATCCCGCGCCCAACGGCGCCGTCACGGCGTTGGCGCTGCAATTCGACGGCCGGCTCATGATCGGCGGCAGCTTTACGAGTGTTGGCGGCCTGGCGCGGGTCGGCCTCGCGCGTCTCGCGACGACCACCCAGGCCACGCAATCGCTCGGCGCCACGGCAGATCGGCGGACGGTGATTTGGAACCGCGCCGGCGCCGGGGCTGAGCTCAGCGCCGTCGTGTTTGAGCAGTCACCCGATCGCAGCGCTTGGACGCGGCTGGGTTTCGGCACGCGGGTCGGCAGCAGCGGCAACTGGCAGTTGACCGGTCTGACACTCCCGGCCAGCGGCGCGTTCTACGTGCGCGCGCGAGGTATTGCGCCCTCGTCGGCCGGCACTTCCGCGGGGCTGTTTGAAACGGTGCGCGAGATCAGTTTCACGACGCCGATCCCGGGCCTGACGGCTTCGCTCGACGAACCGCTTGTGCGTCCGGCCTCGCCCGGACAGACGGCTGCGGCGCCGGCCTTTGTCTTCGATTCGTTCACGGGCATCGCGCCGCGCTCGGCCCTCACCTTGGTCCCCGGCGAAGGCACGGTTGAAATTGTCGTGGCCAGCCACCTTCAGACCAACGGGGCGCCCGCCGCCCGGCTCGCCAACCTGTCGACGCGTGGTCGCGTGACGGCGGAGAGCCCGTTGCTGCTCGGTTTTGCCATCAGCGGCCCGGAGCCGCGGCGCGTGTTGGTGCGCGCGATCGGTCCGGCGCTGGGTGCGTTCGGCGTCGGCGATGCGCTGGCCGCCACGCGGCTGCAGTTGTACGACTCCGCCGGGCGACTGCTCGCGGCGAACGAAGGCTGGGGCAGCGTGGCCGATGTCGCGCTGGCCTTCGCGCGCACCGGAGCGTTTCCGCTGGTGGCCGGCAGCGCCGACAGCGCCGCCCTCGTGACCCTCCCGCCCGGAACCTACACGATGCAGGTGGTTGACGCGCGCGGCACCGGTGGCGTGGCGCTGGCGGAAATTTACGATGCCGACACCGGCGGCAGTTCGCGTCTCGTCAATGTGTCGGGCCGCGGCGCGGCGGGCAGCGGTGGGGCCGCGCTGATCAGCGGCTTCGTGCTGGCCGGCGACGCGCCCAGCCGCCTGTTGTTGCGTGGCATCGGCCCGGGTCTGGCGAAATTCGGCACCTCCGGCGTACTCGCCGATCCGGCGATTGCACTGTTCGGCAGCGATGGCCGTGAACTCGGCTCGAACGACAACTGGGTTTCGAGTGTGCCGCAGATTTCATCGGCGGCGGCGGGCGCCGGGGCCTTTGCCCTCGAAGTTGGGAGCAAGGACGCGGCGGTCCTCGCGACGCTCGCACCCGGGGCCTACACGATTCAGGTGCAGGCCGGCGCCGCCGCGGCCGGAGCCGCGTTGCTCGAAATCTACCAGCTGCACGATTGAGGGTCGGGGCGACGGAGTTAAATCCGTCGCGCCCTTGGGCACCCCCGCGATCCGTGGCCGCGCCGAGGGGCGCGGCCACGGAATTCCGTTACAGGAGCTGTCCCGGCTGGTACTCGGCGGCGCCCCGGTATTTTCGGGCCAGAGGCTTGATTTCGGCCAGGAAGGCGTCGACCTGATGCGGCGCGGCGCCGACGAAGCGCGCATTCTCGGCAAGAATCGCCTGCAGCGCTTTCTTCCCGAGCCCGATGCGCTTGTCTCCGGCCAGGCGGGAAAGCAGATCGGCGTCGCCGCCGCCCGAGCGCAGGGCCTTGGCGGCCGCGAGTGAGTGTTCCTTGATCGCCTCGTGGGCCGTTTCGCGCCCGGCGCCCCGTTTCACCGCCTCCATGAGGATTGTCGTGGTGGCGAGGAACGGGAGGTTGCGCTCGTTCTCCGCTCCGATTGCGGCCGGAAAAACCTCCAGCTGCCGCAGCACGGTGGCGTACGTCTCGAGCAGGCCGTCGATGGCGAAAAACGAGTCCGGCAGCGCGACCCGCCGTACGACCGAACACGATACGTCCCCTTCGTTCCACTGGTGCCCGGAGAGCGCGCCCGTCATGGTGACGTAACCGCTGAGAATGGTCGAGAATCCGCAGATTCGCTCGCAGTTGCGCGCGTTGACCTTGTGCGGCATCGCGGAGGAGCCGACTTGGCCGAGCTGAAAGCCCTCCGTCAGCAGCCCCGCGCCCGCCATGAGGCGCAGTGTCGTCGCGCAACTCGCCCCGGTGGCGCCGAGCTGGTGCAACGCGCTCACCACCTCGAAATCGAGGCTGCGCGGGTAAACCTGTCCGACGGCGTCCAGGGAGGCGCGGAACCCGAGGTGCTTGAGCACGCGGGACTCGAGCTGATCCACTTTGGCGCTATCGCCGCCGAGCAGCGTGAGTTGATCGAGCTGGGTGCCGACGGCGCCCTTGAGCCCGCGGACCGGGTAACGGTTGAGCAGTTCGTCGATGCGCGTGAAGGCGATGAGCAACTCCTGGCCGAACATCGCGAGCCGTTTGCCGAAGGTCGTCGGCTGGGCCGGCACGTTGTGGGTACGGCCGGTGATCATGAGGTCGCGATGCGCCTCGGCCTGCCGCCCGAGGGCGAGCAGGGCGGCCGCCGCCTTGAACCGGACGAGCTGCAACGAGCGGAAAACCTGCAGCTGCTCCACGTTTTCCGTGAGGTCGCGGCTCGTGAGCCCGAGATGGATGAACTGCCGTTTCGCCAGCTCGGAAAACTCCTCGATCCGGGCCTTCACGTCATGGAGAGTCACGCGCTCCCGCCGGTCGATCGCGGCGAGGTCGATCTGGTCCTTGACCTTCTCGTAGTCCTTGATCGCCTCCGCGGGAATCGGCACGCCGAGATCGCGCTGGGCCTTCATCACGGCGATCCAGAAATCGCGTTCGAGCGCCACGCGGCCGTGCTGGGACCAGATGGCTTTCATCGCGACCGAGGCGTAGCGTTCGGCTAGGACGTTCGAGATGGGCGCGGAATCGGAAGAGGAGGGCTGGGCGTTCACGGCAAAGGGGGGATGAGTAAGTCGCGGCCGCGCGGGTTGGCGACCGGAAAGTTTGCCCGGCTTTATAGGACGGTCCGGCCCGCTTTCTGCACTGAAGTGTCTGTCGTTTCTCCGTCAGGCGGCACGGGTGCACACCGAGACCGGCTGAAGCCGGAACTACAAACAGACTCTTCCGGTAGCCGCGCTTGAGCGCAGCGAAAGCGTGGATTTCCGAATCGATCGCCGAAAAGTTTTGGAAGACACCGCGATGCGCCGGATCACGTCAGGCACCGCACGGTCAGTTCGCGCAAGACTTCCTCCTGCTCGTCGGGGCGGCGGATGATTTCCTCGAAGGCGGCGATGAACTCCTGCTGGTTGTCGATCAATCGGCGCAGGGTGGGGAGTTTGGCGCTGCCGGCGAGTTTGCCGACGTACCACGGGTTTTGGGTGAAGAGATTGAACGAGCTCTTCTCGGTCGCGCCGATGAACCGGGCCCCGTGGGTCACCGCGGCGCGGGGCAGCCCGTCGAGCCCGCGCGGGCCGAGGCGGGCGTCACCGGCGTCGAGCAGCGCGCGGACCTGGAGCAGGATGCGGTTGCGGTTCTGCAGCGCGCTGATGACCGGGCGTGCGTCGCCACCGGTGAAGAAATGCCGCTGCAGCGCGGCCAGCGTCCATTTCAGATCGCCGCTGAAGAACGCCTCCGCCGCCTCGAAGAAATCGCCTTCGGCCACGTTTGGGGTGAGCTCGGCGACGTCGGCCTCCTCGATCACGATCGCGCCGAGGCCGTTTGCCGCCGCGCCCGACCCTGGGGCAGACCGGGCGGCGGGCTGGGCGTAGGTCGCCAGCTTGCGGGTCTCCTCGACCAGCAGCCGGGTGTTGGCGCCGATTTTTGCCAGCAGGAGCTCGATCGCGCCCGGGGCAAAGCTGGCGCCGCAGTCCTTCGCCTCCGCGAGGACCACGCCGGCGAGCGCTTCGCTGGCGCCGTCGCCCTCGCCGCCGACCAGGGCGAAATCGGCGTTCTTCTCGCACCATTTGGGAAAGGAGCGCCGCCGGTCGATCGGTGCGGCGGTGATGAGCACGATCGTCTCGGCGGGATTGGCGCGGGTCAGCAGCTCCTGGAGATCCTCCACGAGCTTCAACGTGCTCTCGGCGCGGCCCGTGACCGTATCGGCGAGGAAGTTGACGTCCTTCAGCCACACCAGGCGCCGTCCGCCGAACATCGAGACGGTTTGCACCGCGTCGCGGAACTGGTTCACCGCGCCCTCCACCTCCCCGACATTGGCGGCGAAGCCGTTGATTGTCTCGCGGGCGAATTCGTCGGGCACGTCCGCGGCCAGGGCGGCGAAACGCTCCTTGCCCACCCGGCCGACGAGGTAGTCGTCGGGACCGCAGATGAAGATGAAATTTTTTTCCGCCGGCATGGGAGGCGTCGGTTCCACACCAAGATCACGCCTGGCGCACGCTTAAAACACCCGGCCCCTGCGTTGCCAGAACGCAAGATCGGGAGAATCACGGAGTTGAAACGCACTGGGTCGCGGTCATAGTTGAGGATCCGGCGCCCCGGGTTGGTTCATCCCGAATTTTACTGCATGCCCATTTTTCTCACGTTTCAGCGTCTCCTCCAGCGCCGCCATGGCGGGGCGGTGATTTTCGTGCTCATGTTCCTGGCGATCGGCTTGCTCACGCGGCTCGCCCTGTTGGTGAAGGCCGGGCCCGTGGTGGCGGTTGATTCGAGCCTGCTGGCGGTGTTTGCGTGGGGACTGGTCTTCGATCTGGCGGCCGCGGTGCTGTGGGCGGCGCCGCTGGCGGTGGGTTTGATTCTGCTGCCGCGCGGTTTCAACGGGTGGCGCTGGGGGCGATGGCTGTGCCACGCCGGCTTTTTCGCCGCGCTCTATCTGCTGCTGTTCGGGGCGGTCGGAGAATGGTTATTTTGGGATGAGTTCGGGGCGCGTTACAACTTTATCGCCGTCGACTACCTCGTCTACACGAAGGAGGTCGTCGACAACATTCGGGAGTCTTACCCGATGCCGCTGCTGTTTGCCGGCTTGTTGGTGGCGACGTTGGGTGGTTACGCGGTGATCTGGCGGACGGGACTCATGGCGCGTTGGCTGGCGGCGGAGCCCGAGCCGTTTCGCCGGCGCCTGTTCGCCGGGAGCGCCTGGGTGGCCGCAGCGATCGCCGCCGGCGTGGCGGTCGATTCCGAGCAGCTGCCCGGCTTTGCGAACAACTACAATCGCGAGCTGGCCAAGAACGGCCTCTGGTCGCTTTTCGCGGCCTTTCGCAACAACGAGCTGGATTACGATCAATTCTATCCGACCCTGCCGGTGGACGAGGCCTTCAAGCGGTTGCATGTCGAACTGGCGTTCGATCGCAGCAGCCGGCTCTCGGCGGATCCGCGCGATACGCTGCGCTTTGTCCGCGGCAGCGGCGCGGAGCTGCACCTCAATGTCATCCAGATAACGGTGGAGAGCCTCAGCGCGGAATTCCTGGGCAGCTTTAATCCGGCGTCGCGGCTGACCCCGAACCTGGATGCCATCGCGGCCAAGAGTCTCGTGTTTGATAATTGTTACGCCACGGGCACGCGGACCGATCGCGGCATGGAGGCGCTCACCCTCTCCCTGCCGCCGACCCCCGGACGTTCGCTCGTCAAACGGCCGCGGAACGAGGACTTGTTCACGCTGGGTTCGGTGTTCCGCAGCCGCGGTTACGAGACCGGGTTCATCTATGGGGGCTACGGCTACTTCGACAACATGAACGCCTTCTTCGGCAACAACGGGTATCGCGTCATCGATCGCGCCGCGGTGGCGAAGCAGGACATCACGTTCGCCAACGCCTGGGGCGCGTGCGACGAGGATCTCCTCCGTTGGACGATGCGCGAGGCCAACGCCGCCCACGGCGCCGGCAAGCCGTTTCATTATTTCGTGATGACGACGTCGAATCACCGGCCGTTCACGTATCCGGGCAACCGCATCGATCTGCCGTCGAAAACATCGGGCCGCGACGGCGGGGTGAAGTACACCGATTTTGCGATCGGGCAGTTCCTGCGCGAGGCGGCGGCGCAGCCATGGTTTCGCAACACAGTCTTTGTGATCGTCGCCGATCACTGCGCCTCATCGGCGGGCAAGACCGCGCTGCCGGTCGAGAATTATCACATCCCGCTGATCATCTACGCGCCCGGCGGCCAGGTTGCACCGGGGCATGTGACCGACTTGATGAGTCAGATCGACTTCGCGCCCACCCTGCTCGGCCTGCTCAATTGGAGCTACGCGAGCCGGTTCTATGGCTGGGATGTGCGGACGGCGGACGGCGATCGGCGTGCGCTCATCGGCAATTACCAGAAGCTCGGACTCTTTGAACCTGGCGTGCTCAGTGTGCTCATGCCGGTGCGCCATGCGGCAGAGTTCACTTACGACGCCACCACCCACGCCCTGACCCCACGGCGGGCACTCTTCACGGGTGAAGCCACGGCCTATTATCAAACGGCGAATTATTTGTACAAGAACCGCCTTTATCGGGCGATCAGTCCGCAGGATCAGGCGCGTTACGCGGCAGAGGCGACGCGGGACAGATTGGCGGGCACCGCGATGGTGACGTCGCACCCGCGGAACTGAAGCGTAAGAATTCAGCCCCAACCGCAAAAGGGTTTTTGCCCCGGACGGGAAGAAACGTCGTTCCCACGATCCGAGGTGGGCCGTGCGCTCCGCGCGCGGCGGTTTCTTTCGTTGGCTCATTCTTTTCATGCCCCGGCCGCGCGCGGAGCGCACGGCCCACCCTCGCCCAACGCCTTGCGTCCGCTTGAAGAGAGGCGGCACATTTGCCGCAAAATGCCTTGTCAACCCCGTTGACCGGAATCCACTTGCGACCGGCAATGCATGCTTCCCTCCATTCCCTCGCGGGCAGACCGGCGTCATGGCGACGCGATTTGCTGTGGCTCACCCTCGCGTTCGGTCTGTTGTTTGGGGCCCTGCTCGGCCACCGGCCGCTGGCCAATCCCGATGAGGGCCGCTACGCGGAGATTCCGCGCGAGATGGTGGCGACCGGCGACTGGGTGACTCCGCGGCTCAATGAGGTGCCGTATTTCGAGAAACCGCCGCTGTTGTATTGGACGGTGGCGGTGTGCCTCCGGGTCTTCGGCCCGCACGAATGGTCGGCACGACTGGCGCCCGCGCTGTTCGGTCTTGGCGGGGTCCTGCTCACGTATGCGGCGGCGCGGCGTCTGCACGGGCGGGAGGCGGGTCTCCTGGCCGCGATCGTCCTGGGGACGGGCTTTCTCTACTTCGTCCTGTCGCGGTTGCTCATTCTTGACATGGCGGTGTCAGTCCTGATGACGGCGACACTGTTCTGCTTTATTCTCGGGGTGCGGGAACCGGTTCCCGGGGTGGCTGCGGCTGGGTCGCCACCGGCGGGGATGCGGCGGCGGTGGTTGTTCTACGGGCTCTACGCGAGCGCGGCGCTGGCGACGCTGACCAAGGGTTTGATCGGGTTTCTCCTCACCGGCGCCGTGATGTTCCTGTGGCTCCTGATCTTCAACCAATGGAAACGGCTGCGCCCCCTTTACCTGCCGACGGGCGTGCTGCTCTTCCTCGCCATCGCGGCGCCGTGGCACTTCCTGGTGGGACAGCGCAATGCCGGCTGGACGGATTTTTATTTCGTGAACCAGCACTGGGCGCGGTTCACGACCACCGAGCACGGGCGCTTTGAGCCGTGGTGGTATTTCATCCCGATCGTGCTGCTGGGAGTGTTCCCCTGGATGGGTTTTCTCTGGGGCTCGTGGCGCGAGGCGTTGGCGGGCGGCTGGGCGCGGCGGAAGGAAAACGCCGACCAGTGGTTCTTGGCCACCTGGGTCGTATTCGTCTTTTTGTTTTTCTCGAAGTCGCAGTCCAAGCTCATTCCCTACATCCTGCCCGTCTTTCCACCGCTGGCGGTGATGATGGGCGCGTGGCTGGCGCGGCGGTGGACCGAAAACGCGGCTCCGCGGCTGCGCGTCGGCCTGGGGATATTTGCGTTTGCCTGCGGCGGGCTCGCGATGGCCGCCCTGTTCGCCGCGCTCAAACCCGGCGTCGTCGGTGACCCCGCGCAGGCGGATGAATTTCGGCCGTTCCTGCTGGCGATGGCGGCGATTCTCCTCCTGGGCGGCGTGGCCGCGCCCTGGGCGGCGCGCGTCCGCGGCGTGCGGGCGGGGCTTTCGACTTTGTTGGCGACGACCGTGGGCTTCTTCGCCGTCCTCGTCCTCGCTGCGCCGGACGTTCGGGGCACGAAGCCGCTCGCGCTGATCGCCCGGGACCGGATGAAGCCGGCCGATCAGGTGTACCACTACCACGCGTTTTTTCACGATTTTGTCTACCATACGCAGCGGCCGGTCGGCCTGGTGAGCTACTTGGATGAACTGGAGGTGCAGTTCATCGATCCCGCCGAGCGTGCGGCCCGTTTCATCGATGAAGCGGAGCTGCGCCGGCAATGGTCCGGTCCGCGACGCGTGTGGCTCGTGGCGCGCCGCAAGGATGTCAACGACCTGATCGGCGATCCGGGATTTCGTTATCATTTGCTCGGGGAAACCCGGACCCACTACCTTTTCAGCAACCAACCCTGACATGTCCGCCCCCGCTGCGCCCGCTTCGGCGGCCATTCCCGCCGTGCCGTTCCTGCCCTTGACCCGGCCGACGATCGACGAGGAGACGATTGCCGGCGTGGCCGAGGTGTTGCGCTCCGGGTGGATCACTTCGGGGCCGAAGGTGAAAGAGCTCGAGGCCCGGCTCTCGGAGTATTGCGGCGGCCGGCCGGTGCGGGTCTTCAACTCCGGCACCTGCACGATGGAAATCGCGCTGCGGTTGGCGGGCGTGGGCCCCGGCCATGAGGTCATCACCACCCCGCTTTCCTGGGTGGCGACGAGCAACGTGGTGCTCGAAGTGGGCGCGCGGCCGGTGTTCGTCGACATCGATCCCGTGACGCGAAACATCGATCTCGACCGCGTGGAGGCCGCGATTACGCCGGCCACCCGCGCGATTATTCCCGTCGATCTGGCCGGGCTGCCGGTCAATCGCGATCGGCTCCACACCCTTGCGGCGAAGCATGGACTGCGGGTGGTCGAGGACGCCGCGCAATCGTTCGGCAGCACGTGGCGCGGCCGGCGCATCGGTGCGATCGGCGACTTCGTCTCCTTCAGTTTTCATCCGAACAAGAACGTCACGACGATCGAGGGCGGTTGCCTGGTGATGAACAACGAAGCCGAGGCGAAACTCGCCGAGCAGTACCGGCTGCAGGGGGTGGTGCGCTCGGGCTTCGATGGGATGGACGTCGAGGTCGTCGGGGGGAAATTCAATCTCACGGATGTCGCGGCGCGCGTCGGGCTCGGCCAGTTGCCCCGGCTCGATGAGTTCACCCACCGGCGTCGCGAACTGGCCCGCGCCTATTTCGAGTTGCTCAAGGCTCCGGCCCTGCAGGCGCTCGGGCTGCAGTTGCCGCCGGAGGATTTCACGCAGACCAACTGGCACATGTTTCAGGTCGTGCTGCCCGAGGCCCGGCTGACCATCCGGCGCGGCGAGGTGATGGCGAAACTGCACGCCGCCGGCATCGGCACCGGGGTGCATTACCCGGCGATTCACCTGTTCTCCGTCTATCGCCGGCTGGGCTGGCAGGAGGGGGATTTTCCGATCGCGGAGCACACCTGCCGGAATATCCTGACGCTTCCGCTCTTCCCCGCGATGACGCTCGCCGACATTGCGCGGGTGACCGCAACGCTGGCCGGCGTGCTCCAAGCCCACCAGCGCAGCGGTTGAGGAACGGCATCGCGCCGGATGGTTTCCTAGCCCGATCGCCCTTTCGCACCGCGACGCTGGGAGGCCGCGTCACCCTTGCCGCGGTGATCGGGCCCAACGCCGCCGGGGCGCCGCAGCGCCGCGTCAATATGCACCCGGATCGCGGAACGTGCCGGCTGGGGGCGATTTTTATTAAATCCTGAGTTCCCCATTGGCCCCGGCTGGTTTACGGTCGTGCCGTTCCGGTCACTCCCATTCCTGTGTCCACGCCTCCTTCCCTTCCGCTGTCGGTCGTCATTCCCGTTTTTAACGAGGAGCTCAACCTGCCGAAGCTCTTCGCGCGGCTCTACCGTGCGCTGGATGCGCTCGGCCGGCGCTATGAGGTCATATTTACCAACGACGGCAGCGCGGATCGCTCGTTCGATTTGCTCCGGGCCCAGCACGCGGCGCGTCCAGATGTCACGCGGGTCATCGATCTCAACGCGAACTACGGGCAGCACATGGCGATCATGGCGGCGTTCGAGCGGGTGCGCGGCGAGGTGATCGTCACCCTCGATGCCGACCTGCAGAATCCCCCGGAGGAAATCGCGAAGCTCCTCGCGCAGATCGATCAGGGGCACGACTACGTCGGCGGGTACCGGCTGGAGCGGAAGGATTCGTTTTTCCGCACGCACGCGTCGAAGCTGATCAATGCCGTGCGCGAGCACACGACGAACATCCAGATGAAGGACCAGGGCTGCATGCTGCGCGCCTACCGGCGCCCGATCATCGATGCGATCGTGGATAGTGGCGCGACCAACACCTTTATTCCGGCGCTGGCGTACAGTTTTTCCGGCCACCCGACGGAGGTTGGTGTGGCGCACGAGGAGCGGCATGCGGGGGTGTCGAACTACTCGTTCTACAAACTGGTCCGGTTGAACTTCGATTTGATCACCGGGTTCTCGCTGGCGCCGCTGCAGTATTTTACGATGTTCGCGGGCCTGTGCGCCGCGGGCAGCTTTCTCCTCGTGCTGGTGCTGGCCTACCGGCGCATCTTTCTGGGCGCCGAGGCGGAGGGGTTGTTCACCCTTTTTGGCATCCTGTTTTTCCTGCTCAGCGTGGCGATGGTCGGCATCGGCCTGATTGGCGAATACGTCGGCCGGACCTATCAGGTCGTGCGGGCCCGCCAGCGATTCCACGTGCGCGAGATGCTGGAAACCACGAAGAGTCCGTGAGCATCCGCCCGCCGTTCCCGGCGCCGGCGGGAACGTTTCGACGCTCGCGTTTCCGGGCGGCTTTGGCCCAGCGTAAATCGAAATGACCGCGCCCCGGATTCTTTTTTTTGGCTACAGTGAAGTGGGTTACGAGTGCCTGTCCCTGCTGCTCGAGCGCGGCGACAACGTCGTCGCACTCATCACGCACGAGGACAATCCGAACGAGAAAATCTGGTTCAAGACGCCGGCGGTGGCGGCCCGGGAAAAGGGGATTCCCGTTTTCACCCCGGAGAAAGTGAACGCACCCGAGTGGGTCGAGCGCATCGCCGCGTTGCGACCCGATCTGATTCTCTCTGTTTATTATCGCAGCATGATTAGCTCCCGGATCCTCGCCTTGCCGCGGCTCGGGGCCTTCAACCTCCACGGCTCGCTGCTGCCGAAGTATCGCGGTCGCGCGCCGATCAACTGGGCGGTGCTGCACGGCGAGCCGCGGATCGGCATGACCCTCCACCGGATGGTCCGGAGCGCGGATGCCGGCGCCATCGTCGATCAGGACGGGGTCGACCTGGGCCCCCGCGACACGGCCGAGCAGGCGTTCCGCAAGGTTCTGCCCTGCGCCCGGCGCGTCCTGGCGCGGCAAATCGAGGCGCTGCTCGCCGGGACGGCAAACGAAACGCCGCAGGACGAGACCCAGGCCACGTGCTTCGGTGGGCGCAAACCCGAGGACGGCCGTATCCGGTGGAGCCAGACCACGCCGCAGATTTTCAACCTGATCCGCGCGGTGACGGATCCTTATCCGGGCGCGTTCAGTGACGTCGACCAGGCGCGGCTGATGGTCTGGTGGGCCGAACCGGATTCGCCGGTGACCGCCGGTCGGCGCGGCGCGCCGGGTGAGGTTCTCGCGCTGGCGCCACTCATCGTCGCCACCGCCGACGGAGCGCTTGAACTCACCCGCATCGAATGGCGCGGCAACGGGCCCGCCCCGGAGTTGCAGGTGGGACAAATCCTGTAATCGCGTCCCGCGCGGGGAAGTCGCCGCACGCCGGTGCGTGGCCCGAAAATCTGGGGCGGACGCGAGCCAGCTTGAATTCCCGGCGGTGTGTTCCCACGCTCCGGCCCAGCCATGAAACCCCGCGTCTTGTTAGTCGCCGTCCTTTCCCTCCTCGGCAGCCAAGTCTTTGCGGCCGAAACACCGGCCCGGGCCAAGTCTCCCGTCCAGACCGATGCCGTGACCAAAGCCGAGCCCAAGGAGCCCGCGCAGCCGAAGCCGACGCTCGCGGGCGTTCCCTATGGCCCGCACGAACGGCAGGTGCTCAACTTCTGGCAGGCCGCCTCGTCGCGCCCGACGCCCGTGCTGTTTTTTATCCACGGCGGCGGTTGGGTAACGGGCGACAAGGCGCGCGTGGCCCACCTCGAGGATTATCTGGCGGCGGGAATTTCCGTCGTCTCGATCAATTACCGCTACGTCTGGCAGGCAATCCTCGCCGGGGTGAAGCCGCCGGTGCAATGGTCGCTCCACGACGCGGCGCGCGCCCTGCAATTCGTCCGCAGCAAGGCGGCCGAGTGGAACCTCGACAAGCCGCGCATCGGCGCCTCAGGCGGATCAGCGGGGGCGTGTTCGAGCCTCTGGCTCGCGTTGCGCGACGATCTCGCCGACCCAAAGAGCAGCGATCCGATCGCGCGCGAGTCGACCCGCCTGTGGTGCGCCGCCGTGACCGGCGCGCAAACCACGCTGGACCCGCAGCAGATGAAAGCGTGGACGCCCAACAGCCGCTACGGCGGCCACGCTTTTGGTTTCATGCCCGATCCGAAGAACCTGAAGACGCGCGACACGCAGTTCGCCGAATTTCTGGCCGCCCGCGAACAAGTCCTGCCGTGGATCAAGGAGTACTCCCCCTTCGCGCATGCGAGTGCCGGCGATCCGCCGATCTACCTGATCTACAGCGCGCCGCCGGCGCTCGGTCAGGACCAGAAGGATCCGACGCATACCGCCAACTTCGGCGTGAAACTGCAGGAGGAGCTGCGCCGCGTGGGGGTCCCGTGCGAACTCGTGTATCCGGGGGCGCCGGACGTGAAGCATCCGGCGCTGCACGACTACCTCATCGAGCAGCTCAAGGCGCCGGCGCCGCGGAAGCGCTAGCCGGAAATTTCACACTCCCTCCCAATCAGCCGACGATGCAGGCTGTCCGGCGGATCGGCGGCACTCTTGCCGCCGTCTGGGAGCCAACGGCGACAGGAGTGTCGCCGCTCCGTGAAATTTCCCGGCTAGCCGGATCCATCAAGGCCGCGTTTTCGCCGCTGAAGCGCGGCGACGGAGATGCGGCAAAAAATCAGCCGAGTTTCCAGCCCTGGCGATACTCGCGGCGGAGGAATCGCTCGGCCTCCGGCGCATTCGGGATGCGCATCGTCTTCGCCTTCCACTCGAGTTTCTTGCCGGAGCGGTACGCGACGTTGCCGAGGTGGTTCGCCTCCGTGAGCGGTCCGCTGTAGTTGAAATTGCAGGTGGTCGGCGCGCCGGTCTTGCACGCATGGAGCCATTCCTTGTGGTGGCCGATTGAGTCCGGGATCGACTTCGGCGGCGGCGTGAATCCTTCGTACTGTTTTTCGGGCAGGAGCACATGCTTGGTGTAGCTGGAGAGGAGCATGCCCTTGTCGCCGATGAAGAGCAGGCCGTCCGGCCATTGCGGAATCTTCTTTTCCATCCAGGCCGGCGGCTTCATCTGGCCCTGATACCAAACCAGTTTGACCGGCGGGCGGCTGCCCCGGGCGCCGTAGTGGTACGTGGCACTCATGGTGGCCGGCGCAATTTCCGGATGGGGCGGGGGACCGCTGGCCTCGATGGTGAGCGGCGCATCCAGATTGAGCGCCCAGAACGGCAGGTCGTTGTAATGCGAACCGAGGTCGCTCATCGTCCCGTTGCCAAAGTCCCACCAGCGATACCACTTGTTGCCCGGGATGTAGACGTTGTTGAAGGGACGCATCGGCGCGGGCCCGATCCACAGATCCCAATCGAGCCACGGCGGAACCGGGTCCGCCTCTTTCGGCCGCTCCTGCGTGCTCACGCGATCGTAGATTTTCGCATCCTCTGCCGACTGCCAGCCCCAGGTGCGGTTCACCCAGACGTGCGCTTCACTCACCTTGCCGATCGCACCGCCCTGGATGAGCTCGACGACGCGGCGGTAGTTGGTGCTGGCATGAATCTGCGTCCCCATCTGGGTCGCGACCCCGGCGGCGCGGGCGGCCTCGGTGATGATGCGGGCCTCGTGCACATCGCGCGTGATCGGTTTTTCGCAATAGACGTGCTTCTTGCGTTTCAGCGCCGGCAGCATGGCAAAGGCGTGCGTATGCTCGGTGGTGGAGACGACGACCGCGTCGAAGTCCCCGTCCTTCAGCGCGTCGTACATCTTGCGGAAATCGCGAAACTGCTTCGCGCCCGGGGCCTTCTTCGCCGCCTCGAGGAGGTTTTGCTCGTTCACGTCGCACAGGGCCACGATGTTCTCGCCGAGCATCTCCTTGTAATTGGAGCCCCCGCGGCCGCCGCAGCCGATGATGGCGAGGTTGAGCTTGTTGCCCGGCGACTGGCTGCGCAGGACGGCGGGGAAACCCAGGACGCCGACGCCGGCGCCGGCGAGCTGGAGGAAATGACGGCGGCTGACGCCGGTAGAGCGATGGGGAGTGATTTGCGATGAGGCCATGGTGAGGGGGCTGGTTGCTGCGAGACGCTAATCCGGGATGGAACGTATCGCGCTCCGCGGACGGGACACAAGAAAACGTAACAACAATTTCAGGGCGACAGGCGGAAGGGAGCGCCGCCGACCTACATTCCGTTGCATCGTTGCGGCCGGGGGTCTACGAAGCACGACTGCCGCCATGAACTTCACCCAATGCGCCCACCGAATTGCCCGTCCAATCTTCCTCCTGCTGGCGGTGCCAGCCATGGCTGCGCTCTCCGCCACGGTGCACGCGGCGGAAAAGGCCGCCGCGAAGGCCCCCTCGTCGAAGCCGGCGGCGGCGAAGGAATGGAAGAGCCTCTTCGATGGCCAGACGCTGGCCGGTTGGAAGTCATCCGGTTTCGAGTCCGGCGGCGCGGTGAAGGTGGAAAACCCGTTCCGCGCTGGCGGCGGCGCCATCGTGATGGAGCCCGGCGCGTTTCTCTCCGGCGTGACCTGGACGAAGGCCGACGCCCTGCCGACTACCCATTACGAGGTCGCCCTCGAGGCGATGAAACTGGCGGGCGACGATTTCTTTTGCGCGCTGACTTTCCCGGTGGGCAAAACGGCCTGCACCTTTGTGGTCGGAGGCTGGGGCGGATCCGTGGTGGGACTGTCCAGCGTCGACGGGGACGACGCGTCGGAGAATCAAACCACCGAGGCCATGGCCTTTGAGCTCAACCGCTGGTATCACATTCGCGTGCGGGTGACCCCGGACAAGATCGAGGCGTGGATCGACGATCGCCAGATGGTCGACCTGACCACGACCGATCGCAAAATCGGCCTGCGGTTTGGCGACATCGAAAACAGCCTGCCCCTCGGCGTCGCCGCCTACCAGACGCGCACTGCCGTGCGCGATATACGGATACGCCTGCTCTGAGCCGTGGCGGAGCCGGCGAGTTCGCCCTCCGCTCGGGCCGGCGGCATGATGCTGGCGGCGGCAACGCGGCGGGACTCAGAACCTGGACTCCGCGGACACCACGAAGCCGCGGCCGGGTTCATTCAGGCCGGAGCCGTGGATGCGATAATTTGCGTCGGTGAGGTTCTCGAGCGCCGCCGTGAACAGGAGCGCCGCGGTCGGGTGCCAGCCGCCGCGCAGTTTCACGACGCGATAACCCGGGGTGCCGCCGGCGGGAATGCGTTCGGTGTCGACCTGGTCGGCCGGGGCCAGGCGATCCTGCCGGGCGGCGGCGCTGCCCGCGAGTTCCAGCCAGACCCGGGCCGGGCGCGGTTCCCAGCGCAACGCGAGATGCGCCGTCACGGGCATCACCCGCGAGAGCGGCGCGCGCACGAGGACCGCGGAGTCCGCGGAGGGAAAGTGATCCAACTCGCCTTTCTGCCACGTGAGGTTGCCCCGCAGCGTCCAGGCGCGCGGCCAGGTCAGGGCGGCCGCCAGTTCGATGCCGTGCACATAACCGGAGCCGGAGTTGCGTTTGGTGACCTCCGCCAGGCCGTCGACCGTGGCACCGGTGGGCGTACGGATAATTTGGTTACGGATGGTGGTGTGGAAATAGGCGGCCTCGGCCGACCACGGGCTCCGCCGGGTCCGCCACCCGATCTCGCGGGTGAGGAAATATTCCGGCTCCAAGCCCGGCGCCGGGGTCTCGATCTGGCCGCCTTCGGCGAGGTCGAAGCGCGTGAGGTCCGAGAGATTGGGCGCACGAAATGCCTCGGAGACGCCGACGAAGAGGTTGCTGCGGTCGGCCCGATCCAACCGGACCACGCCGCGCAGGCTTCCCACCAGGGAGCGCCAGTCGTCGGCCAGTCCGGTCGCAGTGCCCGCCACCGGATCGCGGACGCGCCGGGCGGAGGCGGCGGCGTAATTGTACCGGCCGCCGAGGATGAGATCGAGCGGGCCCAGCCTGGGCAGGCGGTTCTCGATGTAGCCACCGGCCAGGTCGTACGTAGCCCGGCCGGCGACCGGGCCCTGGATGTCCACTTGGGCGAGGGTGCCATCGGCCCGGTAGCGGACGGAATGCGAATCGACCCAGTCGCGGTAAAATTCGGCGCCATAAATCCACCTGCCAACGGGCGAGCGGCTTTGGAGCTGCAGGAAGGCGCCGAGGGTGTTCACCGCGAAGCCGCTGTCTTCCCGGCGCCGGTCGCCCCGCAGCCGGAACTGGTCTTCCTCCTGGCGATGGCCGGAGATACTCGCATGGACTTCATCGACGGCGCCGGGGAGCGTGGCGGCGTGAAGTTGCACGGCGAGCAGGCGGCGCCGCTGATCCAGCGAACGCTGCAAATCGCTCCCCGGCCGCGTGCCTTCCCAGGTGCTCCCGTGGATGGTGCTGTGCGTGCGCCAGGCATCGTCCTGCCTCACGCTTTGCAGCAGGGCCGTCGCGTGGAGGCGATCGCCCAGCCGGTAGTCCAGGCGGCCGTCGCAGGCATGTTCCGTGTATCCGCTGTGTGGTTGCATGCCGGAGCTCCGGCCGGCGCGCAGGTCGCCATAGTCCTTGAGCGAAATGCCGAAGTGCGCCCCCCAGCGGTCCTGCCGCTGGCCCGCCGCCTCGAGCCGGCCCGTGGAGGAGTTATCCGCCGAGGCGAAACGGTAGATCGCCCGCCCGCCGGCCGCGGAGCGCGCATCCGCCATGACCCGGCCGGCGCTGACGGCGTTCACCGTGCCGCCGACGGCGTCGCTGCCGTAGATCACCGAACTGGGCCCTTTGATCACTTCCATCCGCGCGATCGAAAACGGATCGATCGTGCCCCAATACTGGGTCGGACCCTCGCGGAAGACCGAGTTGTTCAGCCGGATGCCGTCGATCAGCATCAACGTGCGAAAGCCCGTGAAGCCGCGGATGTAGGGTGAAGCCTGCGCGGCGGAGGATTTCTGGACCATGATGCCGGGCAGTTCATCGAACGCCGCGGGGGTCGTGCGCGGCCGGCGCTGCTCCAGCCACTCCGCCGTCAGGACTGACGTGGAGAACGGCATCCGGAATGGGTCCTCGCGATAGCCGGTCGCGGCGACAATCACGGTTGGAAACAGCACGAGCGAGGATTCGGCCGCCGGAGGATCGCCCGGGGCGGTCTCGGCCTGTTGCCCGGCGCGCGCCGGTGCGGATGGCCAGCCGGCCAGGGCGAGTGCCGCCAGGAGAGATTGGCCGAGGGCTCGGCGGGGTCGTGGTTTCAGATGGGTCAAAGCGTGCCGTCAGTTGGGAGTCAGGTTCACCGGTTGGGGCGCGGCTTGCCAAGTGCGATGTGTTGTGGGCGCTCGAATACATTTGGGTGTCGGCATGGGCTCCGGGGTCGGGCGCGGGGCGGCAGTAAGATCGAGTCCGGCCAACGCATTGACGGCCGGCGCTCTTTGGCGGACAACGCTCACCAGCCAATCGCATGAAGTCCCCCTTGCCCGGTCAGACGGCCTCGCTTTTCCGCGGAATGTTTTTGCCGCTCTTGCTGCTGGCCGTCTTTGCCCGGCCCGCTCCGGGCGCGACGGCAGACGTGCCATGCTGGGGCCGGCTCGAGCTCACCCTCACCAGCCGGGCCGAGTATTCGAATCCGGTTCAGGACGCGACGCTGCGGGCGGTCTTCAAATCGCCGTCGGGCCGGGTGCGCCAGGCGGAGGGCTTTTGGGACGGCGGTGCGACCTGGCGCGTGCGCTTCATGCCCGATGAACGTGGGTCCTGGACGTGGACGACGGAGTCCTCCGCGTCCGTCGACCGCGGCCTGCACGGCCAGCGCGGCGCGTTTCTCTGCACCGCCAACCCGCAGAGCCATCGATTCGCCGTGCATGGCGCGGTGCGGGTGGCGGCGAACCATCGCCACCTCGCGCACGCCGATGGCTCGCCGTTTTTCTGGCTGGGCGACACCTGCTGGAATGGCGCTCTGCTCTCCACCCCAGCCGACTGGGAGCACTACATTGGCGAGCGCGTCCGCCAGAAGTTCAGCGCCGTGCAATGGGTCGCCACCCAATGGCGCGCCGCGCCGGAAGGCGATCTGCAGCAGCGGGTCGCTTTCACGGGCACCGATCGGATCGCTGTCAATCCGGAGTTCTTCCAGCACCTCGATGCCAAGGCCGATGCCCTCAACCGGGTCGGTCTGCTGAGTGTTCCGGTGCTGCTCTGGGCGATTGGCGGCGGCAGCAATCCCAGGGTGAATCCGGGATTTTCCCTGCCCGAAGATCAGGCCATCCTGCTTGCGCGCTATATGGTCGCCCGCTGGCAGGCGCATCACACGATCTGGATTCTGCCCGGGGATGGCGACTATCGCGGTCCGAAGGCGGAACGCTGGAAACGCATCGGCCGCGCTGTCTTTGGCGATCGCGAGCATGCACCCGTGATGCTGCACCCCGGCGGCATGCAATGGGTGGCGGAGGAATTTAAATCCGAGTCGTGGCTGGATCTATTTGGCTACCAGAGCGGCCACGGGGACGACGCGAAGACGCTGAAATGGATCGTTGCCGGACCGCCCTCGACAGACTGGAAGCAGGAGCCGTTCCGGCCTTTCCTCAACCTCGAGCCGCCGTACGAGAACCACGTGGCCTATCAATCCAAGCAGCCCATCGCGCCGCACACGGTTCGCCGCGCGGTTTACTGGAGCCTGCTGAATGCCCCCACTGCCGGGGTGACCTATGGCGGTCATGGTATCTGGGGCTGGGACGACGGCACCCGGCCGCCCACGGATCATGCCCGCAGCGGCATACCGCTGCCCTGGCAAAAGGCCCTGCTGATGCCCGCGGCCGAGCAAATGGCGCACGTGGCGGACGTGTTTACGTCCATCGATTTTGCCGGACTCCGACCGGCGCAGAACCTGATCGTGAATCAACCCGGTGACCTGACACCGGCAAATTTCATCGCCGCCGCCCGGAGTGAGGACGGAAAGGTCGCCATCATCTACACGCCCGCCCGGCAGGCGATTGGGCTGCGCCCGTCGGATCTGCCGGCACGCTTAAAGGCGCGATGGTTCAATCCGCGCGACGGCCGATTTTCGGTCGGGAGCGGCATCGTTGCTGGCGACGCCCTGCGGTTCAACCCGCCCGGCGAAGAGGATTGGGTGTTGGTGATTACTGTGAATAACTGAGCCCCTGATTTTCCCATGCATAACTTAAAACCCCTGATCGCCTTCACCCTGGTCGCGCTGGCGTCGCCCGTAGTCAGTCTCGCTGCGGCAACAGCGCCGGTCACCGATTGGCCCGCCTGGCGCGGACCGCGGGCCGACGGTGTCGCCGATGGCAGGAATCTGCCCACCGAATGGACGCAGACCAAGAACGTCCGGTGGTCGACGAAATTGCCGGGCTGGGGAACCAGCTCGCCCGTCGTCCGCGGCGATCGGGTGTACGTCACGACCGAAGTCGTGATCGAGGGCGGCAAATCGCTTCTGACGCTGTGCTTCGATCGGCAGAGCGGCCGCGAAGTGTGGCGGCATGACTTCGGCTTTGGCACGAAGCAGCGCACGCATGCCAAATCCAACCTGGCGGCGAACACCCCGGTGGTGACGGACGATGCGCTGTATGTTGCCTTCGGCAATGCGGACATCGCCCGCTACACCCATGCCGGCGCCCTGGTCTGGGTCAGTCGGTACATTCCGAAATTCGGCGATCCGAAAATGGCCTGGGGCTACAACGTCAGTCCGCTCCTCCTGGATGACTCGGTGCTCTTTGGCTGGGACCATCACACCGGGCCATGTTTCCTGATCGGCCTCGATCGGAAGACCGGCGAAATCGCCTGGCAAAAGGACCGTCCGATCGGAACGGCCCACTCGACGCCGCTGCGGATCAAGCACCACGGCCAGGAGGACATCCTCGTGCCGGGGAAAAACCGTCTCACGGCCTTCGACGCGAAAACCCACCGGGAGCTTTGGCAATACGGCGACGGCAAGGGCCCGTTCAACGGCGAGATTATTTCCAGTCCCGTTTATGGGGACGGCATGGTGTTTCTCCAGTTGTGGCGGATGAGCGCGATTCACGCCATCCGGCTGACCGGCAATGGCCAGCCGCCTGAACTCGTCTGGGTCAACGAAAAGCCGGGTCCGGTGGAACCTTCGCTACTGTATTATCGGGGCCTGGTCTATGTCTTGAAGGACAACGGGGTTCTGGTCTGTCTCGATGGGCAAACCGGCCAGGAACATTATCGGGAGCCGCTCGGGGGCGACTGCAATTCTTCGCCCGTGGCGAGCGATGGCCACATCTTTGTGAACAACATCCTGGGCAAGACGTTTGTCGTTCGGGCCGGCCCGAAATTCGAGTTGCTCGCCACGAACGATCTGGCCGAACGCATCACCTCCTCCCCGGCGATTTCAGGGGATGCGCTGATCTACCGGACCGACTCTCATTTGTACTGCATCGGCAACACCCGGCAAAAAATGGGCGAGTGAAACTCGTGACACTACAGCCCCGACGGCGAAACGCGTCTTGCTCTGGATATGAGGAAACGTCGTGTCTGGTAGCGGCTGGTCGACTCCGAGCCCCTCTGTTATACCAACGTCCCATTGGAGTTGGACTTCCGCTTTGTAGGCTAGGCCGGTGGCCGGGCAGCGGGCAACCCGGCCGGGTCTACAGTCAAAATAGTAAGAGCGCGTCGAAAAAGGGGCTCCCTGATTGTCATTCTGAGCGCAGCGAAGAATCCACTTGGACATTCGCACCTCGCAAAACGCCGCGTCGATCCGATTGGATTCTTCGCTGCGCTCAGAATGACAGACCTTTTTAGACGCCCTCTAAGGAACGTCGGTATTACTTCTTCACCACCAGCACACCCTTCATCCCGACGACGCAGTGGGCCGGAAAGCTGCAGAGGAAGGGATAGTCGCCGGGCTCGGACGGCGCCTTGAAGGTGACCTCGCCGGATTCATTCGGCCCGAGCAGGCCGATGAAAGCCACAATCTTGTCCTTCAGCTTGGAGGGAATATACTCGGTCGCCGCCTCCGGCGCGGCGGCGGCCGCAAACGCCACCGGGTCGGAGCCTGCCTTGAGAACGATCCAGTTGTGGCCCATGGCGCTTTTTGGCAGGGTCGAGGCATTGGTCAGGATGACCTTGATCGTTTCACCGGGCGCGACCGGGATGCTCGCGAGGTCGAATTTCATGGCGTTGTCGACGCCGGCCCGGATCTTGACGACGCGCGGAGCGGCGGCGGCATCGGCCGCTGGCAGCCGCGACGATCCCGAGAGAACGGCGGCGGCAACGAGGAGGGAGGCAATGAAGCGGGATGTCATAACGAGTGGTTTGGAAAAATCCTGTCGTCTTTGGTCTTTGGTCCGGGCGCGTTTCGCAGGAACTTGTCATTCATTTTGTCGGAGGTGACGGCGCAGAGTAGGGCAGGTCTTCGACCTGCCCTGCGAATACTCAACGGCGTGAGTGGGCAGGTCAAAGACCTGCCCTACTTCTGATCCGGTCCGTCTCGGCGTCCAAAAGAGCATGAACGCCCCGCTAGAGTTTGATCTGTAGCATGACACCGTACCAGTTGACCTTATAGTCAGAGGCGCCGCCATCAAGCATGAGGGCGGTCGGCACGGCGGCGGCCCCGTTGCCGCCGAGGACGACCGGCGTCGTCTCCAGATTTCGATAGTGCCAGTCGCGAATGGATTCCTTCTGGTAACGATAGACCAGACGCGCGGAGAGTCGCTCGGTGAGGGGAAAACGGAGGCTGGCATCCAGATAATTGGTGTCTAGCGCCAGGTCCGGCATGCGGTCGCCGGCGAACGGTGCGTTGGCCGCATTGAGCGCGCCGCCAATCGTGTAGGCATAACCGATCCGGGTGCGACCGGTGGAGTAGGAGTAGTCAACGTTCAGGCTCGCCTTTCCGATCTCCTGTTTCAGTCCAACCCCGAGCACATGGTTGCGATCGGTGCTCTTGAGCGTCCAGGTGTTGATCAGCGGGAATTGAGGGCCGCCCGGCGCGGCGCCGAGGGCGATGGCGTTGGCCGGGGTGAAGGTCGGGCCCTGCGGGCTCGCCTGGCCGATGACGATGTTGACATTATTCTGGGCGATCGCCGCCTGCCGCAGCCAGCCGATTTGATAGGAGTAGAATCCGTAGATCGTCTGGCGGGGCGAGGGCTGGTAATTCAGATCGAGGTTGGCGGAGCGCTGATAATTCCGGGCGAGGCCGTAGCTGGCGTCGGGGTAGTCGGCGTCCTTCAATTGGACTGAAAAGCCCGCGTCCAAGTTGGGCCGCAGCGAAGTGTCAAACCGGCCATTGACGACGTGCTGGTTGCGGTCCGCGAGATCGAGCGCGCGAGTGCCCGTATTCGTGCGTGCCGCCCAGTTGGTGACATTCGTGCCTGCGGTCGCGGGCAGCGCAAAGAGGGCGGGGCTGAAGAACTGGTCGTAGGTCGAGGCGACATAGTCGTCGCCCCGGCGGCGGCCGTATTCATAGGAGACGCGCAGGGTGGAATCCCACAGGCCGCGGTTCACGTAGCCGACTTTGGCCTTGTCCTCCCACGTGCGGTCGCGCTCCCGGTAGTCGCGCTGCACCACTTCCCGGTCGACCGCGGCGTTGAACGACGACACCTTGTTCAGCCCGTAATCGGCCGTCACACCGTACTTGGTCTGCTGGCTGGAATACGGGGCGCTCTTGATGGGGATGTTTCCAGCGGGGGTGGCATTCTGGCCGAGCAGGACGACCTGGCCGCTGCCATCATTGATCAGGCGGCCCCAGACGCCCGTCACGCCGTCGAGTGTCAACCCACGGGACTGACTTCCAGCGGTAGTGGAGTCGGCGTCGACATAGATGGCATTGGGATTTACGGCGAGGTACGGGTTGGTGACGTTGTCGGTCTCATGATATCGCACCTTGCCCTTGACGTTGAGCGAGGCGGTGGGGTTGAGCGAAAGGGTGAGGTCCGCGAGGCGGGTATTGATGCCCGCGCCGGTGGTCGGGCGACTGAGGGCGCCCACGGTATCCCAAGCGCCGCCGGGCAGCAGGGTGACGTTGGTCAGAGAAATATTCGGAATCGTCGTGTAGGGGATGAGCGTGTCGTCCTGGCGCCACTTGCCGGCGGCGACGACCGCGGTGAGGTAGCCCTTGTAGAAGTCGGGCAATGAACGCGTGTACTCGGCCCGCGTGTTGAAGGCCGTGGAATCCGGATAGAGATCGAAACGACCCTGGGTGAACGCTCCGGCGGCGGGGACGGTGGTGGTGCCGGCGGCCGGTGGGATGCGGTAGGGTTCCTGGAACGTCAGCGTGTCGATGTTGTTGTGGAATAGGGAGGCGTTCAGGCGGACGTTAAGAGCGTTCACTCCGTCCTTGTACGTGACACCCGCGAGCAAGTCCTCGGTGTCGTAATCGATCGGTTCGGCGAGCTCCATGGGGGCCGTGCCACCGCCTCCGCCCCACACCGCTCCCAAGGGCCGCGCGCCCTTTCGCTTCTCAAGAGCGTAGCTGAAGTAGCCCTTCCAGTTTGTCGTCAGGTCGGCGTCCACCCGGATTCCGCCGCGCTTGCGCGTGAGGCTCAAGGTCGTCTCGGGTTTGGCGGCGGTTGCGGCGACGGCGGCGTTGTCGGCGGGGGTCGAGGCGGTTCCGCCGGGTGTCAGTCCGGGCAGGAGCGTGAGGTAGCCGGTGCCGATCCCGCTCCAGAGGGATTTGTAGCGATCGGTAAAGACGTGCGGGGTCTCGCTGAAGAAAACTTTAACCTTCCAGGCGTTGTAGTGTCCGAACTGGATGCCGTAGTATTGGTCGTGCCGGCCGGCGCCGCCGCCCGTGACGTCGGCCCAGTGGCCGCTTTCGGGGCGCTTCATCTGGAAGCTGAAATTGTTCACATAGGCGCCCTCGTCGATATCCTGATACATCCGGAACCGGGCGTTATCCTCGTCCGCGTCGCCGCCAAGGTAGCCGAACTCGATCTGACCGCTATATTCCCAGCCGGAGGCGGACTTGTGCAGGTCTTCCGCGCGCGGCAGGGCAAAGGGGATCTTGAACGGCTGGCCACTGGGGGTGTGTTTGGCTTTGGCCCACTCGGAATCAAGCGATCGAGTGAGGTCGGGACCACGATTGAGGGAGTTGCCGAGAACGGTGCCGACACCGGTGGCCGAGTCGGCGAGCGGGGCGGCGGGGGCAAAGGGGGCAAGCGCGGTGCCGAGACAGGCGGCAAGGGCGAGAAGGGGAATCCGAGGTTTCTGGTTCATTTTGGGCGTTGCGCTCGGTTGAAGAGGGGAGGTGCAGCGAGGCTGGTTCGGCAGGTTGGATCCGTTCATCGCTGGAAGCGGGCGCCCGCAGGGTGGTTGCTGCCGTGGATCTGGGAATGGCAGTTCTGGCAGGCCCGGCCCATGACCCGGGTACTTACGGCGGCGCCGCCGCCGAGCGACTGGCCCGCGTTGTAGAGGGCGGACTGGTGCCCGCCGGCGAAGTTGTGACACTGCTGGCACGAGAACGGCCGCGCCACCGTCAGCAGTTTGTCATGGTTCGAACCGTGCGCATTGTGGCAGGTCAGGCAGTTCTCCCGCACCGGCGCGTGTTCCCAGAGGAACGGCCCGCGCTTTTCGGTGTGGCAGGTATAGCAGAGTTCGTTGACCGAGTCGGCCTTGAGCAGCGCCTTGGACGTCGAGCCGTGCGGGTTGTGGCAGTCGGCGCAGGTCATCTTGCCCTCTGGGAGCGGCATATGGGAACGCTTGGCGAATTCGGCGCGCTGCTGCTGGTGGCAGGTGTAGCAGGTCTCGTTGATCGACGGCTTCTTGAGCAGCCCGCCGGCCGAGAGCTTGGCCATCGGGTTGTGGCAGTCGCTGCAACCGAGTTGGTTGGTGGCGTGGGTCGAACCCGACCAAAACATGGCCTGGCCGCCTTGATGGCAGGACAGACACATGCTGTTCTGCTTCTCCACCGGCGTGCCCCATTCCTTCGTGAAACCGACGAGTGATCCGCGGTTCGCCGGATTCGTTGGATCCTTGAGGTGATTGGATCCGGGACCGTGGCAGGCTTCGCAGCTCAGCTTTTCCGACTGGTTCTTCGGGTTCAGCCGAAAGACGTTGGCATGCTGCGTGTGGGTGAACTGGTTGCCTTGGGGGGCGTGGCAGGCGATACATACCGCCTCGCCAACCGGGACGGCGCCGCTGTTGTCGGTCGCGGCGGCAGCCTCCGGTTTCGCGCCCGCGGCCACCGCCGGCTTGGCGGCGATGCCGGACAGGAGTGCGACCACGGCGAAGATGCCAGCACCGATGCCGACCTGCGTGATCGAGAACGGGCTCGAGTATTTCATGAATGTCTCATCCTCAGGGTTGGTGTTTAGGGGAGGTAATCTCGCGCGAACGTCCTCGCTTGGTTGGATCCGACGCAAAACCGAAACGGTAACAGGGATGTTACCTGCCACGCGCCGGGATGGGGCATGCCTGCCAGGCGGAAACCCAAACCCGTAGGCCCGCGCGCGCGCACGCCGCGCCTTGACTCGCCGGCGGCGAGCCCGACAACTCGATCATGCGCCACGCCAGAACTCCTCATCCTGCCGGCAGGGTCCGATCGTTCGTCGCGGTCCGGTTTCTCGCCGGGCTTCTCTTGCTGCTGACGGGATGCCAACGCTCGGAGCCCGGCGCCGCCGGCGCGTCCGGCGGCAGCGATCCCGCCGTGAAACCAGCCGCGTCCATCCACGCGCTGCTGGAAACCGAGAAGGGCACGATCGAAATCGAGCTCCTGGCACGCGACGCCCCGAAAACCGCGGAAAACTTCCGCCTGCTCGCGGAGCGAGGCTACTATAACGGGCTCACCTTCCACCGCATCGTGAAGGGCTTCATGCTCCAGGGCGGGGATCCGCTTGGCGACGGTCGCGGCGGCGAGAGCGCCTGGGGCGGTAAATTCGACGACGAGATCGTGCGCAGTTCCCCGCTCTATGAACGCGGGCTGGGCTACAAGCGCGGCATCGTGGCGATGGCCAACTCCGGCCCGAATACCAACACCAGCCAGTTCTTCATCATCCATCAGAATTTCCCGCTGCCCCCAAGCTATACGATTTTCGGCCGGGTGACCAAGGGCATCGAGGTCGTCGATGCGCTCGCCGAAACGCCGACGCAACGCGGCCCCGACGGCGGCATGAGCAAGCCGATCACGCCGCCTGTGATCAAGAAGGTCACGATTCGCCCGTAACCCCGCGGTGGCGGCAAGGCTGGGTCTCGTCGCGTGCGACCCGCGCGAGCGGTGGTTGCCCCGACTTTTGTTTCGGACCGGACCGAAGAATAACGTTTTCTCCGGCTCCGATTCTTGAGTTCATTCCCTCGATCATGAAAACCTGCCTGCCGTCCTGCCGCTACTTCCTGCTCGTTGCGCTGTCGATCGTACTGGGCAGTCCGGCGATCGCCGCCGACCGGCCCAACTTCCTCTGGCTGACCAGCGAGGACCACGGTCCGGAGATGGGTTGCTACGGCGACACGCTCGCCCGCACTCCCAACGTCGACGCGCTCGCGGCCAAGGGCATGCTCTTCAAGCGTGCGTGGTCCGTGCATCCGGTCTGCGCCCCCGCCCGCACCGCGATCATTTCGGGGCTTTATTCCAACAGCAGTGGCGGCCTCCACATGCGTTCGATGGTGCCGATGCCGGCGGGAGCGAAGATGTATCCGCAATACCTGCACGAGGCGGGCTACTATTGCGCGAACAACAACAAGGAAGACTACAACCTCCGGAAGCCGGCGGGCACGTGGGACGATACCACGAATGGCGCGCACTGGCGCAACCGCCGCGAGGGGCAGCCGTTCTTCGCCATCTTTAATTCCACCAAGAGCCACGAGAGCCAGCTTCGCACCCGCCCGCACCGGCAGATCGCGGATCCCGCCACGGTGCGCGTGCCGGCCTATCATCCCGACACGCCCGAGGTGCGGCAGGACTGGGCGCAGTATTACGACAAGGTCAGCGAAGCGGACGCGGACGCCGGCCAGCGCCTGAAGGAGATCGAGGCGGCCGGGCTCACCGCCGACACGATTGTTTTCTACTACGGCGATCACGGCAGTGGCATGCCGCGCAGCAAGCGCTGGCCGTCCAACTCCGGGCTGCACGTGCCGATGGTGGTTTTCTTCCCGGAGAAATGGCGGCACCTCGCCCCGAAGGAGTATCAGCCCGGCGGCAAATCGGATCGCATGGTGAGCTTCGTGGATCTCGCGCCCACCGTGCTAAGCATTGCCGGCATCCGTCCGCCCGCCTCGATGCAGGGCCACGCGTTTGCCGGCCCGCATCAAACGCCGCCGCCGTCCTTCCTCCACGGCGCCCGCGGCCGGATGGACGAGTGCCAGGACAATGTGCGCAGCGTGACCGACGGCCGCTACGTTTACCTGCGCAACTATTTCCCGCACGTCTCGCAGGGGCAGCGCGTCGAGTTTCAATTCCAGACGCCCACCACCCGCGTCTGGCGCGAATGGTTTGACCAGGGCAAAACCAATGCGGCGCAATCCCTTTTCTGGCAAACACCCAAGGCCCCCGAGGAACTGTACGATCTCCAGACCGATCGCGACGAAGTCAAAAACCTCGCGGGCTCTCCCGCCCACCGCGCCATCCTCGAGCAACTCCGCGCGGCGCAGCGGGCGCACCTCACGAAGATCCGCGACGTGGCGTTCCTGCCGGAGGGCGAAATTCATGCCCGGTCCCAGGGCAGTTCGCCCTATGACATGGCGCGGGACGACGCGAAGTATCCTTTCCAGCGCATCTTCGACGCCGCCGATCTCGCGTCCAACCTCGATCCCGCCGCCCTGCCGCGGCTGACCACGCTGATCACGGACTCAGACAGCGCGGTGCGTTACTGGGCGGCGCTCGGATTTCTCATGCGCGGGGCCAAGGGCGTGACGAGCGGTCTGGACCCGCTGCGCGCGGCCCTGCAGGATGTCTCGCCCTACGTGCGGATTGTGGCGGCGCAGGCGCTGGCGCAGCATGGACCGGAATCGGATTGGCCGGCGACGCTCGCGGTGCTGGGCGAACTCGCCCCGCCGGAACGCAACGGCGTGTTCGTCGCGATGTCCGCGCTCAGTGCGATTCAAGCCCTCGGCCCCAAGGCCGTGTCGCTGCGTGAGCTCGTGCGCACGATGAAGCCGGAGGGTCCGTCGCCCGATGCGCGGTTCAACTCTTACATCCCGCGTCAGATCGCCGCCATCGCGCCGCCGCCGCCCGGCTCCGTCGATCCGTCGGCCGCCAAGGCCAAGGGCAAGGGCAAGAAGCGGAAGAACGTGGAGAAGTAAGGTGCGGCGCCCGGTCGCCGCACCCTGAATCCAACGTTCCACTACGGCCGGGATCGGCCGGCCTGCCGGATCCGGTCGAGGCGGGCCTTCAGCTCCTGCACCCGGTCGGGATGGCGCGCGGCCACGTTGTTTCTTTCCGCCCCATCGGTGCCGAGATCGTAGAGCTGCGGCTGCGCGTCGTTGCCCAACTCCGTGTTGGTGTTGGCGTTCGTTTTCGGGCCCGGCGCCGGCTCGATGTACTTCCAGTTTCCCGCCCGGAGGGCCACACCGCCGATGCCCTGTTCGATCAGGTGGTCGCGCCCGGTCTTGGATTCGCCGAGCAGCGCGGGCAAAACGTTGCAGCTGTCCGGCGCGTCGTTCGCGCCGAGGGCCTGGCCGGTGAGCGCCGCGAACACCGCCGGAAAGTCCACCTGGCAGACGATGGCGTCGCTCACCCCGGGCTTCACCCGGGCCGGCCAGCGCACGATGAACGGCACCCGCGTGCCGGCCTCGAACTTGCTGTACTTGCCGCCGCGGAGCGGTCCCCAGGGCGTGTGGTCGCCGAGCTTTTCCACCGCATCGTCGCGGTAGCCGTCGTCGACCACCGGGCCGTTGTCGCTGCTGAGGATCACCAGCGTGTTCTCCGCGAGCTTGAGCCGGTCGAGGGTTTTCAGGATTTCGCCCGTGCTCCAGTCGGCCTGGACGATGGCATCGCCGCGCGGACCGAGCTCGGTCCGGCCGACGAAGCGCGGATGCGGCACCCTCGGGACATGCGGGTCCTGCAGGGCGAAGAAAAGGAAGAACGGCCGGCGGTGGTTCTCTTCGATGAACTTGACCGCTTCGCCCGTGAAGGTGTCGGCCATGTCCTCGTCCTTCCAGAGCGCGGCCTTGCCCCCCTTCATGTAGCCGATGCGCGAGATCCCATTCACGATGCTCTGGTCGTGGCCGTGGCTCGGATGGATGCGCAGCAGCTCGGGATTGGCCTTGCCCGTGGGCTCGCCCGGAATGGGCCGGCCGTAACTCACCTCGATCGGGTCCTTGGGATCGAGGCCGACAATGCGATGGTTGCGGACGTAGACGCAGGGCACCCGGTCGCCCGTGGCGGCCATGATGAAGCATTCGTCGAAGCCGATCTCATTCGGGCCCGGTTTGATTTCGCCGTTCCAGTCGATGGTGCCCGCGCCGAGGCCAAGGTGCCACTTGCCGACGACGCCCGTGCGATAGCCCGCCTTTTGTAGAATTGTGCCGATGGTGGCGCGGCCCGGCTTGATGATCAACGTCGCGTTGCCCGGCGCGATGCCCGTTCCCTGCTGCCGCCAGGCATATTCACCCGTGAGCATCGCATAACGCGACGGCGTGCACGTGGCGGAGGGCGCGTAGCCGCTGGTGAAGCGCAGCCCTTCGCGCGCGATGCGATCCATGTTCGGCGTGGAGATGCGCTTCGCGCCGTAGGCCCCGACATCGCCGTAGCCGAGATCGTCGGCGTAGATGAGGACGATATTGGGTTTGATCGTTGCGGCGCTGGCGACGCTGGCAGCGACGACAAGACTGGAGAGCAGGCAAGCCAGGAGTTTCATGAAGAGAAAGAGCTCGTATATGACGGCGTTTCGTCCGGCGCAACCTCTGCGGCTTGGAGCCGCGGGGAAAGCGGCGGGCCTCACGGCTCCGCCAGCAGCCGCAGCAACGCCGCCTCGTCGATGACCGGCACGCCGAGCGCCCGGGCCTGGTCGAACTTCGCGCCCGGGTCGGTGCCGGCGACGACGAAGTGCGTGGCGCGACTGACGCTGCCGCCCACCTTGCCGCCGGCGGCTTCGATTTTCGCCGTCGCCTGGGCGCGGGACAATGCGGGCAGCGCGCCGGTCAGGACGAAAACTTTTCCCGCGAGCGCCGGTTTCCCGGCGGCGGTGCCGGGCGCGGTCGGCTGAACCCCCCGCGCGATAAAATCCGCGACGAGCGCGCGGTGACGCGGGTCGGCGAAATACGCGGCCACGGCGGGCGGCACGCCGGCATCGTTTTCGCCGGCCGGCGCCTGGTGCGCGGGTCGTCCGGCCGAGGAGGTGGGCAGGCCGGCCAGGGCTTCGAGGCTGCCGAAGCGACGGGCGAGATCGCGGGCGGCAGCGGCTCCGACTTGCGGAATGCCCAGGCCGTGGATGAACCGCCACAGCTCGGCACGTTTGCTCGCCTCGATTCCGGCGAGGATCGGTCCGGCGGATCTCCCGCCGCTCTTTCCCAGTCCGGCGAGATCGGCGGGGCGCAGCCGATAGAGATCTGGCAGCTCCCTGACGAGTCGCCGTTCCACGAGTGCAGCGATCAACGCGGGCCCGAGACCGGCAATGTCAACGCAGGCCTTCGACGCGAAATGCTCGAGGCGGCGCCGCAATTGGGCGGGGCACGAGGCATTCGGACAGCGCACCGCCACTTCACCCGCCCGCTCTGCCACCGGGGCCCGGCATTGCGGGCAGGCCGGCGGAAAAACAAAGGGTCGGGCGGATGCCGGACGCCGCTGCAAATTCACGCCCACAATGGCCGGGATGACCTCGCCCGCCTTTTCAAGGTACACTGTATCGCCCACCCGGATATCCTTGCGCGCAATCTCTTCGCGGTTGTGCAACGTCGCGCGCGCGATCGTCGATCCCGTCAATTCGACCGGCGTGAGTTCGGCCACGGGGGTCAGCACGCCGGTGCGACCCACTTGGATCGTGATCGCCCGCACCTGCGTCTCGACCCGATCCGGGGTGAACTTGTACGCGATGGCCCAGCGCGGCGTGCTCTCGCCCGCGCCCGCCTGATGCTGCAAGGAGGTCGCATCGAGTTTCACCACCGCGCCGTCGGTCGGAAAACTGAAACCGGCCCGGGCACGGCCGAGCGCATCGATCGCGTGGAGCAGTTCGTCCAATCCCCGGGCCGTCCAGGTCTGGCCGGGCGCGGGCAGGCCCCAGGCTTTCACTTGCGCCAGCAGATCCCGCTGTGATGCCGGCCGCGTGGCCGCGGGCTCGCACGCGCCCACCCCGAAGAACACGAGCCGCAGGCCGCGGCGCGCGACCTCTTGGGCGTCGAGCTGCCGGACGGTGCCTGCGGCGAGGTTGCGCGGATTCGCGAACCGCGTTTCGCCCGCCGCCTCGCGCGCCGCGTTGACCCGCTTGAATTCGGAAAACGGGACATGGATTTCGCCGCGCAACTCGATCACGTCGGGGATCGGATTGGCGCGGCCGTCCGGCGCGATTTTCGCGAGGACGCCCGGCAGCCCGGGAATCTGCCGCACGTTGGCCGTGATGTCGTCGCCCTCGGTGCCGTTGCCGCGCGTGACCGCGCGCACGAGTTTCCCGCGTTCAAACGTCACGCTGACCGCGAGCCCGTCGAATTTCGGCTCGACCACGAAAAGGAGATCGTTGCGACCGAGTCGTTTCGCCAATCGGGTGTGAAACGCCCGGACCTCCGAGGACGAATAGGTCTTGTCGAGACTCATCATCGGCTCGCGATGCCGGTGCGTCTGGAAGAGCCCGGTGCGGTCGTCGCCGATCACGGGCAACGGCGGCAGGCGTTTCGCCTGCTCCGGAAACGCGCGCGCCAGCTCTGCGAAGCTGTGCTTGAGCTGGTCGTAGTCGAAGTCGCTGATCTCGGGTGCGGCCTGCTGGTAAAGCGCGTCGTGCCGGGCGATCTCCGCGCGGAGGGCGGCGAGCCGTTGCGCCGCCTCGACGGGCGAACGCGGGCGGAGGTCGTCGGATGCTTCGAGCCGGGAAACGGTGCGGTCGGCCGGCGCGGGCGATTCCGCGATCGCTCCCGTCGACGCGGCCGTCGTCGACGGCGGCAATGACGACGCTATCAGGGCAAAGGTGGTGGCGACAAGGAAACGGCGGGTTGGCACAAGCCGAATGCGAAAGCAGCCCAGGTCCGGGAGCAGTGTCCGCATTTACCCAATTTCAGGTGGGGACGATGGGGAGTTAACACTATCCACCGCGGCTACCTTGGCGCCCCGGCCGTCGCCGCTGCGCGCTACAGCATCCCTGGCAAATCCCCGAGCGTCCGCAGAATCCCGTCGGGCTGGAAGCCGAGCCGGTCGACGGGCGCGCCGGCGCGGTTGATCCAATACACGCGGAATCCGAACGACTTCGCACCGAGTGCGTCCCAGCAGTTCGCCGAAACGAAGCCGATCGCCCCCGCTGCGATCCCCAGCCGCTCCACTGCCAGCGTGTAGACCCGGGGCGCGGGCTTGTAGATCCCGACCGCAGCGACACTGAGCACCGCGTCGAACAGTTCTTCCATCCCGCGGCTTTTCACCAGCGGCTCGATCATGTCGGGCGATCCGTTGGTCAGGATGGCGAGCTTCTTCCCGGTGCGCCGCAATTGCCCGAGCGCCGCCGGCACATCGGGGTAAGCGGCAAGATTGAGGTACTCGTCCATCAGTGCGCCCGCCCGGGTGGCGTCGAGCGGCAACCTGAGTGCCTCGCACGCGTAGAAGAGTGCTTCGCGCGTCACCGTTGAGAACGGCACGTAGCGATCCATCAGGCTCCGTTGCCAGCTGTATTCGAGCTGCCGGGTGCGCCAGAGCTGCGAGACCGCGGCACCCCGGCCGGGCCAGTAGGTTTCACAACGCGCGACGACGGCGTGCACGTCGAAAAGCGTGCCGTAGGCGTCGAACACGAGGGCTTCGGTTGTCATGGCGCGAAGCGGCGGGCGCTTGCGGGAGCAGGGGATTCTTGGATACGGTTCATGGTCGGCATGGCTTTTTTGCGCGCGGTTCCGGGAAGGACCAATCAGACCGAACCGGTCGAGTCTGTCACCGAAAACCTCCGCTCTCCGGAGGGCTTGTCATCTAATGGATGACAACGGGCATCCGCGGCTTTTGCGCGCCACCTCACAAAGTGGTGCCGGCCGAGCCCAGCCGCCGCGGTTCGATTCCAAAACGTCCCGGAACGAGTACAGGGGAAACGTGACAGTGCTCGTTTTGATGGAGGGCGGGTGCCCTCACCCGCCATTCGGACTTTGAAGACGAACTGGAATCATTCGCTGCGCAACGCGGTCAGCGGACTTACCCGCGTGGCCCGGCGGGCGGGGAGCCAGCAGGCGAGGAGCGTCGCGACGCCGAGCACGAGGGGGGCGAGCGTGAACGCGAGCGGATCCAGCGCGCCGACCTGGTAGAGCATGCCGCTGACCAGCCGGCCCGTCGCGACGGCGAGGGCGAATCCGATCGCGATCCCGCCGCCGAGCATCACCGCGCCTTCGCGCAGGATCAGCCATTGGACGTCGCGTGGCTGCGCACCGAGGGCCATCCGGATGCCGATCTCGCGGGTGCGGCGGGCGACGGCGTAGGCCTTCACCCCGTAAATTCCGACGACCGCCAGGATCAGCGCGAGGCCGCCGAAGACAGAGAACAACGCCGCGCCGGCCCGCACGAGCCAGAGCTGGAGGTTGCCCTCCAGGTGTTGGGAAAAGGTCTTGAGCCCGATGACCGGGAGCGTGGGCTCGACGCTGCGAACCGTCTTGCGGATCAGTTCCGCGGCCGCGGCCTCACTGCCCGGCGGCAGCGCGGCAAACTTGAGCTGGAAGAATACATTGCTCTGAAAGCCGCGGGCGAACGGCAGGTAGAGCGCGCCGGCCGGCTTCTTTTCGAACAGATCGTGGCGGACGGCGGGCACGATGCCGACGATCTCGATCGTCTCGCCGGATTTGATGTCGCCGGTGCCTTCCTCGGAAATCCCGGCGCCGCCGCCGCTGTCGCTTTTCGCGCGCGGGGCATTGGCGCTGGCGAGTTGGATCCGCTGGCCCAGGGCGCCGCCCTCGGGCCACAGCTTCTGCGCGAGGACGTCGTCGATGATCGCGACCGCGGGCCCGCCGGGCTGCGTGGCCTCGGCGACGGTGAAGGCGCGACCCTGCCGGAGCGGCAGGCCGACCGTCCGGAAATAATCGGTGCCGACGCTGTTCCAGTTCGCCCGGAACGCGAGGCCTTCGGCGGCCGTGGCCGGCTTGGCGTCGGGCGCGACACTCACGCCGGCGCGTTGCACCGCCTTGCTGAGCGAGACCATGCCAAACGGCACGGTGGCGGTGAGGCTGGCGCTCTCGACGCCGGGCAGGGCCGCGAGGCGTTCGCCAACGGCACGGTAGAGCTCCCGCGCGCGCTGCGGTTCGTAG
>JBIJCX010000340.1:0-9349 GCA_044344465.1 Opitutaceae bacterium
TCCGCGCGCGGCCGGCCGACGGACGCGCTTATGGCCGCGCGCGGAGCGACCGGCCCACCCATTGGTGCCCGTCGGCCCTCAGAACGAAGTGCTCGCGACCAGCCGGAAGGAGATCGGCTCGAAGTAGCGCACCGCCCGCTCGGGCACGGTGATCTTTTGTGCCCCCGCAACGGTCGAGGCGACGAGCGCCCCGTCGGCGGGATTGATGTAGAGCACGCTGGAGCCGAAGGCGGACTTCTTCTGTTCGTTGAGGACGTTGTTAACATTCAGGCGGAAGTTCCACGGCCGGTCCCACCGGCGCGTGCGGTACCCGATGCCCAGATTGACCTTGTAGTCGGTGGAGAACTCGGGGCGCAGGCGCTGGTTTTCGAGGAGTTGCAGATTGCGGGCGCCGTTGTTGATCGCGACCTGGCTCTGGCGCGGGCCGTTCACGGTCACGCCGAGGCCGAGGTCGAGGCCCTTCAATGCGCCGCTCGCAAACGTGTATTTGTTCCAGAGGGCGAAAGCATTTCGCGGGTTGTCGATGGTGCGGGCGCCGAGGATCTGGCCGGAGAAGTCGTGGGACGCTTCGTCCAAGTTGCCGCGGCGGTCGGCGAACGGGATACCCATGTAGTTCCACCACGAGTCGTATTCGGTGCTGTTCGGTTGGTCGGCCACGCGGAAGCCGCCGGTCACGCCCTGCGTGAGATAGGTGTAGGTGAAGACCGCGCTGTAGTTTTCCGTGAGGTTGAAATAGAGCTGGATATCGAAACCCTCCGTCTGGTCGTTGTAGGACGTGTCGGAGTTGCGGTTGAGCGCATAACCGTTGTTGGCGTTGAAGGCGGTCGCTCCGCTGCCGACGGTGGCCGCCTGCATGGCCGTGAAGTTCGCACCATCCGCGCCGGCGGCGTCCATCGCGCGACGGAGCGGATCGGCCGCGGCGGTGCCGAGCGAGGCGTAATCGACGAAGATGTAGCCACCTTGCTGGGGCGCTCCGGCGACGCGCGGGTGGTTCAAGTCCGCTGCGGCCACGTAACCGACGGGCAGAAGGTAGGTGACGGGGCGGTTGGTTTGAAAGGTGGTGTAGGCCGAATTTGTGACCGCGTAGGCATTGGGCCCGGTGCCGCTCACGAGAGTGTTGGCAGTGAAGCCGGCGCGCAGCGTCGCCTGGTTGTTGCTGCGTGGCTGCGGTGCCCAGAAGAGATTGTAGATGCCGTTCTCGCGTTCGATGCGGAAAAATGCACCCGAGGCCGAGACCCGGGCGCGGCCGCTCGTGTCCTTCCAAAGATCTAATTTCACCCCGAGCTCTTTGCTCTTGGTCTTCTCAGCCTGGAACGGTTCGCCGGCGCCATTGCGCTGGCCGGTATTCGGAAAGATTCCTCCCGCCGAAACGGCATAGAGCGAGATGTCCTTGGTGATCGCGGCACTCACGCCGAACGTCGGATTGGTGTCGCGCTGCACGTTGCCGCCGAAGCGGTAACCGTTCACCTTCGGGACTCCGCCGGGCGCGCTGTTCGCGCTCGCGTCGAACGTCGCGGGCCGGACCCAGTTGGCGACATTGGCATCCGGCTGGGTTGGGTCGGCCTTCACGTACGTATAGGCGAGGTCGCGAACCATATAGCGGTCCCAGCGCAGGCCGCCGATGGCGGTGATGCGATCCTGCCACCAGCGTCCCTGGTAGATGGCATAGTGGCCCGTGTTCCATTCCGAAAACTGATCGTCGCGGAAAATTCGCGTCTGCTCTCCCTGATACCGGAGGTAGGCCAGGTTATCGAAAGCGATGAACGATCGATTGGTGCCGCCCGTGACATTGCTGGAGACCTGCGCGGTGCCGAAGGCCGATTGCGTCACGGTCTGGTCCTGGCGGCCCGCGAGCACACTCTGCTTGTTGCCGAAAAGGGAAAACTCGTAGTTCAGATCGAAACGCGTCTGCCGGATCAATTTGTGCGTGGGTCCGTTCGCCCACTGGTAGTTGATCGTCTTCCAGTACGTCTGGGCGGGAGTGGCGGGGTTCGGACCGACGTTGGTCCATACCCCGAGCGCGGTCGGCGCGGTGGCCGCACTCGCCGTGTTGCTCGTGACCACACCCTGTGAATCGAGGCTGCGTCTGGTCGTCTGGCGATCGGAGTAGTTGGCGGAGCCGACCAACGTCAGACCTGGCAGCAGCTTTTGCGTGACCTCCACGGTGCCGCTGAAGTAGTCGTCCTTGGCAAACGTGTCCTCCCCGCTCCAGCGGAAAAAGCGATCGCGGCCGAAGCGGTGGCGGGCGACGTTGATGCCCTCATTGTATTCGTTGACGTTTTCCGCGACGCGGAGGCCGTAGCTGTTGCGCACATTGCCGGCATTGGCGTCGCCGATGTCCTTGAAACCGTTGCCGTCGCTGCGGAACTGGCCGTATTCGACGTCGACGAAAATGTTCGTGCTCTCGAACGGCTTGAATTCGACCGCGGGCGTGACGAGCAGACGGCGGCGATCATCAAAGTCATCGGGGCTGCTGGTGTTTTGGTAAACGAAGCCCACGCCGTAATTCAGGTAGCGCCGGCTGTCGCTGCGGGAAAGAACCGGGCCGGTGGTGTAGGCTTCGGCCCGATAAAAGTCGTTGTTGCCGAGGCCGACGCGCACCGACGAGAAGGGCTTCGCGCGCGGATATTTCGGGGTGATGTTGACGATGCCGCCGAGCGCGGCGATGCCGTAAAGCAGCGACTGCGGGCCGCGGGCGATTTCCTGGCGGTCGACGTTGACGACGTCGGTCACCGTGTCCTGGCGGAAACCGCTGCGCAGGAACGAGCGGGTGTTGAAGCCGCGGATGTTGACGGCGGCGCTGTCGCGCGAGAGGGCGCCGGTGGCCTGGCCGGTGCCCGACGGGCTGAACGTAAAGTTGTTCGAGGACTGCAGATAATCCTGCACGATGCCGGCGGAATATTGCAGGGCCTCCTTGATATCGACCGCGCCGATGTCGTCGATGAACTCGCGCGTTACGACCTCGATTGGCATCGGGATCTGCTTGATCGGCATGTTGAGCCGCGTGCCGGTGGTGGCGTTGGTGGCGAGGTAGCCGCGGTCCTTGGTCGTATCGACGCGAAATTCCGAGAGTACGATCGGCTGGTCGTCGCGGGCGGCTGGCGATCCAGTGGGCGGCGTTTGCCCGTGGGCGCTCAAGCCGGCCGACGCGACCAGCAGGAGGGAGGTGAGGAAGGGTCTAGGTGTCATGGTGGTTTGAAAGCGAAGGTCGAAGCTGACGGAGTGTGCGGTGGCTTGGGCGGGTGGGCTGTGCAGTTTTTCAGCTCGCATCCGGCGGCTGGAAAACGAGATGAGCGCTGATTAATCTCGCGAGTATACCCCCGATCGCGGCCGTCGGCCTATCGCACGTTTGTGTGATGACCGCGGATGTCCAGACGCAGCCGTGACCATGCAGTCTCAACTGCAAAGGAGCTTTTGCGCCGGACGGGAAGAAACGTCGGGCTTGGTAGCCCTGCGCGTGAGCGCAGGGATCTCCCGCACTCCCGCCGCTCACGCGGCGGGCTACAACGAAGCTGTTTCCATGGAGCGATTACCGAGGTGTAGGTTGGTGGTGGGAAAACAGGTTTCCGTGACGCGAGGGTTTCGAACCCGATTGAGCGAAGTCCTGCCGGCTGAATTCTTTCCACCAACAAAATCTTCCTACCCCAAATTTCGGCGGATCAAGGTGAAAATATTTTGTTGGCAGGAATATTCTCCAAGCGCATCAACCCGCCGCGATCGCGGCCTCGTCACCCTTCGAGGAATCGTACCACCGCCTCGGTGCGGGAGGCCACGTGCATCTTGCCGTAGATATTGTGGCAGTGGCGTCGGACCGTATCGATCGAGATGACCAGCCGGGCGGCAATTTCCTTGTAGGTCAGACCCTTGGCGAGCAACTCCAACACCTCGCGCTCGCGCGGAGTGAGGCCGGCATTATCCTTGGGCTCGGGCGGCCGCTGTTGGAAGAATTGCACGACCTTGCGCGCGATGAAACTGTTGAGCGGCGATCCGCCCTGCATCACTTCGCGGACCGCAGGAACGATGTCGGAGGCAATGCTCACCTTGAGCAAATAGCCGCTGGCTCCGGCCAGCAGCGCCTTGAACACGCGGTCGCCGTCGTCATACATCGTGACCATCAGCACCTGCGCCGCGGGCAGCCGCGCCTTGAGGCGTCGCACGCAGTCGATGCCGCTCATCCCGGGCAGATTGATGTCCATCAACACCACATCCGGCTTCAACCCGGGCAGTTCGCGCAACGCCGACTCGGCGGATCCGTGTTCGCTGATGCACTCGATGTCCGGAGCAAGCCGGAGGAAATGCTGGAGGTTTTCCCGCAGCGCGGCGTCGTCCTCCACCAGCGACACCCGGATTGGCTTTGGCATGGGTTGATCGGGCGTTGGCATGAAATTCAGGCTGCCATCCTAGACGATCGGCCGTCGCGGCGCACTCGCACATGTGTGTGATGCCGGCGATTTCATGGTTGCAGAGAATTGGAGCTACAACTCGTGCAGCGTCACCCGCAGCCGCACCCGGGTTCCGGCTCCCGGGGTCGAGACAATCTCGCAGGTGCCGCCGAGGTCTGCGAGCCGGCGACGCAGGTTGCCCAGGCCGTTGCCGCGACCCGCGCCGGAGGAGGGAATGCCGGCGCCGTTGTCCCAAACCTCGATTTCGAGTGCCGTGCCATCGAACCTCAAACCCAGCCCGGCCTCGGTGGCGCGGGAGTGCTTCACGACGTTGTGCAACGCTTCCCGCACCGCGAGCACGAGGTTGTGGCGCTGGTCGGCGCTCAAACTGCGCACCGGCAGCACGGCGGGCACCTCGAGTTGGCAGGCGATCTCCGCTCCGGAAAGCAGCGACGTCGCGACCTTGCACAAGTAGTCGCCGAGACTCTGCAGGGTGTCGTTCCCCGGGTTAATCGCCCAGACGATTTCGTCCATCGTCTGCACGGTGCTGCGAGCCGTCGTGCTGATCCGTTCGCCGAGCTCGACCGTTGACGCGCTCGCTGCGGACTCGGCCTTGACCCGCGCACCGAGCAGGGCGAGCTGGGTGAGGCGCGAACCGAGGTCGTCGTGGATATCCTGCGCGATGCGCCGCCGCTCCCGTTCGTGGGCCTCCCGAAAGGCCTGCTCCCGGATCACGTCGGTCTGCGCCGCGACCCGTCGGCGCAACAAGACAACCCAGGTCGCGCCAAACACCAGCAGCAGCGCCAGCGCTCCCATCACCGCCAGCAAACGTCCCGGGGTCCACCACGGCGGCTCGTGCAGCACGGTCACGTCCTGCGGTCCGCGCAGGAGCAGGCTGACGGAGGACGGCTTCACGCCGCCGCCCCAGTCAGCCCGCCCCAGCACCTGGGCGATGCCGGTCACCCCGAGTTCCGCGCCGGGCCGCAGCAGTGCGATTTTTCTGTCCTGCTCCGGCGTGAGGCTGACGGCAAACTTCGCCTCGAGCAACTGCCCTTCCGCTTCCAACACCATGACGCGGTTTGTCCCGCGCAACGCGTTCTGAAAAAGTCGACCGGTGATGTGCACCAGCTCGCCGTCGGCGTAACTGGCCAGCACCTCGCTGCGGCTCAGCACCCGGGGTGACGGCGGTGTTTGCCCCGCGAGCATCCGGAACTGGCCGTCCTGCAACAACGCACGCTTTGCGCCCAACGTCGGATATCCCACGACGTCGACGTGCGCGCCGAGCACCACGCCCGCCAACGCTTGCGAGGTTTGTACTTCCAGCGGCCCACCATCGCTGCGCAAAAAGATCCGGAAGCCCGGCTGCACCAAGGTTACAACGCCGCGCACGCGCACCCGATCCTCCCCCGGGGTTTCGGACGAGAAGCCCATGATTTCGTCCGCGCGCCGCACTGGCAGTGCGAACGGATCGGCCGAGGGCAGGCGTTCGACTCTGACTTCATCCAGCGAAGGCACGTAGAGCAGGAGCCCCACCCACTGGCGCCAGGGGTTGACGATCGAACCCAGCACCCCGCGCACCCTGACCCGCGAGTCGAGCAATCTATCGGGTGGTGGCCGGTCTGGCGTCCAGGGAATAATCACCGTGAAGCGGCCGGCGGCGGTGCCGAGTTCGAGGCTCAAGCGCAGGGTGGGCGCGGGCGTTGTCCCGATCGTGCCATCCTCCGGATCCTCCCCGATCTCAGGCGCAAAAGGCCGTGCGGCCAGGAAGCGAACGGTCCCGCGGATTTCGACCCAACGTCCGTCATTTTTCCCGCCCAGGAGTTCTTCAATTCCGACCGAGAGAGGCGCGGGCATCGCGGCGGGGCCGAGCACTGTCACGGCTGGGGGCTTCCCCGCGCGGCCGGCCAGCACGGGTGCAAAGCTGCCCTGGGCGGCGACGCCCTGCACGTCCACCCGCATCCCCGCGCGCACGTTCGCGGCCAGTTGGCTGGGTTTGCCCGCGGCCAGCGCAATCCCGCCGGTGTCATCCTGCACATAAGTGATGCCCGTTTCGGGCTCATGAAACGTCACCACGCCTTGCACCCGCGCGGATGGCGGTTGCTCATTTTTCGCCGGCGCCAATGTCCGGATTTGCCGGGCATTCACGAGCGGTCCGGCTTCACCCGCTGTCGCTGCGGTCATGGAGCAGGCGAGGAGGAGGGATGTGCTGAGGAGGAATGCCCGCCTTCGCACGGCGCCTCCAGCCTTGGCCGGGAGAACCAAAGCCGGGTTGAACGCCTCTGAATCCAACGGAGGCAGCATGGAAGCGTTTGGCATGGGAAGGGACAGTCGCAAGCATGTTGGCCGTGTCCTGGCAGGCAATGCCGGGTTCGAGGATCGTGTCGGCTCGCGCGGCGGATTTTTGCCCGGACCGGCACAGAGGGTGGAACTTTTGCACCGGACGGGAAGAAACGTCGGGCTTTGTAGCCCTGCGCGTGAGCGCAGGGACCTCCAGCACTCCCGCCGCTCACGCGGCGGGCTACAACGAAGCTGTTTCTTAGCAGTCGAGATGTAGGGACGTCGCTTGCCGACGCCCGTTTCCACGCCGTACGATGGGCGTCGGTAAGGGACGCCCCTGCACACATCATTTGGTTTGTCCGGCTCCATAGGTGAACGGGGTCTGTCTGAATGGACACGGCTAAGACGAACGACTCGGCACTCCGGGCTATGGCGAAACGGGATTATTTTTGACCCGGCAGATCCGACTCGACTCTGCCGGAGAGGAGTCCGAATTGGAGTTCGTTTTACCGTCGTGACCACTCCAGGAACAGACGTCGCCCCACTGCGGGGGTCAGCGCAGGCCGGCAACCTGCCGCGTGGCGGGGCATCGGCCGTGGGTGCCTCCAACCTGTCGCATTGGTTCACCGAGGAAGTACAGCCGCACGAATCCTCGCTGCGCTCCTACCTGCGCAGCGTGTTTCCCGCGCTACCCGACATCGACGATCTGGTGCAGGAGTCGTATGCGCGGCTCATCCGGGCGCGGGAGACGGGAAAGGTGAGCTACGCCAAGGCCTTTTTGTTCACAACGGCGCGCAATGCCGCGCTCGATTTCTTTCGTCGCCGCCAGGTCGTTTCGATCGACGGCGTAGCCGATCTCGACGAGTTGTCCGTCGTAGAAGACAGGCCCGATGCAGCCGACGCCCTCAACAAACAGCAGGAACTCGCGCTCCTCGCCGAGGCGGTGAAGATGCTGCCCGATCGCTGCCGCCAGGTACTGACGCTCCGACTACTCTATGGATGTTCGCAAAAGGAAATCGCCGCCGAACTCCGCATCTCGGAACACACGGTGAAGGCGCAACTCGCGAAAGGCATGCGCCGTTGTGCTGAGTATCTGGCCGAGCGCGGGCTGCCGTGAGCGACCAACGCTGGCTGATGAACCACAAAGACACAAAGACACAGAGAATACCCAGGCGCCTTGCTCCGGCTCCGTGCCTTTGTGCCTCTGTGGTTCAAATGAATTGGATCATATGAAAGCTTTTGGTCATCACCGTCCCTCCGATGCCGAGGCCATTGAGGCCACGGCGGCCGCCTGGCTGGCGCAGCGCGACGACGGACTGACCCCGGAGCAGGAAGCCGATTTCGCGCAGTGGCGCGGAGCCGACGTGCGCCACGAAGCGGCGGTGGCCCGGCTGGAGGCGGCGTGGACGGCATTGCAGCAGTTGCGCGACTTCCGGCCGGAGGCCCGGGTGCATCCCGATCGAAACTTGTTGCGCCCGCCGCCAAAACGGCGCCGCGGCCTGCCGTTTCCGGCGCTGGCGGCGACGGTAGCGTTAGCGGCGTCGCTGGCGGTGGCGGCAGTGTGGTGGGTTGGGTCGAGCCGTCGCGAGGCAGCCAGCCGGAAGCAGCATTATGCCACGACGGTGGATGGCTACGAGCGCGTGTCGCTTGCCGACGGAACGATGGTCGAGTTGAACTCGGCCAGCGAGGTCGCGGTGCAATTTTCCCCTGCCGAACGGCGCGTGCGACTTGTTCGCGGTGAAGCTCACTTCACCGTGGCGAAGAACAAGGCGCGGCCATTCCTGGTCGAGGCGGGGACGATTGCGGTGCACGCGGTGGGCACGGCGTTCAACGTGCGGCTGGGCGGGAAGGATGTGGAGGTCCTGGTGACAGAGGGCAAAGTGGCGGTGGCCACGCCAGAGAACCTTCAGCCGAGGTCGGAAGGCGGAGGTCGGAAATCAGGAACCGGAGGGCAGATTGCGACCCGGGTGCCTGACGAAGGCGGGAGGCCGGAGGAGGTTGAACCGAAGTCAGCGGACAGACGGCAGAGGTCAGAGCCAGGCCGGGCCGCAGGCGGAACCGCAGTTGGGACCGGCTACACCGAGTTGGGCGCCAATGAACGCGTGGTGATTCCAGTCGTGCCAGTCAGTGCGGCCATGGCGTCGATCGCGCCGCCGGTGATCGAAAGGGTGGCGCCCGAGGCGATCCGGGAAGCGCTGGCCTGGCAGGGGCCGCGGCTGGTGTTTGTAGATACACCGCTGGCCGACGCGATCGCGCAGTTCAACCGGCGCAACCAACTCCAGCTCGAGCTGGCCGACGCCGAACTCGGTGCCCTGCCGATCGGCGGCAGCTTCCGGGCGGAGAATGTCGATGCGTTCGTCCGGCTGCTGGTCTCGGACGGCGACATCGCCGTGGAACGTCCCGCGCCGAACCGCGTGGTGCTCCGCAAAGTCAAGCCGGAGCACCGGCCCAAATGATTTTCTGTGCCAGCGGAAAATCCGCATAGCCCGTTGGGGAGCATGCTTCGTCTGAATACATAGCCGGCCCATCCGTCAGGTGTCCAACATCCGCGTGCCGGTCATGAATGCTCCAAACCTTAACTCCGTATCTTCTTCGCGTGAGCCGCTCGGTTGATGCCCTGCGCCGGTTGGTGATTCTGCTGCTGCTCGTGGCATTTGTGCCGGCGCTGCGGGCCGCGGCATCGACGGCCA
>JBIJCX010000151.1:0-18717 GCA_044344465.1 Opitutaceae bacterium
GATGCGGCAAACACTCTCCGGCAGTTTGCCGAACAGACGGGCGAGCAGGTCATCTACGTCGTCCCAAAAGTGCGCGGCGTGAAGACAAACTCGGTCAAGGGCGAATTCACCCCGCGCGAGGTGATCGATCGCATGTTGAGCCGTACCGCACTCGTCGTCGTTGAAGACCAGAAGACGGGCGCGCTCATGATCAACCGCGTCGTCCATGAAGTGCCGCCTGCTTCGTCCGCACCCTCTGATCGTGAAACTCGAACGTCCCCGACAAAACCCCCGAAAACAATGAAACGAAACTCAATCATTGCGCTTCTAAGCGGCTTGTTTGTCCTTGCCGCCACCCCGGACCCCGTCGCCCAAACGGTGGACCGCACGCCGGCAGTCGCTGCCAACGAAGAGACCGCAACCATTACCGGTCGCGTGCGAAATGGGGTTACCGGGAGGTATTTGAACAATGCCCGCGTTTCGATCAAAGGCACGGCCATGACCGTCTTTACGGACGCGTTTGGAGCCTTTCAGTTGCCCGGGGTTCGCAGCGGGGCGGCGGTTATGGAGGTCTTTTATACGGATTTGGACGTAGCGGAGATAGCGCTTGATGTGCCAAAGGGTGGACGCATCGAGCAAAACGTCGATCTGACGAGCGTGGCCCGCTATGGCCAGAATCCGGCAGTGGTTAAGCTCGACCCATATTTAGTCCTTGCAGATAAAGAGACGGACGCCAAGTCAATCGCCGTCAACGAACAGCGGTTCGCGCCCAACATCAAGAATGTCCTGTCGGTCGACGCGATGGGCGCGGTGTTGGGGAGCACGGTGGGTGAATTCCTCAAATACATCCCCGGCGTTACCGCCGAGTTTGATCAGGCGGACATCAAGGAGATTTCAATCCGTGGCATCGGATCCGGCATGACGTCGATGATGACGGATGGCACCCCCGTGAACATTGCGGCGCTAAGCTCCACGCGCAACATTGATATTAGGAGTCTATCTCTAAATGATTATTCGCGCGTAGAAGTTACGAAAGTTCCCATTCCATCGACTCCCGCCGACTCCCTGGCGGGATCCATCAATATGATCAGCAAAAGCGCGTTTGAACGGAGCAGTTCCCAATTGCGCTATGGACTCACTTTCGATGTCAACAGTGAAAATATTACGTTCAAGAAAACGCCCGACTCCAATGGCGATCGTTACACGTCAAAAATTAATCCCGGTTTTGATTTTGAGTACGTCTGGCCCATCAGCAATAAGTTCGGCATCGTCATATCAGGAATGCATAATAAGAAATACAACGAACAGCATGTCGCTTCAACCACCTACCAGAACGCGGGCACGGCGACAGGAGCTTCGTTCAACCGGCCGTACTTCGAAGGGTTTAGCTTAATAGATGGGCCCAGGCATCTAACCAGGGATACCCTTAGTTTCAAGGCCGATTGGCGTGTCACTCCGCATTCCGTGCTGTCCATTGGCGGACAGGCAAACATCGTCGAGACCGAAATTGGATCTCTTGTCTGGAATGCCAACGCGGGCACAACCGGTACGGCGACCACGGCGAACGGGGTCGGCTTGAGCTATGGCGACAATTATACAATCGGAGCCACGGGCCGAGGGTCGATCACCCAAAATCCGAACCATCAGATTCTAAACCTCGACACGTTTACGGGAAATGTGAACTATCGCTTCGACGATGGGAAGTGGAGAATTGAGACCGGTATCAGCGGATCGAAGTCTGTGAATCAGCGGAATCGCGGCGCCCGCCATTTTTATACTTTTGGCACTACGACGGTCGTGCCGGTCCGAGTGACGTTTTCCGACATCGGTGTCGACCGTCCGGGCACGATTCAGGCGTTTGACGCGGCTAATCAGAATGTCGACCTCTATAACATAGAAAACTACCGGGGGACGACGGTAACGGACCAGCCATTCAAGAACCATACGCAAATCAACGCGGGAAATTTCAATCTCCGGCGCCGGCTCAATGTTTTTCCATTCCCGACCGCGCTGCAACTGGGCGGATCGCAAAAGGTCCAGACCCTCGATATTAGAACCCAGAACAAAGCCTGGACCTTCAACGGCCCCGATGGCAATCCGGCGACCATTGAAAGTCTTGCTCCGTACTTGGCGCAGGTTTACAAGAACCAGGACTCCCACTACGGATTTAGGAACATCCCGTGGCTGTCTGGGAGTAGATTGTGGAGCGCATGGCAGGCGAATCCGCTTTTGGTCACCCAAACCCCCGCGCAAAAGACGGCTCAGGAGAATTTTCGCCGAACCAATTCCGAGTTCGTTCAGGAAGCGGTGTCCGCGTGGTATCTCCAAGCTGAAGTCGGACTGTTTGACAACCGGTTGAAGGTGCTTACGGGCGCTCGTTTTGAATCGACGACCGACGAAGGAAAGGGCGCGCTGTCCGATCCCAATGCTGTTTTCTTGCGTAACGCCAATGGAAGTTTCGCCCGAGATTCCGCGGGTGCTAGGATTCGCAAACCTGACGCCCCGGCTGCCGGCTCGTTGGAGGAATTGGATTTCATCCTGAAAGAACGTGCGTCCAAATCCAATCGAACGTATGGCGGCTACTATCCGAGCTTACATTTAACTTATAATTTCAAGGAAAACTTTCAGGTCCGGGCCGCTTATGCCAAGACTTATGGACGGCCCAACTTCCTCGACATCATTCCAAGAACGGTCATCAATGAATTCAACCTTGACGAGGTACAAATTGCTGATCCGGCTGTCGTTAAAGGGTCTATCACCGTTCGCAACTCACGTCTGCGACCGTGGACGTCGGATAACTTCGACTTGTCCCTGGAATATTATACTCGGCAGGGGGGGGTGTTCTCCGCCGGGGTGTTCGACAAGGAGATCAAGAACTTTTTCGGGACGGCGGTGAAAGTAGCCACTCTTGAGGATTTGGCAGAAGTTGGCATCGATGATGCCAGGTATGTGGGATGGAATTTGTCTACCAAGTTTAACTCCGGCGATGCCCGGATCTCGGGGATGGAGACCAATATCAGACAAGCGCTTCGCGAACTGGGACCTTGGGGCAAACACTTCACGGTCTTTGCCAATGCCACCAAGCTTAGGCTGGAGGGGAATCGGCAGGCGGATTTCGGAAGCTTTATTCCCTGGAGCGCAAATTGGGGAGCGACGTTTGAGAGGAAGCAGATTACGGTGACCGCAAGGTGGAATTATCGAGGGCGAGATTTACGCAGCCTTCAACCGGCATTTGGGCCGGATGGCGGGGAATGGTTCAAGGCGCGCACCTCGCTGGACTTGAGCCTCGGTTATCAGTTTACCCCGCGACTATCCCTTGCTGCCAGCATCAATAACGTTTTGAACGTACCTCAGACTCGTTTGCGGTACAGCCCTGCGACTCCCCCTTACGCACGCCAAGGCTCCACGTCGGAATACGGGGTGAATGTTGGCGTCGGACTCAGAGGCGCTTTCTAAATTTTGCGCGGCCAAATGATCCGTTCTTTAATGCAGGTTCTTCTTAACGATGCAATAGAGTGTAGGGCCGTTGCTCGCCGACGGGCCGCTTTTCGACTGAAACATGCGGCTTGGCGACAAGCGCCAGCCCTACACCAATTGGTGTCCGTCCATTCAATCGTGAAACGTGGTTCGACTTCATGGATACGCCTTAGGAGTAGTCTCCTCGCAGTCAGTTGTTTTGGGCTGCACGCTGACACACTCAAGTGCAACCATGATCTGGAAAGCCCCTCAAGCTTGTCGCTTCGCCCCTGACTCCAAGCCAGCTAAATGACATGACCAACCACGTCCTTCGCCTCTACGTCCCATTTCAACGGTTGACCGTCAGTTTCACCCCGCGCGCCTCGTCACAACTTTGCCATCGGGCATTATCGTTGGCGCTGTCAGTGGTAGGAGCCTGCTTGCAGGCGATGGATTGCGCTGGTACGAGTGGCAGAGCTCTTTCAACCCCCGGAGGGGCGAGATCCGCCGAAGCCGAAATACCAGCGCCGCGAACCAGCTTCGACGGATCCCGGCCCTCCACCAACGTATGACATTTATGACGACGAGCATCCGCCGATTTCCGACCAACCGCCCGCAACCAACCGACCGCGATTCGACCGCACGCTGCGAGGGCGTGCCCTTGAAATGGTGGGGTTCGACGAGTTTGTTTCGGATGATCGGCCTGAGCCTCGCCGTCTGGCCGGTGACGCTGCCGGCCCATCCGAATCATGCCGCCGCGTCGCCCATGTCATGGGCCGAACACCAGCAACCCGTCGGCATCCCCGGCATGGCCCGGGCCGAAGCAAGGCTCGCGGTCACGATCCTGGACGCCAAGACCGGGGAGCCAACGCCGGTGCGCGTGCGCATCGCCGACGAGAATGGCAAGGCGGTTGGCTTGGCCTTCCCCCGCAACGCGCCCGGTGCGGCCGAGGCCCGGCTCGCGTTTCCCGGGTCGGTCGTCGGTCTGCCGCCCGAGGCCATCGGCGTGATGTACGGGGCGAACGATTCAGCGCAGGGCTATGCGTATCAACCGGACGGTGCGTTCTATGTCAGCGGGTCGTTCGACCTGCCAATGCCGGCGGGGAAATTCACCCTCACCCTGTCGAAGGGATACGAATACGTCCGCGAGACCGAGCAACTGGTGTTCAAGGCCGGCGATCATTTGGTGCGAAAGTACCCGCTGCGGCGCTGGGCCGATATGCCGGAGCGGGGTTGGTATTCGGCGGACGACCATATTCATCTCCGGCGGTCGCCCCGCGAAAATCCCCTGATCCTCGACTGGATTGCGGCCGAGGACGTCCATGTCGGCGTGCTCCTGCAGATGGGGGATTTCTGGACGACCTACTTCTCGCAATATGCGTGGGGTGAAAAGGGCCGTTATGGCGCGGGCGGATATATTCTCACCCCCGGCCAGGAGGAACCGCGCACGCATGAACTCGGTCACACCATCTCGTTGGGGGCCGAGAGATTCGTGCGCTTCCAGGATGAATATTATTCCTACGACCGCGTCTTTGATCGGGTTCACGAACTCGGAGGCGTCTCCGGCTATGCGCATTCCGCGATGTCGTTCCATGGTTATCGGGGCATGACCCTGGACGTGCTCGCCGGGAAAATCGATTTTCTGGAGGTCATGCAGTTCTGCGTCCCGCAGGGGCCGCTGGCGCTGGAACACTATTATCGATTTCTGGATCTCGGTTATAAACTGACCGCCCTCGGCGGGTCGGATTTCCCGTGGTGTGGGCGCGGCCCGCGGCCCGGCGAAGAGCAGGTCGGGGCCCAGATCGGCGACGCCCGCTTCTATACCTATGTCGGCCGGCCGTTTTCCTTCGATCGCTGGCTGGCGGGCATCAAGGCCGGCAATACCTTCGTCACGACCGGACCGATGCTGGAGTTTCAGGTGAACGACCGGCTTCCCGGTACATCCCTGGACGTCAAGGCCGGCAGCAAGGTGCGAATCTCGGCGACGGCGCATGGACATCCATCGCAGATTCCGCTCAGTCGCGTCCAGATTATAGGCCACGGGAAAGTTCTGGCCGAGGCAACCCCAGCCGGGGCGGGGCAAACTTCCAGCCAACTTTCGGTTGAACTGGAACTTGGGGTGGAGCAAGGGATCTGGCTGGCGGCGCGGACGGATGCCGGCCTCGGGCAGATGGCCCATACGACGCCGATCTATGTGACCGTCAATGGCGACGGATTCCACAACCGGGCCAACCTGACGGCTCAGATCGAAGCCTCGAAACGCTACCTGCAGGAAATCCGGGATCTCTTCAATCCATCTGCGGAGCGGGACAACTGGCAGGCCGTGCGTTTGACTCCGAGTCCGGTGCTCTTTCGTGGCGCGAAGGAGAAGCTAGAACGTCGCATCGCCGAAGCGGAAGCGAAGCTCGAGGCGCTGCGCGGGCGGTGATGAGGGGTGTAGGGGTATCCGATATGCCCACACCAACCTCGTCGCCTAAACCCCTCCCGGCCCGATCCCCTGAAAATCCAGTTTCCTATCGGTAAAGCCCTCCCGGATCCGATCCCCCTGAAAATCGAGTTTCCTACCAGCCGTACGAAGCGCTGCCCGGCCAGATCGACCGAACGTTCAATTTCATGCGCGGCCTTTGAATCCAAGCCCAGACAACCCCAACATTATGAAACGAAATTACCTCTTGGCCCCCTTTGCCCTCTTGGCTGGCTGGCTAGCCCTGGCGCTGCCACTTGCTCCGATCATTCACGCCGCGGGAGTCGCCCCGGTTGTGGCCGGCGCCGGCGGCACGGTCACCGGCTACGTCAGCAATCTGGCGTCGAAGAATCTGTTGGAGGGCGCCAAGGTCGAGCTTCCCCAGCTCGGCCTGATCGCACTGACCGACAACACCGGCCGCTATACGCTCGCGGGAGTACCAGCCGGCACCCACGAAGTCGTGGCGTCTTATCTCGGCCTCGATCCAGCACGCGGGCAGGTGACCGTGTCAGCCGGCGAGCGGTCAGTGCGCAACTTCGATCTGACGACGGAGATCTACCGTTTGCAGGAATTCAAGGTCACGGGTGAACGGGAGGGGGCCGCCGCCGCCATCACGGCGCAACGCAACGCCGAGAACGTTAAGAACATTGTGGCGATGGATACCTTCGGCAACCTGCCGAACATGAATCCCGGCGAGGTGGCGATTCGCCTGCCGGGCGTGGCGGGAAACCTGGATAACGAGGGCAATGTCACCAACGTGATGGTTCGCGGCATGAGTTCCGCGCTCAACAGCGTCACGATCGATGGCGGCATGGCCCCCAGCGAAGGCGGCATGAGCCGCAGCTTCCCCACCAGCTTCATCAGCGGAGCGCTCTTCGATCAAATCGAGGTCACCAAGGGGCTGGCGCCCGACAAGAGCGCGGCGTCGATGGGCGGCACGATCGACATGAAGACGCGTTCACCGCTCAGCATGAGGGAAAAGCGTCGTTTCACCTATAGCTTTTCGGGGCGACTCGCGCCGTCCTTCACCGAACAAATCCCGCTGCGCGAAGCCCACCGTTTTCATCCCCTCCTCAATGTCTCCTATCAGGAAGTCTTCGATGCGTTTGGCGGGGAACGCAACCTCGGCGTCTCGGTGACGGCGTTCTATAGCGAGAACGTCGCCGGCTACTTCAATACCATCCGCGACTTCCAAAACACGACGGCGCAACCGGCCTATATCTGGGATTATCGCACCCACGATTCGTATAATAACCGGAAGCAGGGCAGCATGAATGTGAAATTGGATTACCGCCTGGCGCCCGCCACCAAACTGTCGATCAGCGCCCTCGGCAATAATGCCGATGAGCCGTATCGCCGGGTCTACGAGGTCAGGGCCTACGCCGCGCAGACCGTCGGCACCACCGGGAACGCGGGCATTCTCCCCGGGTATACGAACCGCATCACGGAAGTCAGGGCCGCAACCGGCTCCACGATCGATGTCACCTCGTCGACCTTCAGTTTCTACAACCGGCTGCGTTCAATCAATGTTGGGGCCGAACACGCCTTTGATCGGCTGCAGATCGACTATAACGGGCGCTACAGTCTCGCCCATATCAACCCCGCCAGCAGCAACGGCGGCGTGTTGATCAACCGGATCGCCAACGTCGGGTGGCGGCTGGATCTGACCGAGAACGAGCGGCATCCGCGGTTCGTGCAGACGGCGGGGCCGGATTTCACCAACCCAGGCAACTATCGGCCGGTCAACGTCAGCAACCGGAACGAAAGCAACAATCTGGATATCAAGGAGGCCTGGGGAAACATGAAGTACCAGTTTCCCATCGATGTGCCCACGTTCCTGAAGACCGGATTCAACTGGCGCTTTCAAAACGTTTTCAACGGCACGGGTGTCCGGCGCTGGAACTACGTGGGCACGGCTCCGCTCGCAACGGACCCATCGATTGTCACCTATGACATGGTGAAGACCGGGAGAAAAATTCCCCTGGTGGAAACGGCTGCCCACATGACCAAGGAAGGCCCCGTCGCACCGGCGCTCTGGAGCGAGGATGTATACTACCGCGAATCGAGCCTCTATACGGGTACGCGTGGAGTGGAGGAAACCGTGAGTGCCGGCTATTTGATGGCCCAGGGGAAAATGGGCCGGAGCGGGCTGCTGGGGCGCACGACCTACCTGGCCGGGGTCCGCGCCGAAAAGACCGAGACCAACAGCTGGGGCTGGGTCCGTGCCCACTCTGGCAGTACGCCGGCGCAGCAGGCGGCGGATCCCCTGGGTTCAGCGCGACGTGATTACGCCAATACCCGGCGCGAACTGGAGGGTTCCTACACGAAGTCTTTTCCCAGCATTCACCTGACGCATGACGTGAACCGCAACCTCAAGGGGCGGCTCAGCTGGTCAACGGGTTTTGGCCGCCCGGCGCTGACCAACGCGCTGCCCAACGAGTCGTTCAGCGACACGGCGCAGACCCTGACGATCAGCAACCCGAGCCTCTTGCCGCAAATGGCCACCAATTGGGATGCCACGCTCGACTACTATTTCGAACCCGTCGGCAACCTTTCGATCGGCTGGTTTCACAAGCAGATCAAGGATTACATCGTGAGCGGCATCAACGCCGGTACGGTGGCCACCGGCGCCAGCAACGGCTACGGCGGGGAGTACGGCGGTTATACAATCCTGACGACGGCCAACGCCGGGACTGCCTTCGTGCAAGGCTGGGAGTTTAGCTACCAGCAGCAGTTCACTTTCCTGCCAGGACTGCTGAAGAATCTCGGATTCCTGGCGAATTATACGGTGCTGGATACTCACGGTGATTTTGGCGGCCGGACGAATTTGACCACCGGTCAGATCGCCGGCTTCATCCCGAAGACGGCCAATGTCACCCTCTCCTGGCGCTATCGCAAATTCAGCTCCCGGGTACTCATCAACTACACGAGCGACGGCATCACGAGTTATACCGCCACCTCGGTGGGCCGGAATCTGTACCGGTTCGAGTCGACGCGGGTGAACGTCGGCCTCGGCTATGAAGTCAGGCCGGGAGTCAGCATCACCTGCGACGTCTCCAATCTGCTCAACGCACCACAGGAATATTATCGGGGCATCCCCGAGCAGTTGCAGCGCTGGACGCTCACCGGGACCACGATCTCGCTGGGGGTCTCCGGTCGGTTCTGAACGCCCAACCCGCCTCATCGCATCATGAACACCACTCAGACTCCCCGAATTACCCGTCGCCGGCTCCTGGAAATCGCCGGGGTCGCGGGCGCCGGCGTTCTCGGCTTCCCGGCCGTTCTTCGCGGTCAGGCCCGGAGCGACCGCCTGAACCTCGCCATCATCGGTTGCGGCGGCCGCGGCCTCGCAAACATGAAGGAGATGCTGGGTGAGAACATCGTGGCACTCTGCGACGTGAACCAGGCCAGCCTGCGCGAGGCCGCCGCGCTCAAACCCGGGGCGAAGCAGTTTCGCGACTTCAGGAGAATGTACGACAGCCTGAAGGATTCTGAGTTTGACGCGGTGGTGGTCTCAACCACCGAGCACACCCACGCGTTTGCGATCCTCCCGGCGTTAAGGCGGAAAAGGCACGTCTATAGCGAAAAGCCGCTGACGCACAATGTCGCGGAGGATCGTCTGATCACCGAGACCGCCAGGCAGGCGGGCGTGGCCACGCAGATGGGGACGCAGATCCATGCCGGGACCAATTACCGCCGCGTGGTGGAGCTCGTCCAAAGCGGCGCCATCGGTTCAATCCACGAGGTACATGCCTGGTCCAATCGCGCCTACGGCTGGCAATCGCCCGCCGACGCCAAGACCTACAACGATCGCTTGAGCACCCAGGATCGGCCGAAGGAAGTCGACCCGGTGCCACCGGAGATCGACTGGGACCTCTGGCTCGGGCCCGCGCCGTGGCGCCCCTTTAACAATATCTATCTTCCGGGCAACAAATGGTACCGCTGGTGGGATTTTGGCAACGGCACGATGAGCGATCACGGCACGCACTACATCGACCTGCCCTACTGGGCGCTCAACCTCGATGCCCCGCTCACGGCCGAGGCGAGCGGCCCGCCGCCGCATCCCGAGATCGCTCCCGCATCGATGTCCGTCTCCTACCAGTTCGGTGCGCGCGGTTCCCAGCCGCCGGTTAAGCTCGTGTGGCACCAGGGCGCGAACAAACCCGACCTCTGGAAAGCAAAGAAGATTCCCCAATGGCTGAGCGGCCATTTGTTCATCGGATCCAAGGGCCTGCTGCTTTCGGATTACGGCAAGCACGTGCTGCTGCCCGAGAAGGACTTTGCCGGATTCACGCCACCCCCCAAGACCATTCCCGACTCCATCGGCCACCACCAGGAGTGGATTCACGCCTGCAAGACCGGCGCACCCACGACCTGCCATTTTGGCTACAGCGGCCGCCTCACCGAGGTAACGCACCTCGGCAACGTGGCCTATCGGTCCGGCCGCAAAATCGAGTGGGATCCCAGGAACATGCGGATTCGCAACGCGCCCGAGGCCGAACGATTCCTCCGTCGTGAATATCGGAAAGGATGGACGCTGACATGACCGCCACCACTGGTATCCGATATGCGCACACGAACCTCATCGCCAACGACTGGCGGCGCCTCCAGGACTTCTATGTCCAGGTCTTCGGATGCGAGCCGGTCAGCACGGAGCGTGACAACAAGGGTCCCGCCTTTGAGGCGTTGACCGGGATCATCGGCGGTTCCATCCGGGGTCGTCACGTGCGGCTGCCGGGGCACGGCGAACGCGGTCCGACTCTCGAGATTTTCCAGTACCACCAGAACGACCCCAGCCTGCCGACGTCGCTGACCCGTCCGGGTTTTGCGCACCTGGCTTTCGAGGTGCCGGACGTCGAGGGCAAGCGGCAGGAAATCCTGCGCTGGGGCGGACGCGAAGTTGGTCAGTTGGTCACGATCGACATCCCGGGCGCCGGGAGGTTGACGCTCATCTACATGACCGATCCGGAAGGCAACATCATCGAATTGCAGCGGTGGCATTGAGAATCGCCGGCCTTGGGACGTAGCCATGCCATCGAAGCGGGACGAGAGTCGCCGACGCACGTTTGGCGCGCGGGCCGCAGCCGGGCTGGTCGCCCTCTGGCTGGGGTTGCGCCGGCCGCTCGTGCGGAGGTCCGAATCGACCGGATCTTCATGCCCCACCTTGCCTCGCCGAGCAGTTTCGCCGTCGGGCTGCCCGGCGGGGTGAGCTTTTGCTTCGATCCGATGCGCGGCAAACTTCGTCGACGACCAGACACGCCTCGCGAAGGCCGACCCGGTGTTGCTCGAAGTCATCGCCAACGGCATCGAAGCCAAAGGCATGCCCGCCTTCGCCGCGATCATCAACGCGAGCCAGCGTCGCGCCGTGCTGGCGTACATCCGGGCGACCTTCGGGACTGAGCATGGGCGCCAGGCAAAGCCCGCCGCGCCGGCGCGGCTGGAGGCGGCGTGGACGGCGTTGCAGCAGTTGCGCGACTTCCGGCCGGAGGCCCGGGTGCATCCGGATCGAAACTTGTTGCGCCCGCCGCCAAAACGGCGCCGCGGCCTGCCGTTTCCGGCGCTGGCGGTGGCGGCAGTGTGGTGGGTTGGATCGAGCCGTCGCGAGGCAGCCAGTCGGGAGCAGCATTATGCCACGACCGTCGATGGCTACGAGCGCGTGTCGCTGGCGGACGGAACGATGGTCGAGTTGAACTCGGCCAGCGAGGTCGCGGTGCAATTCTCCCCTGCCGAACGGCGCGTACGACTCGTACGCGGTGAAGCTCACTTCACCGTCGCGAAGAACAAGGCCCGGCCGTTTCTGGTCGAGGCGGGGGCGGTCGCGGTGCGCGCGGTGGGCACGGCGTTCAACGTGCGGCTGGGCGGGAAGGAAGTGGAGGTCCTGGTGACGGAGGGCAAAGTCGCGGTCGCCGAGGTGGAGCGGGGAGATGAGAGGTCAGAGGTCAGAAGTCGGAAGTCGGAGGTCGGAGGTCAGCCTGCCGCGCCGACGCCAGGCGAAGGCGGAAGGTCAGTGGCGAGATCGGAATCAAACGGGCTTGCGGTCGGCGCAGTCTACGCCGAGCTCAGCGCCAATGAACGCGTGGTGATTTCCGTCGCGCCAGCCACTGCCGCGGTGGCGGCGGTCGGGCTGCCGGTAATCGAAAAGGTCGCGCCCGAGGCCATGCGCGAAGCGCTGGCCTGGCAGGGGCCGCGACTGGTGTTTGTGGATACACCGTTGGCCGACGCGATCGCGCAGTTCAATCGGCGCAACCAACTCCAGCTCGAATTGGCCGATGCCGAACTCGGTGCCCTGCCGATCGGCGGCAGCTTTCGGGCGGAGAATGTCGATGCATTCGTGCGCCTGCTGGTCTCGGACGGCGAAATCGCCGTGGAACGTCCCGCGCCGAACCGCGTGGTGCTCCGCAAGGCCGGGCCGGCATCCCGGCCCGAATGATTTTTCGCGTCCCCGAAAAATCGCCATAGCCCGACGTGACGCGTGCTTCGTCTGAACTCATGACAGGAACTTCAACTGCGATCTTCACCGCGGCGGGCCTGTCATGAATGCTCCAAACTCTAACCCCGTATCTTCTTCGCGTGTGCCGCTCGGTTGATGCCCTGCGCCGGTTGGTGGTTCTGCTGCTGCTCGCGGCATTTGTGCCGGCGTTGCGGGCCGGTGTGGCGGGTCCGATAAACCCCTCCCGGATCCGATCCCCCTGAAAATCGAGTTTCCTACCAGCTGTACCTATGCCTGATCGCCGTGGGTACACGCCACAACCCTATATTACCATGAAGTCATTGCGCGTGCTTATCGGTTTAACCGCTTGGACTGCCTTACTGCTGGCACCCACCGCGATCGCCCAGACAACTGCCGCGGCCCGGGGTACCGGAAGCATGGCCGGCTTTGTGAGCAATGCCGCGCTCAAGAAAGGGCTGGAGGGCGCGATCGTCGAAATCCCGCAGCTCGGGATAACCACGCAGACCGACAATTCCGGTCGCTATCTTTTCACGGGGCTGCCGGCGGGCACCCACGAGGTGGTGGTCAGCTACATTGGCCTGGATACCGTGACAACCCCGGTGGGGGTTTCCGACGGCCAGCGTGTGACTCGCGACGTTGAACTCACGGCCAGCATCTACAAATTGGATGCGTTCATGGTGACCGGCGAACGCGAGGGCAATGCCCTGGCGCTCACGATGCAGCGGAACGCGGACAACGTCAAAAATGTCGTGGCGATGGATTCCTACGGCAACCTGCCGAATATGAGCGTGGGCGAAGTCGTGATGCGACTGCCGGGCGTGGCTCCGGTAACCCAAGACGAGGGCCTGAACTACGCCTTCATGGTGCGCGGCATGCCCGGCAACCTGAACACGGTGACGATGGATGGCCAGCGCATGCCCAGCATCAGCACCAACCGGGCGTTGGAACTGCAGAGCATTTCGAGCTCATTGTACGAACAAATGGAACTGATCAAGGGGCTGACTCCGGATGCGAGCCCGGACTCGCTGGGTGGCAACCTGAACCTGAAGAGCCGCTCGACTCTGAACCTGAAGGAAAAGCAGGTTATGAACTTCAGCGCGAATGTCCGCGCCGCTCCTCCGGGAACCACCCAGATTCCACTCCGGGAGGCGCACCGGTATCATCCCCTGTTCACCCTGGCCTATCAGGAAGTCTTCGGTGTGCTGGGCGGCGAACGAAATCTCGGGGTGCAGGTGAATGTATTCTATAGCGAAAACGCGATTGGCGGCGTCATCGTGAACCGCAATTTTCAGAACACGACGGACTCGCCGGCCTACGTTTGGGATTATAGTGTCAGAAACAACTTCAACAATCGCAAACAGCAGAGTGCGAACGTGAAGACGGAGTATCGGTTTTCCGAGAATTCAAAGTTCACGGTTAACACGCTAATAAACCAAAACATCGAGCGGATGCAGCGCAGCTACACCAGGCGGGCGTACACCGGATCCGCCACCTCCGTTCCGAGCGCGACTTCCGTCGTCACCGGTGTAAATCCCGGCTGGACCGACACCGTGACCGAGGTGCGACCACTGACCACGGCCAACTATCTGTCAAGCACGTCCAATACGTCGTTGGTTGAAATCAGCACCACCGGGCCCAACAGCTACATTGTCCGGCAGTGGCTCGCTTCGTTTGCAGGCGATCACAACTGGGGGCCGATCAAACTCGATTATAATACCGGCTATAGCCGGAACAACCTTAAGATCGGCATGACCACCGGCGGTGCGAAAGGTGGTCAATATGGTCTCACCCAGCGGATGGCCAATGTCGGCTGGAAAATCGAGAGCCCGGTCGGGGCGGATTTTTCTCGACTTACCCAGACCGCCGGCCCCGACATCTCGGATCCCAACAATTACCGGCCCATCGTAAACGGCCTCCTGGCGACTGCCCATAATCAGGACCAGTACAACAAACATTTCAATGCCGACCTCATTTATAAGCTGCCCACAACGGCGCCGATCATCTTCAAAACCGGCTTTACGTGGCGGGAACAGGAGATGGCGACTCAAAATTTCAGCCGTCGCTGGAGCTACCGTGGCACCTCGGCCCTGCCGACGGATCCGTCGATCAAGCTGTATGGCGACTTCGCGGTCGGAAAGACGCTGCCGGTCTGGCAGATTTCGGATTTCATGACGGACCGAGCGCCGACCAATCCCGCGCTCTGGTCGGAGGATCTTTACTACGTCAACCAAAACAAATACACGGGCAATCGGGGCGTGACCGAGGATATCACCGCGGGGTACGCGATGCTCAAGGGCCGGTTTGGGGCCCAGGGCTGGCTGGCCAACACCGGATTCCTTGGCGGGGTTCGCGAGGAGCGGACCGACACCAAGAGCTTCGGTTGGGTGCGCGCGCGGTCCCTCTCCACGACCGCCCAACAACTGGCTGATCCCGTCGGATCGGCGCAACACGATTACGAAGGCTTCCGCCGCGATTTGAAGGGCAGTTACACGAAGTATTTCCCCAGCATGCATCTGAGTCACGACATCACGCCGAACCTCAAAACCCGGCTGAGTTGGTCGACCGGCTTTGGCCGGGCGGCGCCCGGCAATCTGATGCCCAACGAGTCGGTCAGCGAAACGAACCAGACGGTCACCGTCAATAATCCCGCGCTGCTGCCCCAGATGGCCACCAACTGGGACGCCACGCTGGAGTATTATTTCAAACCGATGGGCAGCATCACGGCGGGGTGGTTCCACAAGAAAATCACGGATTACATCGTTTCCGGATTGGACCACGGTGTCGTGCCGAGCGGTACCAATAACGGCTATAATGGTGACTACGCCGGATTCCGCTTGCTGACTTCGCTCAACGCCGGCACGGCGAGCGTGGAGGGCTGGGAATTTGGCTACCAGCAGCAGTTCACCTTTTTGCCCGGGCTGTGGAAGGGACTGAGTTTCTCCGTAAATTACACCTCGATTGTAACCGAGGGAAACTTCGGCAACCTCAGCGGAGTCACGCTGAAGACCGACCAAGTGGCAGGCTTTGTGCCGAAGGTGGGAAATGTCATGTTGAGTTGGGCGTACAAGGGCTTCAGAACGCGGGTGCTCACTAACTATAACAGCCGGTTTATTTCCAGTTACAGCGCCACCAACGCGGGGGCTAATCTTTATCGTTATTCCCGAACAAGCGTGGATCTGGGCTTTGCGCAGCAGTTGACCAGCCGGTTGAGCGTGACGCTCGATTTCAGCAACCTGTTTCAGGAACCCCAAGCAAATTATCAATATGTTTCCAACCGCTACCGGACGTACACTCAAAACTTCCTGACCATTACCGCTGGAATCTCCGGTCGGTTCTGAGCACGAGCCGGAGCGGAGGACTTGAGTGCCCAAGCGGGTGTCATTGGCAGCTTCTAACCCGGTCACGACCGCGGCGCCAAACCCTGAAAGCCCCTCCCCGGCCCGAACCCATGAAAATCCGATTTTTGATTGCGATTGCCCTAACCCCGGCTTACGCCGCCCAGACTGCGGGTGAACCGCCAGCCGGCGCCAAACCCCTCCCGGATCCGATCCCCCTGAAAATCGAGTTTCCTACCAGCAATTCAAGAATCTCCCCGTTTGCCGTTTGTAGGAGCCAGCCACGAAGCAATGAGACACGCCCGACCCGACGAAAGCGGCCCGCACGCGGAACGCGTCGAGGCGGGTTAAGTTAACTGCAGATTATTCCATCCCATGACCATGAAATTGAAATGCCCTATCCTTGTTGGCGCCGCTGCCCTACTATACGCCGGATTACCGGCCGCTGAGAATCCCGCCCAAGGGGTGCGGATGGCCGATCCCAAACGCTCGGTCGTAGAGCAGGAATTCGTCTTCGCGCACGATCTCCACGGGGATTGCCACGCGTCCACGATCGTCGAGGTGTCGCCCGACGAGCTGGTGGCGGCCTGGTTTGGCGGCACGAAGGAAGGCAAGCCGGACATCTCCATCTGGCTGGCGCGGCGCAGCGCCGGCCGCTGGAGCGTGCCCGTCGAGGTCGCAAACGGCCTGCAGCCGGATGGCAAACGCCATCCGACCTGGAACCCGGTGCTCTTCCAAGCGCGGGGTTCGGCGCCCCTGATGCTCTTCTATAAAGTCGGGCCCCATCCCACGACTTGGTGGGGGATGCTCATGACCTCGACTGATGGCGGCAAGACGTGGGGCAAACCGCGGCGCTTGCCAGACGGGATCCTTGGCCCGATCAAAAACAAACCGGTCCAATTAGCCGACGGCACGATCCTCTGTCCCTCGAGCACCGAATCGACCGACGCCAAGAGCAAGTGGCGGGTCCATTTCGAATGGACGAAGGATCTCGGACGCACATGGGAAACGACGGGAATTCTGAATGACACCCAGGACGTCACGCCGATCCAGCCCAGTATCCTCCTGCACGGCGGCGATCGGCTGCAGGCGATGGGGCGCACGCGACGCGGTTTCGTTTTTTCCATGTGGTCGAAGGACGCCGGTCGCACCTGGGATCAGCCGACGCTGAGCACATTGCAGAATCCGAACTCCGGGGTGGATGCCGTTACGCTGGCGGACGGGCGGCACTTGATCGTGTACAATCATTCCGGGCTCCTGAGACCGGCGAAGACCGGCGTCCACCGGTCTCCGCTCAATGTGGCCATTTCCAAGGACGGCGTGAACTGGATTCCCGTGGTGGTGCTGGAAGATGCCCCGTTAGTGGCGCCGTGGGGCAATGAGCGCGACTTCTCCTATCCCGCCGTGATTCAGGCGACCGATGGAAGAGTACACATCACGTACTCTTGGAAGCGAATACGCATCAAACACGTCGTGCTCAATCCGGCGGTGCTGTGAACAGCCACCGCCAGCATTGCGGCGTCGGTTCTTCGGACTCGAGCCACAGGATAGCCTTATGAATGCATGGTCGACTATACGAATACTGGTCATGGCTGGAGCCGTGACCGGACCGCTTGCCGCGTCGGTCACGGTGACGGAGGTCGATCCGATGGGGTCTCGCGCCAGCAACCAGAACATGAGGAAACCAACGAAAGGAAGATGAAACATGTAATCGATGCCCAGTGGGTAAACACTACCACCCGAGAAAGGCTGGCAGCCGCTCGGAAGCGAACATTGCACAGCACACCCGTAAGGGGTGCGTGAAGCGTATGGAGCGAGTGTCAAAGCCGCGTGATTGAATCCCGAAATCGGTATCGTCTGGGTCTTCCTGCTGACCCCAGGGGTGACAACACCGCCATGCACATAGTAAGTCGCCTTCTTCGAGGGGCGCGGGCCACGTGCATGGAGGCCGGACCGGGATCTGAGAGCGGGGCAGAGACATATGGGGGCATCCTGGAAAGCTGGGAGAGCCGCCCCGATCCTTTACACCACAACCGGATAGGGACGACACCGGTTTACCAACGTCCGGGCGCATGGGCCATGCTTTCCGCGGTCCTTGCGAGCGAAACACGGAAAGCAGCGAAGGACTCCGGGAGCGAGGGAAACCGAAGCGAACGGGGCAACGGAGGCGGCAGTCTTAGTGGTCTCATAGTAGCGGTTGAAAGCAGGCGAACCGAAACCGGAGGAAGCCTGTGAGTAGCGAAGGGGACCGCCGGGGAGAGATACGTGCTGACTGGCGAGACGTGGGGGAGAAACCGCCCCTGACAAGCGTCTCAATCCGCCAGCAGCACATCGCAGAAGTGGCGAAGAAATACGTGGGTGCCAGCGGCGAGATGATACCCACCAAGAGCTGGCCGTTTGAAAGTCGCTATCGTCTTCGGGTCGATTTCCTTCACCCTTCCCGAAAGAAAGCTCTTCTTCGGCCGGGTTGATTTTCTTCCCTCGTGAACCGAGTTGGGTGATCAGCGGCGGGTTTGTCGGCGGCGGAGGCGGTGGGAAAGTTGGGTGGCATGCACCCCGCCGGGCAACGTAGCTGCCGTAATTGCAAAGATTTCTTCCTGCCCGATCCGCGCAACCGTCATCACCAGCGGTACTGCGGCCAGCCGGCGTGCCGGCGGGAGAGCAAGGTGGCGAGCCAGCGCAAATGGGAGAATCGGCCCGAGAATCGAGACTGCTATTGCGGGTCGGAAAAGGCGACGAAGGTGCGCGCGTGGCGTGCGGCGCACCCGGGGTACTGGAAGCGGGGGCGAAAGCAGAGTTCTGCGTTACCAGATGTCTTGATTACGCAAGTCGCGGAAGAGAAGGATCAAACAAAGTCAGACGGCGGGATTGCGTTACCAGATATCTGGCAGGCGCAAACGCCGCTGTTGGTGGGGCTTATCGCGCAAATCACCGGATTTGCGTTACCAGAGGACATCGCGGTCGTGGCGAATCGGTTCGTAGCTCGTGGGCAGGCCCTGCTGGGCCATTCCCATCATGAAAATCGAAAAACG
>JBIJCX010000069.1:0-27971 GCA_044344465.1 Opitutaceae bacterium
GGATCCGAAGTCCGATCAGGAACGTCTGCCGTTGGAGGAATCTGCGGCCGCGCCGCCAACTCCCGCCGAGCCTCTGGCCGAAACAAAGTGCGGACCAAACCTGTCCGCTTTTTGCGCTGAGGACGACACGCCGATTTCCTTCGATCACGATCCTGCCGACCGCCGGGTCGATCGACTGATGGCGTACTTGGGCATGCTGGAGGACGCGGCGCCGCTGTTCCGCTCGGAGACCGCCGTGCCTCGCGGCGGCGTGCTTCTCGCCGTCGCGGCATTGCTCCAAACCGGCGTGTTCGAGTGCGCCCGCGACATCTACGGCTCGCTGGCCCCCGCCTTCTACGGCCTGCGCACCAGCTTGATGACGATGCTCTTGATGGCCCTGCTGCGAATCAAGCGGCCTGAAGCGCTGAAGGAACACTCTCCAGCCGCGCTCGGAAGGATCCTCGGCTTGGATCGCGCTCCCGAAGTGAAGACGCTGCGGCGTAAACTGGCTCGCCTTGCGGCGATGGGTCGTGCGGCCGATTTCGGCCGCGCGTTGGCCGAACGGCGCATTGCCCAGCGCGGCCAGGCGCTGGGCTTCCTCTACGTGGACGGCCACGTCCGCGTCTACCACGGCAAGCACACGATCCCCAAGGCCTTCGTGCCGCAGCGCCGTTTGGCAGTCGCAGCCACCACGGACTACTGGGTCAACGACCAGCGCGGCGACCCGCTCTTCGTCGTGACGGCGGAAGCGAACGCCGGTATGGTGAAGATGCTGCCAGTGGTGCTGGAGCAAATCCGCGCTCTGATCGGAAAACGCCGCGTGACGGTCGTCTTCGACCGCGGCGGCTTCAGCCCCAAGCTGTTTGTTTGGCTGATCGAACAAGGCTTCGACGTCCTGACCTATCGCAAAGGCCGCTCTCCTCGGGTTCCCCGCAAACGCTTCCGCGGCCATGCCGGCCGTCTGGACGGCCGCCGCATCGCCTACGTTCTGGCCGACCAAGAGGTGCGACTCCTGCAGGGCAAGCTGCGACTGCGCCAAGTCACGCGCCTGCGCGAGCATGGTCATCAGACTGCCGTCCTTACCTCCCGCCGCGACCTGCCGGCCTTGGAGGTCGCTTATCGCATGTTCGAGCGCTGGCGGCAGGAAAACTTTTTCAAGTATCTGGCCGAGGAATACGCCTTGGATGCGTTGGCCGAACACGACGCTCTTCCCGACGATCCCGCCCGCGAAGTGCCCAACCCGGCCCGCAAAGCCCTCGATGAGCCCATCCGCGCTGCGCGCCATGAGCTGCTGCGGCTGCAAGCGGAGTACGGCCTGGGCGCTTTCGTGCAACTCGAGGGCGAGACCGGCGCCGTCACCATCCGCAGCCTGAAAAAGGTCCAAGCCCCCTTGGCGCGGACCGTCCGCTCCGCGCTCCAACGCTTCAAAGATCTTCAAGCCAAGCGGGCCACGCTGCCCGCCCGCGTCCCTGTGCGACAGGCCGTCCGTGAAGAGACCATGCGTCTCGCACCCGAGCGCCAACACCTGATGAACCTGATTAAAATGGTCGCCTATCAAGCCGAGAGCGACTTGGTCGCGCTGATCCAACCCCACTACCGGCGGGCCGCCCATGAAGGCCGCACGCTCATTCAGTCCGCTCTGGCGGACACCGCCGATCTGACGGTCACCGATTGCGAACTCCACGTGCGCCTGCATCCTCTCAGTTCCCCTCATCGCAGTCGCGCCATTGCCGCCCTATGTGACGAGCTGAACCGATCACCGGCCTTTTTCCCGGGCTCAAGTCTACGCCTCCACTTCTCGGTCGCCACCCTGCCCAAATGACCAAAAAGCGGACATTTTGACGGGGGCTATGTCAGGAGGTCTGAAATTGGTTTACTCAGCGATATCCGTCCGAAGCGGCTGCAGTCGCGCGTTCTCGTGACGATACGAGCATTTGCGCGGGAGTCTTGGTGGCGCTGCTGCTGCGGACAAAACCCAATCGCCCGCCACTTCAGGAGGCCGAAGTGATGGATGTGCTAAAGTCCTTCAATGGTATTCTACTTTCTCCGGTCGCTGTTTCTGGGCTGCCGGAAATGCTGGCCGGCATGGCGTATTTTGGCATGATCGAGGAACCCGAGGCCGAGCCGCTGCGCCGTGAGATTGAAGACGTCGACTACGACCCAGAATTTGCCGAAATGCTCACCCGCACTCCTCCGGCCAAGAGGCACGAGAAATTGCGGTCGCTCAGTTCGGACGCGGCCTTGTCCGTGGTGGTGAGCGCGTTGTTCTGGTGGGGGCATCGAGATTTGTGTTTGTCGGAGTTGGCACCAGCAAAAGCCCCCGGGACCTTTCGGACCGGACTTTACTTCTCACTGACGGATTCGCGCAATCTTGGCTCCACGGCGTAGTCCGACGACTTTGGCAACTGCGGGAACTCCTGCGCCTTCTTCGCCGGGAGCGCGGACTAACCCAAGAAGACCTTGGTCGCAATTTGGGCGTTGATCGCCGGCGGATTGCCCAGATCGAGAGCAACCCGGGCGTCACGAGCTTCAATCAGCTGTCGGCCATGATCACCGTGTTGGGCGGCCGGCTCCTCATTGAGTCCATTCCCGACAACTATCTCCCGGGACAAGTCGAGTCCACGGCAGACGCGGGATCGATTGAGCTGATTATCCCTGAGACGGTTGATTGAACTGCTGCTCAAATTCACCGACGACGCGCAGAATTTTGTCGAAGGCAGGTGGATCGCCGAAGAAATAGGATTCCTTCATTTTTTCGTAGTTCGCCTTCCAAACGTTGTGGTGGGCGCTGGCCGGTAATAGACGAAACGTCCCAGGCTTGCGGGCCTCTTCGATGGCCTTGCTCTGGCGGAAAAAGACGGAGCGATGGGCGTCTACGTTCGCGAAGAGGGCAACATCCGCGGTCGCCTTTGTTCCCACACCGGCGTTGAGGAGGCAGAAGAGGTCGTAGTAGTGCCGGGCCAGGGCCGGCTTGGGCTCGGCAGGTCCAGCCGGAAAGTTTTCCTCGTGCAGGAGCATCGCCTTTTCCCAAAAAGTGCGTTCGGGCGCGACCGTGCGGACGGCGAACCGACTCGGGCCGAGGAGATCGGGGAGGACTTCGGCGAGGTAGGGTTGAATTTCGGGTGCGCTGTTGGGCTCGATGTCAGAGCGGGCGCCAGGCTCGATTTTCACGATTGGGTTGGGGCCAGTGTCGGCATCAAAGACGGCCGGATACGCGAAGAGGAGATTGATGCCACCGTCGACCGACACTTCCTCCGTCAGGGTCCAGGTTCGTCCGGCTGGCATCGTATCCGTCAACCGACGCGCGAGCGCCGGCTTAAGCGTCGTCTGGACGTAAGCTCCGCAGGCCGCTTTCAGTGCTTCGAGCCGGCGCCGGGTCTCGCCCTTCGAGATGCCCGGCTCATCGGGCGGTTCGACGCCGAACGTGGCGCGATCGATCACGAGGTCGACGTCTTCGGAGAAGCGCTCGATCAATCCGAAGCATTTCGAGAGCGATGTGCCGCCCTTGAAAGTCAGCCGACTCCCGATTTCGGGCAGGGCGAAAAGTTCACGCAGGGTCCAGCATACCCAAAAATCCTTCTCCATGCTGGCGGCGGGCAGCAAACGTCGGGCACCACCCTCGCGACAGGCGGCACGTTGATTCTCTGGTGAGAGTTGAATGTAGGCGTTCATTGACTACGACGACGAGTCCTTGGCGAGTTGGTGGAAAATATCGGCAATCCAACCCGGAGCGTGCGGGGCATCGGCGACCAGCGCGGCGCGGTCGTCGGGCTTCAGGTTGCGCCGCAGTTTCGCGATGGTCTCCGCTGCCACACCCGGATGGCAGGACCACGATCAAACTCGCCGTGCCACCACGGGAACGCGATTGGTGGCACGACTTTGGGCGAAAATCATCAGCCCGTTTCCCAACTGCTATGCAGTCGAAAATGGACCCGCTTTTGCCCGCTAAAAACCAACTCCGACTGCATGGACCCGGCTAGTACATTGATGCGCGTAGCGGTCAATGACAAAAGAGATTATGATTGACTCGGGCACCAATAGACACAATATCTGACCTTCGTCATCAAATGAGTCAAAGCACAGAACTCCGGCACGGCAGACTGCTCCAGCTGCTTACCCAGCAGGGGTGCGAGGTTGCAGTCGAAGCCTTGGTGAAGGAGCTCGAGATTTCCGAAGCCACCGTCCGTCGAGATCTCGCCACATTGGAGGCATCAGGACGGGTCGTCCGAACTTTCGGCGGCGCCCGATTGCGCGATGAATCATCTCTCTTGGTCCGCTCGTTCTCCCAAAAGCGCATTCGGATGCAGATTGAGAAGCAACAGATCGCCCAGGCAGCCGCCAGCCTGGTTCGCCCCGGTATGACGGTCGCCCTCGACAGCGGGAGCACAATTTGGCGCATCGCCGTCGCTCTGCGCGACAAAGTTCCGCTCGTCGTCGTTACCGCATCTCTGCCGGTAATCGAAGAACTTGGCGGAATCGACGGGATCACACTCATCTGTCCGGGTGGTCAATTTCGCCAGGCCAATTTGGATTTCGTCGGCCCGACAACAACCGAAACCATCTCTAAGCTGCGCGCCGACATTGCATTTTTGGGCGGGGATAGTCTCGTCGCCGGCCGCGGCCTATTTGCCGCCGAGCCCGAAAGTGCCGCGGTCGTCGCCGCCCTGAGCAGGATCGCCGACCGTCGCGTCGCAACGCTCGATCATTCGAAGTTCACCCAGGGCGGTTCGTTCCTGGGTGTGGGCAGCAGCGACCTTCATTGTGTCATCACCGATAGCGGCCTCCCAAAATCCACCGACAACGCTTTCGCCTCGGAACCGTATGAACTGCGGCGGGCGGAGTAAAAAATCCCCGGGGGCAAGCCCCATGCGCGCTAACTTAGCAGAGTTTCGATTCGCGGACGGCGGTTCCGTCGACGCTCGGCGAGATCGAACTGGATGGTTCGCCAATTCTTTAAGCAATCTTCGATGAGCAACTCCGGCCAGAGCGCGGAATTAATCAACCGCAGTAAGAATTTCGACTCCCGCCACCGACTTTACGGGCGCTTCTGGATCGCACCAGCGAACTCCCCAGGGGGAAAAGGCTTTAGCGTAGGCCGTGCAACTGCCGCCCCCTCGGGTTGCGTCACCTATTTTCGCTAACCCTTGTGAATCCATTACAAAAGGACAGACCTATGGATGCCATTCTGAAGATGATTCATGGGCTCGATGAAGCCGCCATGAAGGATTGCGCTAAGCACGTGATGCTCGGCGGTGGCACGCGTGGCGGGCCCGTGCTGGCCCGCGGAAAAGGCGTACGCGCTTGGGACGTAAACGGAAGAGACTATATTGATTGCACGTCACAAAGCTGGGCGCTCTACCTCGGTTACGCCAACGACCAGATCAACGAGGTGATCCGGCAGCACATCGACTACATGACGCACATCCACCAGGGCTTCGACAACAAGCCCCGGTTCTACCTGGCCCGCAAATTGGCCGAGTTGGCGCCCAAAGGTCTCAATCGCGTCTCCTACACCGTTGGCGGTGGCCCAGCTATTGAAGCCGCCATGAAGATCTGCATCAAAAACGTGCCGCTCAGCCGCGATTTCGTGTGCCTTTACGACAGTTATCACGGCACGACACTCGGCAGCATGGGGGCGTCCTGGACTTCGACCAAAGCTGGAGGCAAATATATCGGCGGCAGTCGGCTCATGTCACTAACCCGGCCGTTTATCCGCATCCCGAGTCCCAACCCCTACCGCAATCCTTACGGGGTCGACGGGGAAGCCTTTATCGATATGTGCCTGACGATGACGCGCGAGACGTTCGAGCGCGGCATCGCCGGCCGTCCCGCCGGCGTCATTGTCGAACCAATCCAAGCCAGCGCCGGCCAGATCATCCTGCCGAAACGCTATCTCGAAGGACTCCGCAAACTCTGCGACGAGTTCGAAACCCTGCTGGTATTCGATGAAATTCAGACCTTCGCTCGAATCGGACGGATGTTCGCCGCTGAGCATTTCGACGTGACGCCCGATGTCATGGTGCTCGGCAAGGGCCTTGGCGCCGGGTTGCCGCTCGCCGCCATCATCATCGCCGACAAACTCGAGGGGTTTTCGCCCGACACGGAAGAACTGCACACCTTCGCCAATGCGACGTTGTCCATGGTCACCGCGGCCAAACAGCTCGCACTGCTCGAAGCCGGCGTACTGGAGAATTGCCGCAAGATGGGCGCATACCTCGGCGATCATCTGAAGGCGATGATGAAGACCTATCCCGAGATCGGCGACGTGCGGCAGGCCGGCCTCCATATCGGCGTGGAGTTCGTCAAGGACCCCCGGACCAAGGAGCCGTTGGAAAGCCAGACTGTTGCCATCCGCGACGCGGGCCTGAAGCACGGCGTCATTTTCGGCCTCGGCGGTGTCCGCAAGAATGTTCTCAAGGTCAAGCCACCGTTGATTGTGCAGCAATCCGAGTGCGACGAGATCCTCGAGAAATTCGAGCAGTCCGTGAAGGCCGTTTTGCGATGAATTGAATCATCCGAGCAATGGCATGATTCTATCCGGACAGCGCTGGGCCTATAGGGCACTTTGAATAATGCATTCCCCTGATTCGAGCGTCAATTTTGCCGGCCCGAGGCGGACACGGTAGGGAGAGGCATGTCGCTGGCGCTGCGCTGGGCACCTGACCAATGACGAGCAAGCGGCATGGTTACATAGGGTTGCGGTACTCTTGCTGGCAGGCGGCGCTTCACGCGGCGACCGGCACGCGGCTGACCCGGATCAACTGGACGTATCGGCAGAGGTTGTAGGTGAGGTTGGCCAGACCGATGCCGGTCGTGATGCGGGCCAAGCCGATATATTCGAGCTCGGGACCGTCCATACTATTCTCGTTATAGCCGAAGATAGCCGCTAACGCCAACTGTCAGCGATGACAGCAGCAAAACCAGAAAGCCCACCACCAGCAGCCGGCTCGTGCGAGCGCTCGTGCCTTTCCATTCGCCAAGCACCAGTCCCAACAGCGCGCTGAATAAGACCGTGCTGGCGTTCACCACCGCCCAGCCGACGTAGGCAATCGCACCCATTGCCGGTTCGCCGGCCTTAAGGAAGATCGTCTGCGAGCACCACAGTGCCCCGGCGAGAACCGCGAACAGCATGTTGGTCACCCGCGGCACTGCCGGCTTCGCATAATCGCTGAGGGTCTTGTTTTTCACGTTCAGACCGAGGCACCAGAGGCAATTGACCGTAAACCCTCCAAAATAGACCATGAGCAGCACGGGCATGCCTTTCCATGTTGCGGAAGTCGTCGGTACCGTAGTTAGCGCGAGATGCTCCAAGGTCGGGCCGCCCTGCAAACCAAAGTTCATCGCCGAGCTAGCCAATCCGGCAAAGACCGCCACCAGTAGCCCCTTCTTAAAGTCGAATTCAGCAACTGCCTTTTTCTTCACGGTCTCGGACTGCTCGCGTTCCTTGGACATGCCTGCGATGCCAATGAATACGATGCCGACAACGGAAACAACCACGCCGAGCAGCGACACCCGACCGCCGTTAGTGTCCAACAGTTGCCCGAAATTGCCGTTCAATATCGGTGGCACGATCGTACCCGCGGCAGAACAGATACCGCAACCGATCGCGAGTCCCAACCCGACGCCGAGGTATCGAATCATCAAACCCCACGTCAGGCCGCCGAAGCCCCATGCGGCACCACATAGGTAACAATAAACCAACTCACGGCGCGGCGCGGCGCGCAGCACTGACAACACGTTGGGCGAGGTCGCATACGCCGTCACCCACGGAACCACCACCAAACCGGCTAAAGCATAGATTAGCCAGTAGGTTTCCCACGCCCAGCCCTTAACTTTTCGAAATGGTAGGTAAAAGACGGAGCCGGCCACGCCGGCCAGCGTGAATATTAACACGCCGAGAGTTGGGTTAGCTGAGTCAGCGGTTATAGTCATGTCAGAACCTCCGAGTGAGGTGCTTCAGTTGGTAAGCAACAATCTCGGTGCTGCCGTGAGGCCGCTGGTCGGGAGGTTCTCAGGGGCAACCTGGGCTCCACGGTAGCGCGCCGTGATGATGTTACCGAGGGTGTTACGCACGCGAACTTCGAGCGCGTTGTCGCCCGGGTGTAATGACCGGCTGAGGTCGAAGACGTAAGGCGGCCACGGCTGGATGCCGCAGGACTGATTATTGACGAAGACTTCAACCGCGTCGCTGCACCCTGGCAGTTGCAACCAGACATGGTCGGCCGCTGGTGCACGGATGGTACGTCGATAGACGCCGACGCCGGCGACGTGCGGCAATCCTTGCCGCTCCCACGGCGCATCCGCGCGAATCGAGCCCCGCCAAGCCACGAGCTTTTCCCCCGCGGCGACCTCGAACTCCCCCAGTACAACCACCGGCTGCAGCATGAACGGCGCCGCCGTTCCCATACGTGGGTCATTGTATTTGCTCGTGCGGGCCCGGATGTGAACCCAGTTCTCGCCCGGCTTGAACATACCCTCGACATTGAAGTGCAGATTCTCCTCGGTCCAAACGGGCGTACCGTTGACCGGCTCGGCCGGTCGGCCGTTAACGAAAACCTCGATGAAATCAGGATTGTCGACCACCAATCGCCTCGGCTTGGCTCCAGCGTCGCACTTCACGCGAGCACGCAGCCAGTACCACGGCGATTGATCAGGGCGAATCGGCTTGGTTAAACGATTCTCCGGCGCCACGGTCCAACCAGTATTGCCGCGATCACGCTGCCACCCTTCCGCCGCTCCAATGTTTTCAGGATCGGGGCGGGCTTCCACGGTAAGTCGCAGCATATTGCCCGGCTCGACGGCAAATTGCCACTCGCCGTCGAGCACTTCCGTCTTAAGGGGATGCAGCCAAGCTGGGGCGGCCGGCAGCCTTGCGGACGCTTTGGAGCCGCTGGTTTCCTGATCGACTACAACCAAGAGTGCCTGCCATGGTTCGAAATGCCACTGATAACTGCCGTCCCGGTTGGCCGCCGGTCGATAGCGTTCCAGTGTGTCAGGGTCGCAGAACGTGACAGTGCCCTTGACGTTGACCGCAATGTTCACATCTGCCGCCTGCTGGCCCATGTGGGCAACAAACAAGAAGTCGTGGTCCGCGAGCCTTCGGTGCGACGAGATGAACTCACGCGCGTCCGGGCCGCTGAGCGTTACGGCGCGGGTAAAATAACTGGACAACGCTTCGCACACCGCCGCGCCCGTTCCCGCTACGTTTCGCACCCGCGCGTTCGCGAGAACCTTTTTAATCTCTCCAGAAATGCCCGCGGCGCTGTCCACCTCGCGTTGCGGCAAGCCGCCAGCGAATATCACAATTCCACCAGCATCGGCGAACGCGCGCAACCGATCAAGAGACTTCCGCGGCAGCAACGTCGCGTCGGGTATTACCAAGGCCCGATAGCGGGCGTGTTCCGTGACGAGTTCCTGGCCTTCGATGTGGGCGGTCTCCAGCACTGGCTCGAAGATGAAATCGAAGTGCCATTGTTGGCGGACCAGCTCGTCCAACGTGTCGCAGAGCAACTCTTGCATATCGCCCAGGGGTTGACCACGCACCGGCTTCGCTCGCATGACGGCGCCGTCCGTCCGCGCCCAAATGGTCGAGCGCGGGTAGAGCACGGCCACGTCGGCTACTTGCTCGCCTTCGGCGTGGAGCGCAGCGATACGGGCGTTGTAGTCGGCGTAGCGCTTGTAGTTTTGCCACCACGGTTGCGTGAAATGCTTCCCGGAGATCGCGTACTTGCGGAAATCGGCGATGCTGGTGATCAGGCTGCTGTCCACGAACATGGTCACGCCCGAGGCAACCTGATAGTTAAACCCGCACCGCTGGCGAAATAGATTCATACCCCAGTCGCAGATTCCGTAAGCTTCGCTCATCACCTCGCGGCTGCCACTGTGGCGGGCGATGCTGCGCAGCATGGCGCAGGTAAGATTGAACCCGCGACGGTCGTCGTACTCGGCGAACGAGACGCGATGCGGGTAGTTGAACGCATCGGCATTGGCCAGCATGTCCATGCCCGGGATCGTAAAATTCTTGAGTGCTTCCCACATGTCGCCACCGCGGCGAACGTGGTGAATGAGATCTTCTTCGCCTCCGAAGTGGGCGGTTACCGCGACTCCGCGCGCGTCGCACCACTTGCGGATTTGACCGCCGTAAGCAGCACCGAAACGTTCACTGATCCAGCGCCAATAGTGACAGCGCGTGCGCTCCGCCACCGGGCCGCCTGTAATCAAATCGTTCAACCGTTCTCGCAAATCATAGCCGTACTGGCGGCGAAAGTCCTCGAACAGGTCTCCGGTGTACGGAAAACAAAACCACGCTCCACCTCCGCCCCCAAACAATGGTGCGTCCAAGCCCGGCTCATCTGAGAAAAAACCCGGCAGAGTTGCAGGAAACGCGGCCGGGAACTTGCCATAGTAACGATCATGGGAGGATCCAATGAACCGACCGACCGCACCGAAGCTCAGGACATCGAGGTAGCCCGGCATCCGGTTGTTCCACCAACTGCCGCGAACGTTCGTCCTCACACCCGAGTACGGCACGACCGCCCAGATCGCCTCGCCGTTCTGCTGGCAATCAGTCACCAAGGGCGGCCGGGGGGGCTCCGATCGATCAGGAGTTTTCAGTCGAACCCAGAGCAGTTGCTCGCGCGCCTCCGGAAAATCGCGCGTTACTTCGCCTGCATTTACACCGCTGGGCCAGTTGTAGTCATCGTAAATCCAACATTTCATGCCATGGGCGCGGCAATACTCTAGCGTCTGACCGACGCGCTGCCAGTAAGCCGCCGACATGTACGGCAGCTCCATGCCGTACAGCGGAAACAAGATAAACTCGGTGATCCCCTGGGCTTTCATCTCACCGAGCTGTTGTTCCAACAGCGGCCAGTCGAGATTTCCCGTCCATGCCAGCCACGGCACCGACCGATACCGATCGGGCGGCTCCGCTAGGGCTTTGAAAACCTCCCCCGGTTTCAAGTTCGCCCACAACCGGGGCCGGATCGCGCCGGTGGCCGCGCTCCGATCAGTTGGCTCTGCCGCATGGCCCACCGCCCCGCAAACCGCGATGGCTGCCAGCAGAATTTTCCCTATTTGAACAACTTTCATGTTAATGTTGGTCCGTAAAACCTGAGAGCATTGTTGCGCAGAACAGATAATACCTCGTGCTCCGGGAGCTTTGAGCCCAATACCGCGGCCAGATTGCAGCGCGGATCAATCCAATCGACGTCGCTGCCGAAGAGGACCTTGTTGCAACCCAAGCGGTCGACGAGCGTTTCCACCAAGCCGTTGTCGAAATAGTCGCCTGAAATATCCACGACAACATTCGGAAAGTCACGGCACAGGGCCACAACACTGTCGAGCGCGGATGCCCGACCACCAGCGTGGCCCAGCGCCAGCCGCGTTTGCGGATATCGCTCTAGATGAAGGCGGAATCGATCGGGATGCGAAAGGTTTTGCTTGGGATTGTACGTGGAAATCTCCCAACTGTGGGTCAAAATCGACTTCTTACCTCGGTTCGCCACTTCATATACGAAATCGAACGAGGCGTGATCCGCAGGCGTGTCATGCAGGGACGGATGGATCTTGATCCCGACGCAGGCCGGGCACGCCAACGATGCGACAAACCGCTCGCGATGCTGCGTGTCGCCGTGGGGATGAAACGTCTCGAAGTAACCAAACCGCGACGGCGCGTGACGACGCAGCACAGCGGTGCACTCTTGACCGGTCAGCTTCGGATCAAACAGCGATGCCGCTGGAGCCAAAAACAAGCGTTCGAGAGCGACAAGATCCATAAACTCCGTCCAGTCCACCGGAACCATGCGAGCATCAGGCGACGGGAACGACCAAGGCGACACTTCGCCCGGATTCACGTTGTGCGCGTGCGCATCCACAACAAATGGCTGCGGTGGCCGAAATGGCACCGAAGCTGGGAACACCGCCGGCAGCTCCAGCAACCGCCGCAGATTGTTTCCAGCGATCGCACATTTTTGGGCCCAGGATAAGCGACCCATCACAATCGGCCCCATCGCCACGTCCGCCGCATTGCTCGTCGCATGGCTGCCATAAAGGAGTTTAGATTCCAGGCCTTTTCGGCAAAATTCTTCCAACCCTTGCCAATTGCAGAAATTGTACGTCGACAGATAAACGTTCGGACAACGTGCAAGAACCTCCTCAAGTTGCGCGATCTGATAGAGAAGCTTACGCGGACCAGATTCGATAATGATCGTGACCTGAGGCATCGCGGTTGCCACTGACGCCAACTCCGCAATCCCAACATCCGTATGCCGAACCACAATCGGCACTTTCACTGCCGCCCACATCGATAGGGACCCGATGATTTTCGGGTCGTAGCGCAAAAGTTGGACCCCGGCTTCCGGCCGCAAACCAGATCTTACACCTGTCGACGCGAGGGCGTGGGCATGCTGCGGAAAAGCCGGCAGCCCTTCCCCATAGAACGACGCGTCCAGCCACGGCAGAGCGTCCCGCACCTCGGTGAAGCTCCTGCGCAGCTGCCGAAGACTATCAAGTGGATTCATCCGTGTTGCGGTTCGTAACGGACCGTTTCCATCGATGCTTCCAGCACGCGCGTTGTTTCTTCACCCGGAGCCAACGCGCCCGTCACCTGCGCTTGCAGGATAATATTGCCCAGCGCGCTCGCCTCGGTCGGGCCAGCGAGCACCGGCATACCGAGCACATCGGCCAGGCGTTGGCAAAAGTACACGTTCTGGCTGCCGCCGCTGACGATCCGAACACCTCGAAAGCGTCGACCGGTCAGGCTGCTAAGCAGCTCCACCGACTTCCGATGCTCGATCGCCATGCTGTCAAGTATCAGCCTTGCGCATTCCGGCGGTGTTTGCGGCGGTTGCACGCCTGCGGCCTCGCACGCCTGCCGCACCTCAGTGTGCATGTCCACCGGCGCGCGGAAGCGCGGCTGGTCCAACGCGATCACGCCACCGGTCGTCGCGTTTTCCGCCTGCCGGGAAAGCTCCGCGTGCGATACTGCGATTGCCTCCTTCTCCCACAGCCGGTGGCATTCCTGAAGGATCCACAGCCCCATCAAGGACGTGAACAGCCCCCAGCGATGCCCTGCCAATCCCACGACCGCGCAACCTGCGCGCACAGCTCGCGGAGAAACTATCGGCTGAGCCGAGACGCAACCGAGCATGGCGTAGGTGCCTTCGCTCAAGAACAGCGTCTCGTCGTCGACCGGCCAGGTGGCGACACTGGCCGCGGCCGTATCGTGATTGGCGCCGATCACCACACGCACCCCAGCGAGCCTCGGATGAGGCGCACGCTCCGCCGTAATTGTTCCCAGCACCGAGGGCACTTCGACCAACCGGGGCAGCAGATGGTGGGGAATCCCCATCATCCCAAGGAGTTCCCGGTCCCACTGGCCAGTGGCGAGGTTGCGCAGTTGGGAGGCGGTGCCCAACGTCCAATCCGTCGCAGCCACGCCGCATAAATCGTAATGAACCAGGTCGGCAATATGCAGCAACGTGGCAGCCCGCTTTAGAACGGCCAATTCCTGCCGGGCCATGACGTGGAGCTGGCATAGAGTAACAATGGACAGGGCCGCCACCCCTGCCCGGGCGACGAGTTGTTCGGGAGAAATGCGATCAAAGTAACCTTCCGGAATGCTCTCGGACCGCGCATCACGGTAGGACACAGGCGAGTAAATCAGCTCACCGTCCGCGCCCAAGAGCCCAAAATCCTGCGCCCACGCATCGCAACTAACACTGGCCAACGGCTCGTCGCCCAGCTGTGCGGCAGCTTGCGCCAATCCCTCGCGAACACCGGACATAATGTGCGGCCAATCCCATCGCTTGTGTCCGTTCACGAACCGGATCGCGTGCTCGAAACGATGCACCATTTCCATGTCCAGCCGCTTCTCGCCCAGCCGGCCGAGCAATACCCGGCCGTTGCTCGCGCCCAGATCAACGGCAAGGAAGTTCCCCCGGTTCATGGGTGCCTAATGATTACTACAGACGCACGAAACCGAAACCCTGAAGGTGGGCCAATTTTCGCAACGTGTCGGCCTGATGCCCAGGCACGGAAATAAGGTGGTGGGTACCCCCGGCACAACTATAGCGAGTGAGAAAATCACCCACCGGCTCAGCCAGCTCCGTCACCCAATGCGGCACGTCATACCGCGGATAGGGCGGCCGGTCGATGATCTTAGTCTCGTAGGCAAGGTAGTAAAACTTACCGTGACCATCGGTCGTCAGATTGGTCAATGTAACTGGCCCCGGCTCAAGGGTGAAGTGCATTCCAACATACGGGGCGATGCCCGGTGCCCAAAACGGTTTCTTGACCAGGCGCACCTTCCGGTCACGCCGGGCGAGCGAGCAATTACATTCCTGCATATGCGTCATCATCATTCTGTTATGCAGGTAATCTACTGTATATATTTCCGTGAAATTCGCTTCACCGCAAAGTTGGCGCATCTGCGCCATGTGGGCTGCAATACTGACGTTACCCTCGCCCGCATAACCGAGTCCGTCGGCGATAAGCTTATTCACCGCGTACAGCGGCATGACGCTGAAGCGCCCGTCCTCGATCACATCGAGGAAGTTCATCGAAAACGCGTCGAGCCTTTCCGTATCCACGAGCTGACGCAAAGCCCATTCCGCTCTTAACGATTCACAATGTGTCTCTGCATCCAGGTCGGGCGCGATACTGAACCGCTCGCGGTCGGCCTCCTGCATCCGGCGGATCTCTGCCGCCGGGGCTTTGCTTATCAGGGCGTGAAACTTCGCCAGGCTCAGCTGTATGACGTAGGGACCCCACTGACTCAACATCAGGGTCGTGTCTACGCCGAAGTCGCCCATGTCCTGAAACGGAGTACCCAGCAATCCCACGCGTAGTTGTTGCACCGCTTGGGCGGCGCGCGCCGCCCGCAACCACCCGTCGAGCCGGTCCAGCTCCGCCGCCCCACGATAGTGGCCCGACTCCATACCAAATACTCGGCCGCTGCGGTAGAGTGTGTTCGTCACGTCCTGCGTGCCCTGAGTGACATGATTGTCGAGAAGAGCTTTGAAGTCGTAGTCGTCGCCGATCTCGACTGCTTCCTGCGTATTCCAAATGATGAGCGGCAGGCGGGTTTGGACGACCGCCCGCAGGGTCATTAAACTGGCAGTATAGCAGAGCGGAATTAATAGGAGTGCATCGACGCCCGCGGCCTCGGCCGAAGCGACACTTTCCACCACGTGTTCCCGCTCGTGGCAAAGCCGTGTGGATACCACATCGGCGCGGGTACGCACCTCGGCGACAAATAGGTCAAGCTGCCGACGCAAGGTGTCCATGTATTCGGGCAACGCGCGCGCATAAAATGGCAGCGAAAGACCCAGGACAGCAATTCTGGGGTTCTGAATGGGATTAATCATCGTCCGTTCCGCTGCCCTCTGATACGTTAATGCTCGTAGCGGTCAATCGTAAAAATTATTATGATTGACTCGGTCACTAATAGACGCATTATGTGACTTCCGTCATCACATGAGTCAAAGCACGGAACTCCGGCACGGTAGACTGCTCCACCTGCTCACCCAGCAGGGGTGCGAGGTTGCAGTCGAAGCCTTGGTGAAGGAGTTCGAGATTTCCGAAGCCACCGTCCGTCGGGATCTCGCCACATTGGAGGCACTAGGCCGGGTTGTCCGAACCTTCGGCGGCGCCCGATCGCGCGATGAATCATCTTTCTTGGTCCGCTCGTTCTCCCAAAAGAGCATTCGGATGCAGATTGAGAAGCAGCAGATCGCCCACGCTCACCGAGAGGACACAATGCCGTTCGGAGTGGCGGGGCCAAGGCGTCTGCCCTGCGTTCTTCCCCGACACTCAAGATCCACCTCAAACGCCCACCGCACCCATATGAATCCGTACAAACTCATCCTATGCTTCGGCCTTTACGTTGCTGCAGCGCTCGGATTGGCCAATGCCCAGACCGACGCCGCTCCCCCTGGCGTGTCAGCGCGGACAGCGACGGGAACCATCACTGGACGCGTGCAAAACAGCGTCACAGGTCAATTCCTTAACAACGCACGGGTCTCGATTCGCGGTACGAACATCATCGCGTTTACCGATGACACTGGCACGTACCTGATTGCCACCGCGCCCACCGGACCAGTGGTGCTCGACTTTTTTTATACGGGATTGGATGCGCAGCAGATACTCGTAACCGTGGTCCCCAACCAAGGGGTAGAGCGTGATGTAGCCTTGACCACCGCAGCCCGTGAAGGAAGGGTCGCGGGGACCGTCAAGCTCGATGCTTTCGTCGTGTCATCCTCAAGGAATGCCGATGGCGAGGCTTTGTCGACAAACGAGCAAAGGTTTGCACCCAATATCAAGAATGTCGTGGCGGCGGACTCATTCGGTGCCATCACCGAAAACAATGTCGCCGAATTCATGAAGTTTCTGCCCGGGGTATCGATCGAATACACCAACGCAACTCCGATGAGCGTTGGCGTCCGCGGGCTGTCTTCGGCGGTAACTGGCGTAACGGCGGACGGAACTCCGCTGGCGCTGGGGGGAGAGATGGGCAGGGGGTTCAACTTCAGCCAGACATCAATGAACAATGTGTCGCGGATTGAAGTGACCAAGGTCCCGACGCCTTCCATGCCCGCGGACTCGCTCGGTGGGGCCATCAATATGGTGAGCAAGAGTGCATTCGAGAAAAGAGCACGGGAATTCGTCTACCGTGTGTTTCTCTCGGCCAACAGCGACGCGCTTACGCTCAGAAGAACCCCTTATCCGCCGAACCGACAGACGTACAAGACCTTGCCCGGATTCGATTTCGACTATACGCTGCCGGTGAACAAAAATTTCGGTATCGTCATTACTGGGGCTGTTTCCAGTCAGTACAACACTCAGAACGGTGCGCGCATGCTGTATAATGCGACGGGAACTAATATCAATACGTCCTCCAGCAATCCCTATTTTCAGCAGTTCAACTTGTTCGATGCGCCCAAGTACCTCTTTCGCCAATCGTTGAGCGGCAAAGTGGATTGGCGGCCGACGCCGCATTCCGTCCTCTCGTTCGGGGGTCAAGCCGGGCACTATACCGACTACAATCGCAGTTTCACCCTTGTCATGGATGCCGGAACGAACGGGGCCCCGACCATCGCATCGGGCAAGAGCATGTCCTTCGGCAACGATTTTGTGAATGGAGCGACCGGACGCGGCTCCATCACGCAGACCGGCTCCTCACACGTCACGCAAGGACTCTTGGAGGCAGCGAACATTCGCTATCGTTTCGACGACGGCCTCTGGAAAATCGACGCCGGAGCCGGCTTTTCCACGTCAAAATGGTGGCAGCGCGTGATGAAGTACGGCAATTTTTTTGGATTAAACGTCACGACCGCCATGCCGATCCGGCTTAGTTTCCTCGGAATCCACAACAAGGTCTACTTCAGCGACATTCAGGCGTTCGCCAACAACGACCAAGCAGTCGATATCGACAACATCAACAGTTACCAACTGAATAGCGCTACCGTTCCGCAGGTCGACGGCAAGGAAACTCGGCCCACGGTAAACGCCAGCGTCCGGCGTCAATTGAATTTCCTTCCCTTTCCACTGGCACTGCAGCTGGGCGGTCTCCGGGGCGTACAGGACAAAGACATGACGAAGCAATCGATCAATTGGAACTACGCCGGCCCGAATGGCAACCAGTCGGCGGCGCCGTACTTGATGCCCTATACGAGCGGCTCTCGGAACGGACTGCAAAATATTCCCTGGGCCTCGCCATTCGCAGCGTATCAAGCCTGGCAAAACGATCCGAGTCTGTTCTACAAGACTCCGGCCCAAAAAGTGACGGAAGCCACATTTTATATTGCGAATTCGGTGCGGATCACGGAAGTTATCGATGCGGGTTATCTCCAATCGGAGGCGCGCCTCTTCGGGAATCGACTCAACGTTCTCGGTGGTGTCCGGTACGAGAGGACGACTGATAGTGGAGTCGGCCCGCTCGTGCAACCCGACGCGGTTTGGGTGCGACGGGCCGACGGTTCCTTCGCCCTTAATGCCTCTGGACAGCGCATCCGGAAACCCGAGGCAGGCGCGGTGGGTTCGATGGAGGAATTACTTTTGGTGCGTCACGAGCGCGGCTACAGCACGAAGCGCTCGTATGACGGCTATTACCCGAGTCTTCACCTGACGGCAAACGTGACCAGTTCATTCCTGTTCCGCGCGGCGTATGCGGAGACCTATGGACGGCCAAACTTCGCCAACATCATTCCGAACACGACGATCAACGAAAACGACCTGCAAAATGTGGGCGATCCAACGGCCATCAAAGGCACCATCAGTGTACGGAATCCCGGTCTGAAACCTTGGACGGCGAAGAACTACGACCTTTCGGCCGAGTATTACAACGACAAGGGTGGCCTCATTACGGTGGGCGTATTCCGGAAAGATATCCGTGATTTCTTCGGATCGAGGACCAAGATAGCGACCGCCGCGGATCTCGCAGATCTGAGTCTGGATCCGCGTTACGTTGGCTGGCAACTGACGACTTCGATCAATGCCGGGCAGGCGAGAGTTTCCGGTGCGGAGTTCAATGTGAAACAGTCGCTCGGCCTGCTTGGACCGTGGGGAAGCTATTTCTCAGTCTTTGCCAATGGAAGCCGGCTTCTTTTGGAAGGCAACCGGCGGTCGGATTTCAGCAATTTCATTCCGAAGATGGCGAACTACGGCGTTACATATACGAAACGGCCGGTGACGATCATGGCGAGATGGACTTATCGCGGAGAGACGTGGAGCGCGGCTTTGCCCAGTCTCGGATCTGACGCCGCTCAATACGTCGAGTCGCGAACGACGTTGGACCTGAATGTCGAATATCAACTGGGCAATCGCCACATGACGGCCTTTGCCAATATCCGGAACTTATTTAATGTTCCTGCGAACCGCACGCGTTACGGCTCGCAAACTCCCGCTTATGCCAGGCAAATCTACGAGACTTTTGATTATGGGGCGCAATGGTCGGTCGGAATAAAAGGATCTTTCTAAAGGGCCGTTTGAATATTTAAATGCGTGCATATCCACGTATTGCGGCAACTCATGCATTTACTATAGCATGAGCATTTACCAACCGAGTTTCTTTGATGAAGCGGATCGCCTGGCTACACTGACCAAACTGAAGGATCCATTGGAGGCGTTGAAGCTGCATATTGATTTCGAGATTCTTCGCCCACAATTGGAAACGGTGTTTAGCAAAGACCGGAAATCGGCGGCGGGCCGGAAGGCCTATGACGTGGTTCTGATGTTTAAGATTCTGATTCTGCAACGGCTCTATAACCTGTCGGATGAGCAGGCCGAGTTTCAGATCAACGACCGGCACTCCTTGGGTGCCAGACGAGCGCAGAATCTCGCAAAACGCGGCGCAAAACTTGGTGTCGCGATCGTGCAGCAGATAGCGACAGCCGTTCAGAAAACCGTCGCCAGCCCATCGTCAGGTTTCGCGCCATCTGCTTCATCCATTCCGGTAGCCCCAACTCCGATTCTCCCGGGCAAATTGCAGCACCAATTCTTCGATCTCCGGCGCCGTCGGCGCCGCCCCACTGAAGATCGGTCCTTCGATCCGTCGAACTTCATGGCAATGAGTTTACGGTACCAACCAAGAATGGTCTCGGGCCGAACGATCTGAGCCACTTCCTCCAGGGCCTTCCTGCCAAGACGCCCACCAATCTCGGCCAGACTGATTCGCTCCGGATCCGTGAGCCGCAATCGCCCTTTAATCTGGTTTTTCAGAATCCGGTTCTCCGCCAACAAGTATTCGTTTTGCAGGAGCAGTTCCTGATCAACCGAACCGGAGATGTACGCCAACATTCGTTTCCAATTCATCGCAGAAAATCAACCGAGGCAACGGCCTGCGCGCAACCCCCTGATCGCCCGCCAAATCCTTGGAAATTAATCGCTGCGAGTTTTTTGACCGTACGGGGAGGATTTGGGAACAGTCGATTTCAGCGGTTTTCAGCCATGTTCGGGCCACGGATCGAGTCATCCTCCACCGTCTTCAGCGATCCCGTGCCGGCTTGGTCGCCAGATGCCACGGGTCAGGCCAGGGCAGGCTGTACGAACGTCGTAACTTGATCTGAATTCGACGGACCCGGAGGTCGTTTTCAAACGACAACACCGCGGGGCGAGAATGGACCGAACGCCAATCCACGCCACTTGCTACTCTGTGGTAGTTATTTCTTATTACTATCGTAACATAGTAACTTGACATTACTACACCTATGTAGTGGCGTGGCCGGCATGCACTTTCCCGTCGCCACGTCCGCCCAGCTCCGGGCCATTCTGCTGGCCCTCCGCAAATCCCGCGCCCTCAGCCAGACGGACGTGGGGCGGCTGCTTGGGGTGAACCAAAAGCGCGTGGCCCGAATCGAGAGCGCACCGGGCAAGACCAGCTTCGACCAGATTGCCCGCCTCGTTTCCAGCCTCGGCGGCCGCCTGGTGATAGAGGACCTCCAAGCTCCAACCGCGACGCCCCCGGCTCGGTCGCCGGCCGTGCGCACGAGTCACAAAGCCGCCGGAAACTGGTAACCATGTCGTCGTCGACCAATCTGGCGATTTGGATGAACGGTCTCCGCGTCGGCACCTGGACGTCGTCGCGCGGTTCGCAGGTTCTGCATTACGACCCCGCGTGGATGGGGTCGCCGGCCGGCCGGGCACTCTCGCTGTCCCTCCCTTTCAACCCGGAGAATATGCCTCACCGCGGTGAGGTCGTAGCCAATTTTTTCGACAACCTGCTGCCGGACAGTGACAGCATTCGATCCCGGCTGCGGATGAAGTTCGGCACGGATTCCACGGAAGCGTTCGATCTGCTGACGGCGATCGGCCGCGACTGTGTGGGGGCAGTGCAGTTGCTGCCGCCGGATGAATTTCCAACTGGATGGGACCGGATCAAGGCCGCACCATTGAACGAGCGACAGGTGGAGCAAGCGATCGGCGCGATGCTGTCGGGCACCCGGCCGCTGGGCCAATCGGACGACGTCGATTTCCGGATCTCGATTGCAGGCGCACAGGAAAAGACGGCGTTGCTCTATCACCAAGGCCAATGGTGCCGCCCTCTCGGCGCGACGCCGACCACGCATATTCTGAAACTGCCACTGGGACGGGTCGGCGCGCTGCAAATGAACATGCAGGACTCGGTGGAAAACGAATGGCTTTGCCTGCGGTTGCTCCAAGCGTTCGGACTCAAGGCACCCGCCTGTGAGTTGTTGCGATTTGGTGAGCGCAAGGTTCTCGCCGTGGAGCGCTTTGACCGGGCCCGCCAAGGAACGAAGTGGATCGCCCGCCTGCCCCAGGAGGACTTTTGCCAGGCGCTAGGCGTGCCCAGCACCAAGAAATACGAGTCAGACGGCGGGCCAGGCCTACGCGACCTCCTGCGCGTCCTCGACGCCGGCACGCACCCGCTCGACGACAAGCGGGCGCTCGTGAAAGTCCAAATCCTTTTCTGGGCGCTCGCCGCAACCGATGGTCACGCGAAAAATTTCTCGCTGTTCCACGAGCGAGGCGGAACCCACCGGTTGACTCCGTTCTACGACGTTCTCTCGGCCTGGCCGATCATCGGCCGCGGCCCCAACCACCTCGACTTGCACAAGGCCAAACTCGCCATGGCGGTGCGCAGCAAGAACCCACATTGGAGACTGACGGAAATCCAACCCCGGCACTGGGACGCGGTCGCACGGCAGGCCGGCTTCGGTGACTCGGAATCGATCCGAACACAGATCGCGGATCAAACGCCGACCGCCATCGCGGATGTTGGCCGACAAATCCCAGATGGGTTCCCCGAATATGTCCGGGACAAGATTTTCGACGGCCTGAAGCGCGCGGTCTCGCAGCTGGCATAGCCCATGGGGTGCAGATGTGCGAAAGACCGCATTGCTTTTCCGTGGGTGTGCTGGGCCTCTTCGCAGGCATACGCTCCAATGAGATTATGCGCCTTGATTGGTCCGCCATCGACCTTGACGAGGGAATCCTCACCATTGGGCCGCAAATCGCAAAGAAACGCCGTCTGCGTGTGCTTGAGCTTCTGCCCAATTGCATCGCATGGCTCAAAACCGATAAAATCCGCGAGGGACGTGTCGCTCCCGGCAAATACACGGTTCGCTGGGCTGAATTTGTAAAAAAGGCCGGATTTCCCGATTGGGGTGTGAATCGTTCCAACGCGATGCGCCACAGCTTTGGTTCCTATCACTACGCCCTGCTTTCCGACGCAGCCAAAACGGCGGCGATGCTCGGCCACCGGGCAAACGACCAGGTGCTTTTCGATAGCTACCGCTCGCTTGCGCGAAAAAAAGATGCCAAAGGGTATTTTGTGATTTTGCCCACCAACGCCAAGTAGCGCTTTTCCACTTGAGAAAGGAAACGTTTTTAAGTAAGTATGCCTGAGTAAGTATTACTCAGTAACCAAAGGTATTACCATGACCATTTCCGCAACAGTCACCTCCAAAGGACAGACCACCATTCCAAAGCGATTCCGCGACAAATACGGCATCACGCTCAACGGCAAGGTAACGTGGGTCGAACGCCCTGACGGACTCCTTCTGCAAAGCGCGACATCGAGCGTCGATGAGTTGGTCGGTCTGCTCAAATCTTCGATTCCTTATGCCGGCAAGGATGCCGAGCGCGCCGCTGTCGGCAAATATCTGGCAGACAGACAAGCGAGGTAAGACCGCATGAAGCCGACTTATCTGCTCGACGCCAACATCATCATTCGATTGCTGCGAAACGACCACGCGCTCCATAGCGCGAAGGCGACCGAACTTTTCAAACGCGCGGCGACTGGCGAAATCGCGCTGGAAATTACCGCCGTCACTGCCTCAGAACTCGTCTATGTGTTCAAGTCGCTCTATAAGGCTGAACGCGCCAGCACGGCCGACGCGGTGCTTCGCGTTCTCAACCTGCCGGGCGTGAGCGACGCAAATGCGCCATGGCTTGCGGTCGCGCTAGAATTGTATCGGGACACCAATGTTGATGCACCGGACTGCTTTCTTGCCGCACAGGCAAAACACGCGGGCAAGAGTATCGTTTCGTTTGACCGGGATTTTCGAAAGTTCCCTGACATAACAACCATCTCCCCCTGACAAGGCGTAGATGCGCCTGACGTTTTTTGATGAATCCCCCAGCCTCGGCGACAACTCTTTCCCGTCACCATTCAAGCGTTTCGGCGCCGGCGAAACCGTAGTGCGGTTTGTGCAACCAACTCTGCCCTTATGGCGATTCTAGTCGCAGCGCAAAAGCCGCAAGAACTGCTCGAAAAGCTTCGTGAAAAAGTGCGCACGGGTGCAATTGGCCAATGGCAACTCGATGGGGACGAGGACTTCAAGATGGCATGGGGTGACATTCGGGGCTGCGGCTGGTTGCGCCCAACGGTCAACCACGGGAGCTTGGCCTTTGGACTTTTGGGGGCCAAGGGGTCTGAAATGACCCGAGCCGCGTATGCCCAATATCACAGCTTGTTTTCGGCGATGCTTCTTGCCCACTTCGATGGCGATTTCTTGAAGCTGACGATTACCGCAAAACGGGATGACGTTTACGACAAATTCTAGGACGCTTGCTCTAGTTCTTTGAGCGCCGCCAGCACCGCGTCACGCCGATACAGCCGACGGCGGCCAAGCCGAATCACGGGCAATAATTTTCGCGCAGTGAAATTTCTCACCGAGCGCGGGCAAATGCCGACGAACAACGCAACTTCGCGCTCGTTCATCAGCACTGGCGGATTGGCACGGAGTGCTTCAGGTGTCATGGGAAACCTTGGGGTAGAGCCAGCAAGTATTTTCACAAAATGGCTTCACGGCCGGGTCAGTGCAGCCATAGCCGCGATATTCGCGTAGCCCATATCTGATTCGTGCGACAGTCCGAGCATTATCAGCGTGTTGCAGTTTCCTAGCACGAAAATGGGCATCAGCGAGGGGTGTTGTGAAATGAACACGAGACCTTGGCCAAAGGAGCGAATTTCACGCACGACGGATTCAAGGCTTTGCGTGAGACGGTGGTGGATACCCCGAATTGACCCGCTGCACACAACCGCCACGCTCGCCCCGTGACCCCGCCCGACAACATCGACGACACCCTTGGCGACTCCGAACCGTTGCCATCCGATGACGAGATCGAGACGCTGCTTGAATGCACCGCCGCCGGGCTTTCCCATCTCGACCACGCGATGTTGCTCGAACTGCGCGCCCACATGCTGCGCACGGTGCCGGATAGTCCCGAGCGGACGACGTTGAATGAGATGATCGACGGGCAGTTGGCGTTACGGGAGATCACCGGCGCCGACGCTGGATCGCAGACTTCCTGAGTCCGGCATCCAGGCAGGGAGCAACAGCCGGGAATATCTTGGTCAGGGCCGCGTCTCGATCCCGTCCAGCAGATGGAAGCCTATGATTCCACGGAAGCGGTCGCGGCCGTCGAATTGCCAGACCACCTGCTTTTCCCGCGTGACCTCGACCAGCATTGGCTGTTTTCCCTCGTGGCCGTGGCCCGGCCAGTTGCAGATGATCGTGTTGCCGTTGGACAGGCGCTCGACGTGAGCGGCGAAACGCAGCGGATGCCCGGGCAGGTCGTTCTCTTTGATTTCCCATACCACCGCGCCAGCAGGATCAACCTCCACCACCCGATGGGTGTCACCGCAGCCGATGAGCGTGTTGCCGTTGGCCAACCGCTGGGCCATGTAGGCTTCGCCCAAGTCCCCGATGGTGCGGCGCACGGTGCCGTCGGCGGCGATTTCCTTCACGCACCCTTCCTTCCAAAATGCGACCAGGTAGGTGCCATCAGACAACTTGCGTGCGATGCGGAACTGACCGTGCACGCCGACGCCGGTGGCGAGCGGAATCTCGACCGCGATTTTCCCGGCGCGGTCCACCTCGACCAAACGCTTCGTGCCACCTTCACACACCATCACGTTTCCGTTGGGCAGCATCTGGCAGGTGTAAACCTCGGCCTCTTTGGGCGCGCGATAGTCCCACACGACCTGACCGTCGCGCGTCACAATGCGGGCACCACCGCGATCGGACAACAGCACCCGGCCGTCGGACAAAACGGTCGCGTCGCAGACATCCTTCGCGGCGCAGGTCCAGCCAATGACGCCGGCCTCATCGACGACGGCCACACGACCGGCTCGGGGATCCGCCGCGAGGAAGGCGTGGCGGATCGGGTCTTCGGCCACAGCAACGTTGGCGAGCAGCGCCAGGACAAAGAGGCAGGAGCGCATTTCCCATGAGCAAGCGCCTCCATCGTGCCTGTGCAATCAAAACGACATGGCGAGAATCAGCACCGTTGATAGTGCTCTGCGCGCCGACGTGGCCGTGACGCAGCTATCCAACCTGGAAACTCGCCAGAGTGCCGGCCGAGTCCACCCGCAATTCCGGGTGATGAACCTCCAACCACAGGCGCTTCGGGCACTGGCGGAAGGCGGTGAGCTTGGATTTGGACAGGAGGCGCATGGCGTGGCCGCACCGTCACGCGGCCAGGGGCCGCTTCTCTGTCTTATGTGGCATGCGGTCCAGCGGAGGCGCGTAAACTTGGACAGGCGAAAGCAACCACGGCAGCAGCGGCGGACTCTCAACTGCCTCCCGCTCCTGCTGAATGCGGCGGGCGATCTGCCGCGTGATGTTCCAGACTCCGTATCCCGTGTGCGAGTGTTTTGGTCTCATGGTGGCCGCACTCTACGCCAAGGGCTGGGACATTGGTTGGCCCACGGTCGGCGAATACCGCAAAATGTCACTCGAACCTGCGGGATTCCACTCGCGCGACCGACTTCATTAAGTCACAGCCTGCCTCAGGTCACTGCCACCCTCAACGGCTGATCTTCCGAAACTGCTTCACGAAAGACCGCGCCGCGTTACCGGAGAAGTGCATGGTATGAAGCGCCCTCCCAAACTGGGATTTATTGCCGGGAGTAAGGTCGAAGGCAAACGTGACCGTAATTTGGAAATCGGCCTCGCCTTCTCAGGGTATGGGCGAGGTGCGTTGAGCCAAAATCAGTCGTTGGTCATGTCGGTGGAGTTCAGGTACTGATTTTTGCGGTAGAGGAGCTTAATCCGGCAGTCGAAGCAGGCCTTGAAGTCGTCCGACCCTGACAGAAATTTTTCCGTTTTGATAGAAGAAAGCTGCTATCAGCTGGTCATCTGGTGATCGCGCAACCGGCGCTCGGTTATAGAAGCAGATGAGCACGGGAAATCGGACTCCTGTAACGCGCCAACCCGGCTATTAGGCCGCTTGGGCAAATTGACATTTTCGTCGTCGGGCACAGAGGTGATTTCTCAATCAACAATCAACGTGGAGTCGTGAAATCCCAAGGCGATGCTAAGGCCAATCTGGCCGCTCCTTTCGTGTGGCGATCGGCGCCGTATCCGCTCACTACGCGCCCCGAAAGCGCAGCCAATGGATGTGGTTCATTTTTCCCCGGATTTCCGGCCTCGGATCGAGCACAATGGCACGCCGTTTTGGCATCAGGGATGCAGCGGAGGCCCGGGCCTATCTCGCACATCCGGTGCTGGGTCCTCGCCTGCGGGCCGTGGCGGGGGCCGTGCTGGCCATAAAGAGAAAAACCGCCGCCGAGATTTTCGCCTATCCGGACGACCTGAAACTCCGCCCCTGTGCGACACTGTTTGCCCAGGTCAGCGAGGAGGGTTCGCCGTTCCATCAAATCCTGACCGCCTTCTTCGACGGTAAACCGGACGTGAGGACACTGGAGAGGCTCAAAGCCACCGGGGAACCTGGCGGTCTGGCCCTGCATCCGGCGGCTGGTAAGACGCGAACCTAACTTCCACGGGACGGAGAAACCGCCTCTCACCCCTCGCCCATCGCCTATAGCCTCTCTCCTCTCTCGCCTCTGTCTCCCCTGGGACCGCCAATGTCCCACCCGTCGTGCTACGCTGGCACCGCCAGCAATCGCAATCCCCTGCAACCATGCCCCTATTCCTCGCCAAGACTGGCACCGCTCCAACCGTTTTGACGAAGGACAAGGAGCGGATCGTCAGCTACACGCTCACGGTCGACGGCGCGAAGCAGCTCCGGGCGGCGGGCGTTCGCAGCGGCCAGAAGATCCCGCCCCGGGTGCTGGCAGCGATGATCCGTTCCGGCGACGCCCACTCCCCTCGCCTCGCCGAGTCCGCCGGCCAGGTACGGTTCGACTTCGCCCGCGACGACACGTCCGATTTTCTGCCCCGATGCGAAATGACCGGCGTCACCAGCGACGTTCACCTCGTGGTTTACGGCGAGGGCAGCGGCACCGTCGCCAAACTCCTCGGCTCCGAGCCGCGGTTCGTGCTGCAAAAAGTGACGTCGTTGAGCGTGCCGGTCACGATCCTCAGCCTTGCCACCGTCAACCAACTCGAGGCGGCAAACAAGCTGCCGGTCAAAAGCGCAGCGGCCGTCGCCCTTCGCGCCTGGTTCCGCCAAGATTTCGAGAGCGCATGGGAAAAACTCAGCCGCGACCACGCACGCGATCAGGGGGTGCTGTCGCTGGGGACGGACGGGGGCGAATTGCCGCTCGGGGAATCGAGGGTGCCGTGAGCGCGGCCGATCTGCCTTTCATCCCCACGACAGTCGCTGCCGACGGCCGGCCGAGACACAACTGCCGCTACTACCGGAAATCCGGTAGCAATGGCACTTGCGACCAACGCCGGTTTCCGTCGCGATGCACGGGTCTCGTTTGATTCCGAAGACGAATCGCGTCCCTGACTGCAGCGCCACGTCGGCAAATTAGGTGTCGAGCTGGAACTCGCCTGGATGGGTGTCAAAACGCGCGGCCACCCTGGCGGCGCTCGGCCACGGCGCGCTCGGGTAGCCGCCGGTCGTCGGGTCGCGGTGGTACTCGGTCTCGAGGAAGCGGCCGAACTGGTCGTCGTTCACGCCGGTGGCCGCGTTGCGTCCCGCCACGCCGTCCGCGCCGACGTAGGCAAAGTTCGCCGGCGTGTTGTTGTAGTCACGCTCCTGGCCGCGAATCACGCCGCCGGCCTTCAGTTCCACCGGCCAGCGGGTGGCGAAGGTCTTTTTCGCGTTGGCGCGGC
>JBIJCX010000070.1:0-27968 GCA_044344465.1 Opitutaceae bacterium
ATCTCTCGCTGGTGCTCGAGGAAAGTGGCGGTGGGTTGACCGGGCGCCTCGAGTACAATTGCGATCTCTTTGCCGACACCACCGCGGCCCGGGTCGCCCGCCAGTTCACGTGCCTGCTCGGCGAAATCGTCCGCGCGGCCGGAGCCCGGATCGATGCACTCCGGCTGCAGGATGCTGCGGAGGAGCGACGGCTCGTGTACGGCTGGAACGATACGGCCCGCAGCTATCCGGAGCAGGACATGGCGGCGCTTTTTGCCGGGCAGGCGGCGTGCCACGCCGGAGCGGTGGCGCTGCGATTCGGGGGGGCGGAGCTCACCTACGCGCAACTCGACGCGCGGGCCAACCAACTCGCCCACCTGCTGCGCGCCGCCGGCGTGGGGCCGGACGTGTGCGTCGGCGTTTGTCTCGCGCGTTCGTTCGAACTGATTGTTGCGCTCGTCGCGATCATCAAGGCGGGCGGCGCATATCTTGCGCTCGATCCCGACTATCCTTTGGCCCGGCTCGAGATGATGCTGGAGGACACCGGTGCGCGGGTGGTGGTGACCACGGAGCGACTCGCCGCGCAGCTGCCCGTTTTTTGGGCGAGCTCGCGTGCAGGCGATGGCCCGGCGAATCGCCGGCCGGCAGGCTTCGGCCTTGGTGATCGCGGTCAACTGATCTGCGTCGACCGCGACGCCGCCCGGATCGACGCGCAGCCGGCGACGGATCCGCTGGTGCGGGTGACGCTCGAACATCTGGCCTACGTCAGCTACACGTCGGGATCGACCGGCCAGCCGAAGGGCGCGGCCATTCCGCAGCGCGGCGTGGTCCGGCTGGTGCGGAACACCGATTACGCCGACTTGGGCGCCGGCGAAACTTTTCTGCACGTGGCGCCGTTGAGTTTCGATGCCTCGACGTTTGAAATCTGGGCCGCGCTGCTCAATGGCGGCCGCTTGGTGGTGATGCCGCCCGGCCCGTCGTCACTCGAAGAGCTGGGGCGCGCGATCGTGCGGGAAAAAGTGACGACGCTGCTCCTCACGACCGGGCTGTTCAACGCGCTGGTGGACGAGCGGAGCGAGGACTTGCGCGGGCTCCGGCAACTGCTCACGGGGGGAGAGGTCTGCTCGATGGCCCATGCCCGCAAAGTTCTTCAGGCGCTCCCGGACTGCCGGCTGATCAACGCCTACGGACCGACCGAGAACACCACGATTACAACCTGTCACACGGTGCGGGCCAGCGACCTCGACGGGATGGCGGTGCCGATTGGCCGGCCGATCGCGAACACCCGGGTTTATGTGCTCGATGAGTCCGGCCGACCGGTGCCGGTTGGGGTGCCGGGCGAGTTGTGGACCGCGGGCGACGGGCTGGCGCGCGGCTATCTGGCGCGACCGGACCTCACGGCCGGGAAGTTTGTGGCCGATCCGTTTGCGAACGGCGTACCCGGAGCGCGGCTGTACCGGACGGGTGATCGCGTGCGCTGGCGGGAGGACGGCACGTTGGAGTTTTTCGGCCGGCGCGATCACCAGGTGAAAATTCGAGGTCACCGGATCGAGCCGGCGGAGACGGAAGCGGCGCTGCTGGCCCTGCCCGACGTGAAGGCCGCGGCGGTGATGGTGCGCGAAACGGAAACCGGCCGGCAACTTGTCGCCTATGTGGTGTCACCGATCGGCGGCGAGGAACTGCGGATGCGGCTCCAGGCGAGATTGCCCGAGTACCTGCTGCCCGCGACAATCGTCACTCTCGCCGCACTGCCATTGCGCGCGAATGGCAAGGTCAACCGCGCCGCGCTGCCGGCGCCGGAACGTCGGGCGGCGGGTGACGTTGCCGCGCCGCCCCGAAACGCGACGGAGGAAATCCTGGCCGATCTCTGGGGCCGGTTGCTTGGCGTCGAGCGCGTGGGGCGGGAGGAGGATTTCTTCGCCCTCGGCGGCCACTCCCTGCTTGCGACCCGGCTCGTCACGCGCATCCGCGAAGTGTTCGCGGTCGAGCTGCCGTTGCGCGCGGTGTTCGAGACACCGACGGTGGCGGGACTCGCCGCCGCGTTCGCCGCTGCGCGGCCGGAGGATGCGGCGAACGCGCCGCCGCTGCGATCCGTGCCGCGCGACGCCGACCTCCCGCTGTCGTTTGCCCAGGAGCGGATGTGGTTCCTGCACCAACTGGAGCCGGACAATCCGTTTTACAACATGCCGGCGGCCCTGCGACTGCGCGGCGCGTTCGATGTCGATGCCGCCGGGCGGGTGGTGCGGGAAATGGTCCGGCGGCACGAGGCATTGCGCACGCTGTTCACGGCGGTCGACGGCCGGCCGCGGCAGACAATCCTCCCCGCGCTCGAGGTTCCGATTCAAGTCGTCGAACTCCAACACCGGCCGGAAAGCGAACGGGCGGGGGCCGTGCAGCGGCTGACGGCGGCAGAGGCGCGGAAGCCCTTCGATCTCGCCCGCGGGCCGCTGCTGCGCATCGGGCTGCTGCGGCTCGCGCCGGACGAGCACGTTTTGCTGCTAACGATGCACCACATTGTTTCGGACGGCTGGTCGATGGGCGTGCTCGCGCGGGAGATGGGCGGGCTGTACGCGGCGTTCGCGGAGGGCCGCGGCTCCGCGCTGCCGGAGCTGTCAATCCAGTACGCCGATTACGCGGTCTGGCAGCGGCAGTGGTTGCAGGGTTCCGTGCTGGCGGCCCAGGTCGCGTATTGGCGGCAGCAGCTCAAGGGCGCACCGCCGGTGCTCAAACTTCCGACCGACCGTGCGCGTCCCGCGGTGCAGAGTTTTCGCGGCGGCAGCCACGCGTTTCAGATTGGGCGCGAACTGACCGGAGCTCTGCAGACGCTCAGCCGCGAGGCCGGGGCAACGTTGTTCATGACGCTCGAGACGGCGTTCGCGGCGTTGCTCGCGCGCTATTGCGACCAGGACGACATCGTGATCGGCACGCCGATCGCCAACCGCCAGCGCGCCGAGGTGGAGCCGTTGATCGGGTTCTTCGTCAACACGCTGGTCCTGCGCAACGATTTTTCCGGTCGGCCAAGTTTTCGCGCCGCGCTGGCCCGCGTGCGCCGCGCGGCCCTCGAGGCCTATGCGCATCAGGATCTGCCCTTCGAGCGCCTGGTGGACGAGTTGCAGCCGGAGCGCGACCTCAGCCGCAATCCCGTTTTCCAGGTGATGTTCGCGCTACACAACGCGCCGCATCGCGAGATCGTCCAGCGCGGCCTGACGATGACGGAACTGAGCGCGGAGCGGATTTCCGCGCAATTCGATCTGGTGCTCGATGTCTGGGAAACGCCGGAGGGCCTGAAGGCCGTGTTCGAATATGCTACAGACCTGTTCGATGCCACCACCGTGGGGCGCATGGCCGGCCATCTGCAGGTGCTGCTGGCCGCGGTGGCGGCTGCGCCCGACACTGCGGTCGCCACGCTGCCCCTGCTGACGCCGGCCGAGCGCGGGCAAGTGCTCGACGGTTTCAATGCGACCGCGATGGCGTATCCGCAGGACCAGACGCTGCAGGCGCTGATCGAGGCCCAGGTGGCGGCGACCCCGGATCGCATCGCGGCCGTGCACCATGATCGCCGCCTCACCTATGCGCAGCTGAACGCCGAAGCGAACCGGCTGGCGCGGCAGTTGCGGGCGCTCGGGGTGGGCCGGGGTTCGTTCGTGGGGATTCTCGAAGAGCGCGGGCTCGATTTTCTGACCGCGCTGGTGGCAATCCTGAAGGCGGGCGCCGCATTCCTGCCGATCGATCCGGGTTACCCGGCGGATCGGGTGCGGATGATGATCGGCGACAGTGCGATCGCGATTCTGATCACCCGCGGCAGTGTGCTGGCGCGGTTCCCGGCTGTCTGCGGCGGTGCATCGCTGCGCGATCTCGTGTTGCTCGACGATGCGGGGAACCTGGATTTCGCCGGCGCGTTGCCGCGGCACCCACGCTCCCGGTGGGCGGAGGGATCGCCGGACAATGACGGGGTCCGGGGCGATCCCGCCGATGCGGCGTACCTGCTTTATACCTCTGGGTCGACCGGCCGGCCGAAGGGCGCGGTCCTCCGGCACAACGGCGCGGTCAACCACATCTACGCCCAGTTCCGCGCGCTCGCGTTTCACGCCGGCACGGCGTTTCTGCAGAGCGCGCCGTCATCGTCGGACATCTCAGTGTGGCAATTCCTCGCGCCGCTCCTGATCGGCGGACGCACGGTCATCGCCGATTTCGAGACGGTGTGCGATCCCGCGCGGCTGTTCCGGCTGGTGCGCGAGGCGGGCATCACGCTGATCGAGTTCGTGCCGGTCGTGCTCAAGGAATTTCTCGACCACGCCGCGACCCTGCCGCCGGCGGAACGCGCGCTCCCGGCGCTCGAGTTCGCCATGGTGACCGGCGAGGCGGTTTCGGTCGCGTTGGTGAATCAGTGGTTTCACACCTACGGGCCCCTCCGGCTGGTCAATGCCTATGGACCGACCGAAGCGGCCGACGACATCTGCCAGGCGATCCTCACCGGCCCGCTGCCCGCCGCGAGCGCGACCGTCCCGATTGGCCGTCCCCTCGGCAATCTCACCCTCTACGTGCTCGACCGTGAGCGGCAACTCGTGCCGATTGGCGTGCCCGGTGAGCTCTGCGTTTCGGGCGTCGGCGTCGGCGCCGGGTATTGGCGCAACGAGGAACAGACCCGGGCGGCGTTCATCCCGAATCCGTGGGCGGAGGCGACGCGTGGCGACGTGCTCTACCGCACGGGCGATGTCGGCCGCTGGTTGCCGGACGGCAACCTGGAGATGCTCGGCCGCTTCGATCAGCAGGTGAAATTGCGCGGGTTCCGCATCGAGCTCGGCGAAATCGAGAGCCAGCTCAGCCAGCATCCGGCGGTGGCGGAGACGGCGGTGGAGATTCGCGCGGGCGAGGGCGGCGACAAGCATCTCGTGGCCTACGTGACGGTAAACGGCGCCGGCCGCCACGAGACGTTGGCCGCCTTGGCGCGGCAGCAGGTCCAACTCTGGCAGGATCTGCACGAGGACAGTTATGCGGACACGCTGACCTATGCGGATGGCGACCCGACCTTCAACGTCATCGGTTGGGACAGCAACTACACCGGACAGCCTCTCTCCGAGCGCGAAATGCGCGAATACGTCGGGCACACCATCGAGCGGGTGCGCGAACTGCGGCCGCGGCGGGTGCTGGAGATCGGCTGCGGCACCGGACTCCTGCTCTTCCGGTTGGCGCCGGAGTGTGAGCATTATCTTGGCACCGATCTTTCCGGCGTGGCGATCCGGCGCCTCGAAGCCCTGCGTTCCGATCGCGCCGGTCTCGGGCACGTGGAATTGCGCGCCCAGCGGGCCGACGAATTCACCGGCATTGCCCCCGCCAGTTACGACGTGGTGATGCTGTGCTCGGTGGTGCAGTATTTCCCCGGCGTCGATTATCTTCTGACGGTGCTCGCGGGCGCGCTGCGGGCGGTGCGGGCGGGTGGCGCGGTGTTCATTGGAGATGTGCGCATCCGGGCGTTGTTGCCCGCGTTTCACGCCTCGGTGCAGCTCTGCAAGGCGTCGGACTCGCTGACGGCCGCGGACCTGCGCCGGCGGGTGCGCGCGGCGCTGCAGCGCGAACAGGAAATGGCGATCGAGCCGCCTTTCTTCGTGGCCCTGCGGGCGCGATTTCCGCAAATCGGCCGCGTCGATGTCCGGCCAAAGCGCGGCACGGTGCACAACGAGCTGACGCGTTTCCGCTGTGACGTGACGCTGCACGTCGGCGATCCTTTGGTCCGCCCGACCGTTGAACAACGCGATGCCCCGCCGAGTGCGGACGAGTGGCAGTCGTGGCCGGATCGGCCGCTCACGCTGGCGGAGATCCGAGCCATGCTGGCGGACGGCCGCGCCGCCCTCGGACTCCGCCGCGTGGCCAATCCGCGCGTCCAGCGCGAGCTGCGCACCCTGGCATGGCTCGAGAGCGCGCCGGCCGATGCGAGGATCGGGGATTTTCGCGCCGCGCTTGACGGGGAGCCGCCGGACGGGATTGAGCCGGAGGAATTGATCGCGCTCGCCGCCGCGGACGGCTGGGCCGTGGACATTGCCCTCGTCCTTGACGCGGACGATGGTTGTTACGACGCCGGGTTTCGCCGGTTGGGACGAGACGTCGCGGTGCCGGCGCCGGTCGCGCCGTCAGTCGCCGTCGGCCCGCGGCCCTGGCATTCCTACGCGAACAACCCGCTGCGGGAAAAAATGGCGCGCGAGCTGGTGCCGCAGCTGCGCGGATTTCTGCGGGAGCGACTGCCGGGGTACATGGTGCCGGCGGATTTCGTCGTGCTCGAGACGATGCCGCAGCTGCCGAACGGCAAGGTCGATCGCGCGGCGCTGCCCGCACCGGAAATCCCGGTGATGGCCGAGGGTAGCTACGTGGCGCCGCGCACGGCGGCCGAGGCGAAACTCGCGGAAATCTGGGGGGCGGTGCTCGGTCTGGAGCGCGTGAGCGTCACGGCCAATTTCTTCGAACTGGGCGGGCACAGCCTGAAGGCGACGCAGGTGGTGAGCCGCATCCAGAGGGAGTTCGGGGTCGAGGTCGCGTTGCGCGAGATGTTCAGCCAGCCGACGATCGCGGAGCTGGCCGCCGCGGTGGACGGCCGCCGCAGTGTCGGCTACCAGCCGCTGCCGCGGATCGCCGACGCCGAGGATTATCCGTTGTCGCACGCGCAGCTCCGGCTCTGGGTGCTCGCGCACTTAGAGGGCGCGCGCACGGCCTACAACATGCCCGCCGCGGTGCGGCTCGAGGGCGCGGTGGATTCGGCCGCCCTCGAGCGCGTGTTCGGGGAGCTGGTCCGACGGCACGAATCGCTGCGCACGACGTTTGTCCTGGTTGAGGGCAAGCCGCGGCAGCGCGTGCACGCGGCGCCGCTCGGGCGGTTGGAGGTGATCGATGTTTCGGCGGCGGCCGATCCCGAGGCGCGCGCCCGCGAGCTGGCGCTCGAGCAGGCGGACGAGCCGTTCGCCCTCGATCGCGGCCCGCTGCTCCGGATCGCGCTCGTGCGGTTGGCGGCCGAAGCACATGTCCTGTTGTTCAACATTCACCACATCGTATCCGACGACTGGAGCATGGGCGTGCTCGTACGGGAGTTCATCCGGCTCCACGATGGCTTCGCCGCCGGTGACGAGCCGGTGCTGCCGCCGTTGCGGCTGCACTACCGCGACTATGCCGCGTGGCAGAATGCCCAGCTGGCCGCGGACGGGATGGCGGCGCATCGCGATTACTGGCGGACCCGGTTCGCGGGCGAGCTGCCTGGCTTGAATCTGCCAGCGGATTTCCCGCGGCCGCCGGTGAAAACGTATCGCGGCCGGACGCACGCGTTCGCCCTCGAGTCGCAGGTGGGCGAGGGACTCCGCGAAATCGCCCGATCGCAGCAGGCAACGCTTTTCATGGTCCTGACCGCAGCCGTGCAGGCGCTTCTCCAGCGGGAGACCGGGCAGCGTGATCTGATCGTCGGCTGCCCGATCGCCGGCCGCACTCATCCCGATCTCGAAGACCAGATCGGTTTCTACGTCAACACCCTGCCGCTACGGGCCCACGTCGATCCGCAGGCCGCGTTCACCGCGCTGCTGGCGCAGGTGCGCGCGACCGCGACCGCGGCCTACGAACACCAGGCATATCCGTTCGATCGCCTCGTCGATGATCTGGCGCTGGCACGGGACGTGACGCGGACCCCGCTCTTCGACGTCGTGGTGGTGATGCAGAACGTCGATCCCTATGCGCTCGCGCTGGGCGGGGCGCCGGCCCGGCCGTTCCTCGATGATTTCGGCGGCAGCAAATTCGATCTGCAGTTCAACTTCGAGGAACGGGACGGCGCGGTGGCCGGTTCGTTGGTCTACAATCCCGATCTCTTCACCGCTGCGCGCATCGCCGGGTTTGTCGGACACCTGCAGACACTGCTCGAGAGCATCACCGCCGATGCGACGCAGCCAGTCGGCCGGCTCGCGTTTCTGCCGGCCGGGGAACGGCGGCGGCTTCTCACCAGGGGCAACGGCGGATCCGCCCTGTACCCGCGTAACCGAACTCTGGCGACGTGGTTCGAGGCGCAAGCGGCGCGGTCGCCCGGCGCCGCGGCGGTGACATTGCACGGCGAAACCGTGAGCTACGGCGAATTGAACGCGCGGGCGAACCGGCTCGCCCGGCGGCTGCGCCGGCTCGGGGTGGGGCCGGAGGTGCTCGTGGGACTGTTTTTCGAGCGCTCGATCGAACTGGTGGTCGCGATCGTGGCGGTGGCGAAGGCGGGGGGCGCGTATGTGCCGATGGATCCGGTTTATCCGGCGGAGCGGATTGGCTTCATGCTCGAGGATGCCAGGCCGCGCGTGTTGCTCACGCCGGCGAAGCACGCTGAATTTTGTCGGGCGTTGCTGGCGGGCGCTGAGCGGCAGAATCGCCCGCCCGCAGGCTCCGACCAAACGGAACTCCTGGTCGTCGACCCCAACACCCTGGCGGATGAATCGACGGAAGATTTGCCGGCTCTCGCCGGACCCGATCACGCGGCGTATGTGATCTACACCTCGGGCTCCACCGGCCAGCCGAAGGGTTGCATCGTCACGCATTACCAGGTGGTGCGCTTGTTCGAGGCGACGCAGGCGTGGTATGGTTTCGACGGCAGCGATGTGTGGACGCTGTTCCACTCGTGTGCCTTCGATTTTTCGGTGTGGGAGATTTGGGGCGCGCTGCTCCACGGCGGCCGGCTGGTGGTCGTGCCCCATGCCACCAGCCGCGCGCCGGATCAGTTTCTGGCCCTGCTGCGGACCGAGGGCGTGACCGTACTCAACCAGACGCCCTCGGCGTTTCGACAATTGATTGCCGCCGAGGAAAGCGCATTCGTCCCGGCGGGACTGCCGGCCCTGCGGCTGGTAATCTTCGGCGGCGAGACGCTCGATCCCGCGAGCCTCCGGCCGTGGTGGCAACGTTTCGGCAACGCGCGTCCGCGGCTGGTGAACATGTACGGCATCACGGAGACGACCGTGCACGTGACCTACCGCCCGCTGGCACCGTGTGATGCGGAGGGCGGAGGCAGCCCGATCGGCGGCCCGATCCCCGATCTGCAGATCTACCTCCTTGATCCTTTCCTGCAGCCGGTGCCGGTCGGCGTCGCTGGAGAGATCTTTGTCGGCGGGGCCGGCGTCGCGCGCGGCTACCTGAACCGGCCTGAGCTCACCGCGGATCGGTTCATGCCGGATCCCTTCAGCGGGTGCGCGGGTGCCAGGCTCTACCGCTCGGGCGATCTCGCGCGTTGGCGATCGGGCGGCGAACTCGAGTACCTCGGCCGCGCGGATCACCAGGTCAAGATCCGCGGCTTCCGCATTGAGTTGGGCGAAATCGAGGCGGTGCTGGCGGCCCATCCGGCGGTCGGGTCGGCGCTCGTGATGCTGCGCGACGACGTGCCGGGCGATCCGCGACTGGCCGCGTATGTGGTGTGGCGGGGAGCGGGCGCGACGACGGCGGAATTGCGCGAACACGTGCGCCGCCGCGTGCCCGATTACATGGTGCCGGCGGGCATCGTGCCGCTCGATGCGTTTCCCTTGACGCCCAACGGCAAGATCGACCGGCGGGCCCTGCCGCGGCCCGGGGCGGCGCCGGCCGTGGTGCCGGCATTCGCCGCGCCGCAGGACGAGCTCGAAGCCACGATCGCGCGACTGTGGTGCGAGGCGCTCGGAGTCGAGCGCGTGGATCGCGACGCGAATTTCTTCGAACTCGGGGGGCACTCGGTGCTCATCGTCTCGGTCCACCAGCGGCTGCGGGCGGCCCTGAAGCGGGAGCTCTCCGTGGTCGATCTCTTCAAGTATGCGACGGTCGCGACGCTGGCGGAGTTCCTGCGCACAGCGCCCGGCGCAGCGGATGCCGGGATGGACGAGGTGCGGGAGCGGGCGCGACAACAACAGGGGGCCCGCCAGCGGCGCGGCCGCGGGGGGCGTCCGGCATGAGCACCGAATCCCAGCGCGCTGCGCCCGACCCGGTGGCCGATGGCATCGCGATCATCGGCCTGGCCGTGCGCGTCCCGGGGGCGGAAACGGTGGACGCGTTTTGGCAGAACCTGCGCGCCGGCGTCGAATCGATCACGTTTTTCACGGCGGCCGAGTTGCGGGCGGCCGGCGTGGATGCGGCGATCGTGGATGACGAGCGCTACGTGAGGGCCAACGGCGTGCTGCCGGACGTGGAGAACTTCGACGCGGAGTTTTTCGGCGTGACCCCGCGCGAGGCCGAGGCGATGGACCCGCAGCACCGCGTTTTCCTCGAGACGGCGTGGACCGCGTTCGAACACGCGGGCTACGATCCCGCGAAAGTGCGGGGCCGGGTGGGCGTGTTTGCCGGTGCGGGTCTGAGCACGTATCTGCTGCGCAATCTCGCGCCGAACCGCCCGTTCATGGCATCGGCGGGCGAAATGGCGGTGCTGCTGGGCAACAACAAGGACTTCGCCCCCACGCGCGTTTCGTACAAGCTCGATTTGCGCGGCCCGAGCGTCGCCGTGAACACCGCGTGCTCGACCTCGCTCGTCGCGACGCACTTCGCGGTGCAGAGCCTGCTCGATTTTCACTGCGAGCTGGCGCTCGCCGGCGGGGTGTCGGTGCAGGTGCCGCAGGCGCAGGGCTACCTGCACACGGCGGGAGGCATCGGTTCGCCGGACGGGCATTGCCGCGCGTTTGACGCGCAGGCGGCCGGCACGGTTGGCGGCAGCGGGGTGGGCGTGGTCGTGCTCAAGCGGCTCGCGGAGGCCCTGGTCGACGGCGACACGATTTACGCGGTGATTCGCGGGTCGGCGGTGAACAACGACGGCGCGGCGAAGGTCGGCTTCACCGCGCCCGGCGTCGAGGGCCAGGCGCAGGTCATCGCCGAGGCGCAGGCCGTGGCCGGGGTCGAGTCGGACACGATCGGCTATGTCGAAGCGCATGGGACGGGCACGGAGCTCGGGGATCCGATCGAGATCGCCGCGCTCACGCAGGCTTTCGCCGGCGGCACCAGGCGGACGCAGTTTTGCGCCGTCGGCTCGGTCAAGACCAACGTGGGCCATCTCGACGAAGCGGCGGGCGTGGCCGGGCTCGTGAAAACGGTGCTGGCGCTGCAGCACGGCGAGATTCCGCCGAGTCTCCATTTCACGGCGCCAAATCCGAAGATCGATTTCGCGCGCAGTCCGTTTTTCGTCAACGACCGGCTGCGATCATGGCCGCGCGGTGTGGTGCCGCGGCGGGCGGGCGTGAGTTCGTTCGGGATCGGCGGCACCAATGCGCACGTGGTGCTCGAAGAAGCGCCGGAGCCGCCGCCCGGGGAGGCGGGGCGCCCGGTGCAGCTGCTCGTTCTCTCCGCCCGGAGCCGGAGCGCGCTGGCGCGCCGCGCGGACGATCTTGCGCAAACCCTGGCCGCGAGACCCGGACTGAATCTCGCGGACGTCGCACACACGCTGGCGGTCGGCCGAAAGGGATTTGCGCACCGGTGCGCGGTGGTGGCGCGCGATGCCGCCGAGGCGATCGCGGCGTTACGCGCGTTGCCCCGGGCCGTGATCGCGCCGGCGGCGGGGCGCGAGGTGGTGTTCATGTTTTCCGGGCAGGGGTCGCAATACCCCGGGATGCTCGCCGGACTGTTGGCGAGCGAGCCGATCGTCCGGGCGGAGGTGGATCGCTGCGCCGAGCTGCTGCGCGGCCCGCTGGGCTTTGACGTGCGCACGGTGCTCGATCCGCGTGCGCTCGCGGCGGCGGCACGATTGAAACAGACTGCGTTCACCCAACCGGCGCTGTTCGTGGTGGAGTACGCTCTGGCGAAACTGTGGCTCAGCTGCGGCGTGAAGCCGGTGGCGCTGATCGGTCACAGTCTGGGCGAATACGTCGCCGCCTGCCTGGCCGGCGTGTTTTCGCTCGAGGACGCCCTCGCGCTGGTGGCGGCGCGCGGCGCCCTGATGGAAGCGATGCCGGCCGGGGTCATGCTCGCCGTGGCGTTGGCCGAGCGTGAAGCCATGGCCGTTGCGACGGAAAACGGCTTGGCGCTCGCGGCGGTGAACGCCCCGGACGCCTGTGTGCTCTCTGGTCCTCTGGCGGCGATCGCGCAGATCGAGGACGCGCTGGGGCGGCGCGGGGTGGCGGCGAAACGGCTCGAGACGTCGCATGCGTTTCACTCGGCGATGATGGAGCCGATGCTCGCCGCCTTTGCCGCCAAGGTGCGCGCCGTCCGGCTGCATGCTCCGCAGTTGCCGGTGGTGTCGAACGTCACGGGGCAGTGGCTGACCGCGGCGGAGGCGGTCGATCCGGATTACTGGGTCCGGCACGCCCGGCAAACCGTGCGCTTCGCCGCGGGCGTGGCGTTGCTGGCCCGCCAGCCCGGGCGGGTTTTCCTGGAGGTGGGCCCGGGCCGCGCGCTTGCCGCGATGACGCGACGTGGAATCGAGAAGTCGGATACCGCGGTGTTCCTGACCTCGGCGCGAACCGTCGGCGAGAACACGGACGATCTTTCGCATCTGCTCACGGCGGCCGGCCAGTTGTGGCGGGCGGGCGGGGGGATCGATTGGGCCGCGTTCTACGCCGGGCAAAAGCGCCGCCGGCTGGCGCTGCCGACCTATCCCTTCGAACGGCAGCGTTACTGGATCGAGGCGCCACGCATAAACCACGCCATCGTCGCTGCGATCCCGGCGCCCGATCGCCAGCCTGCCTTCACCCTCGCGACCGAGGTGCCGGCCCTGGCCGCGGCGGAGCAGCGCCTCCTGGCGAACGCGGACTTAACGGAGGCGGCAACCTACGCGCCGTTCGTGCGCGAGCTTGAGGCGTGGTGCGCGGTGCCGTTGTTTCATTATGTGGCGCGCGGCGCGGTCGGGCTCGGAGCGCGGCAACGGCGCACCGACCTGCGCGAGCGCCTCGGCGTGCAGCGGCCGTTCTGGAAAGCGTTCGACCATTTTCTGTTCGTGCTCGCGGCGGAGCGCTACGTGCGGCTCGAAGGCGACGAGGTGATTTGGCTGCGGACGCCGGCCGAGGTGCCGGCGGTGGGCGTGGGTGAGGCAACGTTGGCGGCGAAGTTTCCCGAATTTCGAGGCATCCTGAAGTTGCTGGTGCATTGCACGGCCCACTATCCCGAGGCGCTCAGCGGCAAGGTCCCGGCGATCACCGTGCTCTATCCGGAGGGGCGATCGGATTTGCTGGAGGCGACGGCCCGGGAAACCGCGCCGCACACGAACAAGGCGGCCTATGTGGCGTTGCTGAAGGAGGTCATCGAGCGGCAGCTCGCGCGGACGCACGGACGCCCGCTGCGCATCCTTGAGGTCGGCGTGGGCGATGGTTTGCTGGCCGGGCAGATCGCGCCGGGACTCAAGGGGAGAAACGTCACCTATGTCGCGACCGATCTCGGTCGTACATTCGTGCTGAAGGCGGAGAGCACAGCCGCCGCCGCCGGACTGGATTTCATGTCGTTCGCCGTGCTCGATATTTCGCGCGATCCGGCGCCGCAGGGTTTCGCACGCGAAAGTTTCGACCTCATCCTCGGTCTCGACGTCGTGCACGCCACGCCGCGACTGGTGGAGACGCTCGGCCATCTCCGCACGCTGCTCGCGCCGGGCGGACTGCTCGGGCTCATCGAGAAGGTGCGCGCCGAACGCTGGATCGATCTCGTTTGGGGTCTGGCGGAAGGCTGGTGGTATTTCGAAGACACGGACCTGCGCCGGCACACCCCGCTGCTGCCGGCGAATGACTGGGAGCGCGTGCTGCGCGGGCTTCCGTTCGACGCCGTGGCTGTTTTCCCGCCGTCGGACGCGACGCGGGCGGTGACGGACTACGCGCTCTTGCTGGCGCAAACCCAGGGCGATCCGAAACCGGCGGTCGCGATCGGAGCCGGCGGCGCTGCGACCGCACCGGCACTCGATGTGGCCAACTGGTTTTTTGTCCCGGGCTGGCGGTTGGGGTCGCGGCCGGTGGTCGGTACGGCGCGGAGCCGGGAGCGCGTGCTCATCTTGGAGGACGACGACGGCGTGGGCGGCCGGCTTGCGGCGGAGCTCACGGCGGCGGGGCATGCGGTGGTGCGGGCGGGCATCGGCCCGGCGTTTGCGGCGACCGGTCGTGACCGCTTCGTGGTGAACCCGGCGCGGGCGGAGGATTACCGCGCGCTGTTCGGCGCGTTGGCGCAGCCGCCGGAGCACGTCGTTCACCTCTGGAACGTGTCGGTCGGCGACCGTCCCGACGCGATGGAGGCGAGTTTCTTCAGCCTGCTGCAGGTGGTGCGTTCGCTGGGCGGCACCGCGGGCGGCCTGCGCTTGAGCATCGTGGCGAACGGCTTGGTGCCCGTGCCGGACGGCAATCCGTTGCATCCCGGCAAGGCGCTCCTGATCGGGCCGCTCCGGGTGATTCCGCTGGAGTGGCCTGACATCGCTTGCCGTTGCATCGATGTCTCGCTCGCGGACGACAGGTTGATCGAACACCTGGCAGCCGAGGTGATGGGTGGGGCGCGGGACGTGCTGGTGGCCTGCCGCGGCGGAGAGCGCTGGGTGCCGACGATCGAGGCGCGGCCGCGACCGGCGGTGCAGGCTGCGACCCGGCTGCGGGAACGGGGAGTTTATCTGATCACGGGTGGACTGGGCTCGATGGGGCTGGCCTTTGCCCGGGAGCTGGCACGCACGGTCCGGGCGCGGCTCGTGCTCGTCGGACGCACGAGCCCGACGCCGGCCGGGCAACGCGCGCTCGATGAAATCGAGGCGCTCGGCGCGGAAGTTCTTTTCATCGCGGCGGACGTGGCGAATGCCGCATCGATGGCGGCCGCGATGCAGCAGGCGCGCGCACGCTTCGGTGCGATCCACGGGGTGATTCACACCGCGGGCGTGTATGGGCAGGGCTTGATCTGGGATCGGCCGCGCGCGGCGGTCGAGGCGACGTTGGCGCCCAAGGTGACGGGCGTGCGGGTGCTGGAAGAGATCTTTGCGGGCCAGCGACTCGATTTTCTCCTCCTCTGTTCCTCGCTCGCCGCGCTCAAGCCGGTTGCCGGCCAGGTCGACTACTGCGCGGCGAACGCGTTCCTCGACGCGTTTGCGGTCGAACACACGCGGCGCACGGGCACGCCGACGACGGCGATCGGCTGGGGCGTTTGGCAGGAATTGGGGATGATGGAGCACCCGGACGTGCCGGATGCCGTCAAACAGGCGGCGCGCGACGAGATCGAGCGCGCAGGCTGGCGCGATGCGGGGGTGCAGGTGCTGCGCCGGATTCTGACCGGGGAAGCCGTGCCGCATGTACTGGTGTCGCCGCGACCGTTGCAACTGGCCGCGCCGCCGGAATATCCGTTGTTCACCCGGCGGGTGGAAGAGCCGGGCGGGGTGGCGTACGTCGCGCGCCTGCAACCGAGCCGGCATTGGGTGGTCGACGAGCACCGCATTGAAGGGCAGGCGATCCTGCCCGGGACGGCTTACCTCGAGCTGGCGCGCGCGGCCTTTGCCGACTGCACCGGGGCGACGACCGTTGAGTTGCGGGAGGTGTATTTTCTGCGTCCGCTGATCTTTGCCGGAGATGAAGTGAAGGAAGTGCGCGTGATCCTGCGCGGACCGGCGTTTCACATCGTGAGCCGGATTGCCGGTGAACGGTGGCTGGAACACGCCCGGGGCGAGGTGGCCGTAATGACCGCTCCGATACCCGCCCCCTTTGTTCCGCGGGCGGTCCGGTGGGAACCGGCGGATTTGTCCCCTGACGCCGTGCGCTTCGGTCCGCGCTGGCACAGTCTCCGCGAAATTGCCTTTGCCGGCGACGAGGGCTTCGCGGGGTTGGAGTTGCCGGACGAGTTCGCCGCCGATCTGCCCACGTATGCGTTGCATCCGGCGTTGCTCGATCTGGCCACCGGTTTCATCACATTGCGGCATTCCTTGACCGACAGCCTGCCATTCGCCTATCGCCGGCTCGCCGTGCATCGGGCACTGCCAGCGCGGTTCCGAAGTCACGTGCGGGTGGTGGCTCGGAGCGCCACGACGCTGGAGCTGGACGCGACGTTGACCGACGACGCGGGCGCGGTGCTCGTGGAGATCGAGGGTTACCGCCTGCGGCGCGGCGGGCCGCAAACTCCGGCCGCACTGGCGGACAATGCCCGTCTGGCGCTCAGCCACGGTGCGCTTGACGCCATGGGTTTCGTGCCGGCTTCACGCCGGGCGCCGGGTCCGGGCGAGGTGGAAATCCAGGTTGAGGCGGCGGGTCTGAATTTTATCGAGGTGCTTTATGCGCTCGGCCTGCTGCCGGCGGCGCCGGAGTTGGAGGAATCGTTCGGCCTCGAGTGTGCGGGCCGCGTGGTGCGCGTGGGCGCCGGTGTCGGCGAATTTGCACCCGGCGACGCGGTGGTCGCGTATACGAACCGGAGTTTCGCCGCCTATGTTACCACCGTGGCGGTTGCCGTCGCGAGGCGTCCGGGGGAATTGACGGCCGCCGAGGCGGCGACGCTGCCAGCGGCGTTTGCGACGGCGCATTTCGCGCTCGTAACGCAGGGTCGTCTGGCGGCCGGCGAACGCGTGCTCATCCACGCCGCCGCGGGCGGGGTGGGCATGGCGGCGGTGCAAATCGCCCAGTCGATCGGGGCGGAAATCTTTGCGACCGCGGGCTCGCCGGAAAAACGTGCGGCCCTGCGCGCGCTGGGCGTGACGCACGTGATGGACTCGCGGTCGCTGGCGTTTGCCGACGAGGTGATGACGCTCACGCGCGGGCGGGGCGTCGACGTGGTGTTGAATTCGCTCAGCGGCGAATTCATGCGCCGGAGCCTGGAACTCGTGGCGCCGCACGGGCGGTTTCTGGAACTGGGCAAGCGCGATCTCCTCGGAGGGGGGAGGATGGACCTGCGGCCGTTCGCCCGGATCATTTCGTTCATCGTGATCGACGTTGGCCCGGACCTGCCGGGATTCACGGCGTTGTGGCGCGAGGTGGCGCGGCGATTCAACTCGGGTGAATATTGTCCGCTGCCGCACACCGCGTTTGCGATGACCGCGGTGCGCGAGGCCTTCGCGTTCATGGCGCGGGCGAAGCACATTGGAAAGGTCGTGCTCACGCTGGAGGAACCGGCCGATCTCCTGCGGGCGAGTGGCGCGTTCCGACCCCCGGCCGAAGGTCGGACGCTCGCGGCGAACCTGGGCGACATCGGCCCGGCTCCGGTCCGTGCGGCGGAGTCGTTTCCGGCCTCTGCGACGGTGGCCGGCGGGCACCGGCGGCCGGAGCTGGCGACCGCCTACACGGCGCCAACGGGTGAGGAGGAGCAGGTGATCGCCGGGATTTGGGCGGAGTTGCTCGGGATCGAGGGCGTGGGAACGCAGGACAATTTCTTCGACTTGCGGGGCGATTCGCTGCTGGCGGCGCAAGTGATGGCACGGCTGCAAACGGCGCTCCGGGTGAAGCTGCCGTTGAGCGCGCTGTTCGATGCACCGACGGTCGCCGGCCTGGCCGATCGCGTGCGGTCGGCGCGGGGAGGTTCCAGCCGGGTGACCCTCGCACCCACCACGGCCCGGACGGCGGACGAGGAGGAAGGCGAGATATGAGCCAACCGTTGGAGGATCTCCTGGCAGTGCTCGCGGCGCGCGACGTGCGGCTCTGGGCGGAAGATGGCGCGCTGCGTTTTCGGGCGCCCAAGGGGGCGCTGACGCCCGAACTCCGGACGGTGTTGCACGAGCGGAAGGCGGAACTGCTGGCGGAATTGGCGAACCGCGCCGCCCCTTTGACCGCCGATATTCCGCGGGTGCCTGAGGCCGCGGACTATCCGCTCTCGCCGGCGCAACGACGGCTCTGGGTGCTCGCGCAGATGGGGGAGGGCGCCGTGGCGTATAACATTCCGCTTGCGCTCGAGTTGACCGGTCCGCTCGAACCGGGGGCGCTGGCCGCGGCGCTGACCGACGTGGTCGATCGCCACGAATCGTTGCGCACGGTCTTCGACGTCAACGCCGACGGTGAGCCGCGGCAGCGGGTACTCCCGCCCGCGCCGGTACCGGTGCCGGTGGAAGATCTGACGGCCGGGGGCGATCCGGTGGAGCGGGCCAGGGCATGGTGTCGGTCCGAGTGCGCGCGGCCGGTTGATCTGGCGCGGGGGCCATTGGTGCGCGCCACGCTGTTGCGGCTAGGTGGGGAGCGGCACGTGCTGGCGCTGACCCTGCACCACATCGTCGCGGACGGCACGAGCCTCGGCGTTTTGGTGCGCGAGTTCGGTCACGCCTACCACGCCCGTTGCCGCGGATCCGCGCCAGCTTTCAAGCCGCTGGCGTTGCAGTATCGCGACTATGCGGTCTGGCAGTTGCAGCGGAGTGCCGCGACGGAGATGGGGATGCATGCCCGTTACTGGCGGGAAAAACTGGCGGATGTTCCCCCCGCGCTCGAGCTGCCGACGGATCGGCCCCGCCCGGCCGTGCAGACGTTTCGCGGTCGGATTCATGCCTTCCGGATCGATCGCCCGCGGCTGGAGGCGTTGCATGCGCTGGGTCGCCGGGAGCAGGCGAGTCTCTTCATGGTGCTGGTCGCGCTGGTGAAAACCTGGCTGCGGCGGACGACGGGGCAGGAGGACATCGTCGTGGCCAGCCCGATTGCGGGGCGCGAGCACACCGATCTCCAGGGGCAGATCGGCTTTTATCTGAACACGCTGGTGCTGCGCGACCGGGTTGCACTGACCGCCTCGTTTTCCGAGGTCCTGCGCGCCGTCCGCCTCACGGCGCTCGAAGCCTACGCGCACCAGGCCTATTCGTTCGACGTACTCATCAACGAACTGAACCTCCCGCGGGATGTCAGCCGCTCGCCGCTGGCCGACGTGTTCGTGATTCTCCAGAACACGGGCATGACCGATCTCGCGCTCGACCGGTTGACGGTGCGGCCCTTCGAGGTCGAGGCGGGGATCAGCAAGTTCGATCTGGCATTCGATTTCCAGGAAATCGGGGGTGAGTTGCACGTGGGATTGGAATACAACTGCGACCTGTTTGACGCCGGGCGGATCGCGCGCGTGGCGGCGCAGTTGGGCGCGCTCATGGACGCGGTGGCGCTCGATCCGGCCGTGGCGGTGGGGGCGCTCACCCTGCTGCCGGCGGGCGAGCGCGCGCTCGTGATCGAGGCGTTCAATCGTACCGCGACGCCGCGGGATCCGACGGAAACGGTCGTGGACTTGTTCGCGGCCCAGGCCCGGCGAAGACCGGAGGCACCGGCCCTGCACTGCGGCGGCGTGGTCGTGAGCTACGGTGAACTCGCGGCCCGGGCGGCGGCGCGCGCGGAGCGGCTGAGCACACTCGGGGCCGGTCCGGGCCGGTTGGTCGCCGTCTGCCTCGAACGCACCCCTGAGTTGGTCGTAACGCTGCTGGCGGTGATGGCGACGGGGGCGGCGTACGTTCCGCTCGATCCCTCGTATCCGCGGGAGCGGCTGGCGTTCATGCTTGAGGACTCGGGGGCGGCGCTGCTGGTCGCCGATGCCGCGGGCCACGAACTCGCGCGGCCGGGCGTGACGGTGGTGGCGCCGGGAGAAGGGGAAAAGCCCGCGACGGAGCCGGCAACGAACCGGCGCCGGGCCGCTCCGGGCCCCGGGCAGACCGCGTATGTCATCTACACCTCGGGCTCGACCGGACGGCCGAAAGGCGTGCAGGTGCTGCACGGCGGGCTGGCGAATTTCCTGCGCAGCCTGCAGCGCGAACCGGGTATCAGCGCCGCGGACACGCTGCTGGCGGTGACGACGGTTTCCTTCGACATCGCCGCGCTCGAGTTGTGGCTGCCGCTCGTGACCGGCGCGCGGGTGGTGCTGGTGGATCGGGCGACGGCGGCCGACGGCGCGGCCTTGCTCGCGGTGTTGCACGCCTCCGGGGCGTCGATCCTGCAGGCGACGCCGGTGACCTGGCGGATGCTCCTCGCGGCGGGCTGGACGCGGAGCCCGGGCCTGCGGGTTTTCTGTGGCGGCGAAGTTCTTCCGGGTGACCTTGCCGCCGAGTTGCTGCGGCGCAGTGCCGAGGTCTGGAATCTCTACGGACCGACGGAAACGACGATTTGGTCGACGGTGCACCGGGTGCGACCGGCCGACACCACGGCGGCGGCAGTCACCATCGGACGGCCGATTGCGAACACCCAATGTCACGTGCTCGATGCCCGGCTGCAACCGGTGCCGGTGGGCGTGCCCGGCGAACTCCACGTCGGGGGCGAAGGCGTGGCGCGGGGCTACTGGGGGCGCGCCGGGCTCACGGCGGAGCGATTTGTACCGGACCCGTTTTCGGCGATCCCGGGGGCGCGGCTCTACCGCACGGGCGACCAGGCGCGCTGGCGGGGCGACGGCACGCTCGAATACCTCGGCCGGCGGGATCAGCAGGTGAAGTTGCGGGGCTATCGGATTGAACTGGGCGAAATCGAAGCGGCGGTCGCGGAGCATCCGGCGGTGGCGGCGGCGGTCGTGGCGCTGCGGCGGGATCGGGCCGGGGACGAACGCCTGGTCGGGTATGTCGTCCGGCGCGACGGGGGGGCGGCCGCCGCGGAGCAACCGGCGTGGACGCGGGAGCTGACCGGCCAGTGGCAGTCGAGCTGGGACGAGACGTATCGTGATCCCGGTGACGACGGGAGCGACGGGACCCACGACTTTGCCGGCTGGAACAGCAGCTACACCGGCGCACCGATCCCGGCGATCGAGATGCGCGAATGGCTCGATGACACGGTGCAGCGTCTGCGCGCGCTGCGTCCCCGCCGGGTGCTCGAGCTTGGTTGCGGCACGGGCTTGCTGCTGCTGCGCCTCGCCGCCGAGACGGAGCAATACTGGGCGGTCGATTTCTCGCGCGTCGCCCTCGAACGTCTGCGCCGGCAGGCCGCCGCGCGCGGGTGGAGTCACGTGCGGTTGCTTGAGCGTGAGGCGGCGGACCTGGCGGACCTGCCCACGGGCGCGTTCGACACGGTGATCCTGAACTCGGTGGTGCAGTATTTTCCGCATCCGGACCACCTGCGCCGCGTGATCGCGGGCGCACTGACCGCACTCGCCCCCGGCGGCGCGCTCTTCATCGGTGACGTCCGGAGCCTGCCGCTGCTGCGGCACCAGCATGCCTCGGTGCAGTTCGCCCGGGCCGCCGATGCGCTGACGCGCGCCGAACTGCGCGCGCGCGTGCAGACCGCCATGGCCCGCGAGGAGGAACTCGTGCTCGATCCGGCATTTTTCATCGCCTGCCGCGGACGGTTTCCCGGGATCGGCAGCGTGGAGATTGCGCTGAAGCTGGCGACCGCGGAAAACGAGCTCAGCCGGTTCCGCTACGATGTGACCCTGCGCGTGGGCGAATCCGCAGTTTCCCACCCGGAAGTGGAATGGCAGCCAATCGGCGAGGCGGTCACCCTGGATGAGATCCGGGAGCGGCTGCGCGGCGCCCGCGGCGAGGTGGTGGGCTGGAGGGAGTTGGTCAATTCGCGGTTGCACCTCGAATCGCGATTGCTCGCCTGGCTCGATCGGGCGGACGCAGCCGGCACGGTCGGCGATCTGCGCCGGAGCGTGAGTTCGGGCGGTGAGGTGACGCCGGGCGCGCTGAGTGCGCTGGCCGCTGCGTCGGGTTGGACACTCACGCTGACCTGGTCGCCGGGCGCGGACGAGGGCCAGTTTGATGCGGTGTTTTCGCGCGGGTCGGGCCGACCGTCGATGCCACTGGTGGATGAACCACTGAATCCGCGGCCGTGGGGCGACTACGCGACGAATCCGCTCCGGGCCCGTCTGGCCGCGCGGCTCGGGCCCGCATTGACGACGCACGTGGCGACGAGGCTGCCGGCCTACATGGTGCCTTCGGCCTGGGTGCTGCTGGAGGCGATGCCTCTCACCGCGAACGGCAAAGTGGATCGCCGCGCCCTGCCGGCGCCGGACGCCGGCGCACCAAAGGCAGTGGGTTACGTGGCGCCACGCGACGAGTTGGAATCAGCGCTCGCAGCGATCTGGACCACCGTGCTCGGCGGGCCGCGGGTCGGGGTGTTGGATTCGTTTTTCGACCTGGGCGGCCACAGCCTCACGGCGACCCAGCTCGTGGCCCGGGTCCGGCGTGAACTCGGAGTGGAGATCTCGATTGTCGACGTTTTTCAGCAGCCGACGGTGGCGGCGCTGGCGACCGTGTTGCGGGCGGCGGCGCGACGGGCGCCGGACCTTCCGCCGGCGGCCGCGGGGGCCGGGCCGGTCCCGCTTTCGGCGGCTCAGCGCCGGCTGTGGATAATCGAGCAGATGCGTCCGGGGACCGCGGCGTATAACATGGCCGAGGCGCTGCGGCTCGAGGGCCCGTTGGCGCCGGTGGCACTGCGGGCGGCGCTGGCGGCGCTGGTCGACCGGCACGAGACGCTCCGGACGGTTTTTGAGGAGCAAGGCGACGACGTGTTCGCGCGGGTGGGCCCGCCGGCGGCCACGGGGCTGACCGAGCATGACGTGAGCGCAACGGCGGATCCGGAAGCTGCGGCGCACGCGCTGGCCGCAGCCGAGGCCGTGCGGCCTTTTGACCTGCGCACCGGACCGCTCGTGCGGGCGACGCTGATCCGGCTCGGTCCGCAGTCCCACGTGTTGGTGTGCGTGATGCACCACATCGTGACCGATGCGCTTTCGCAGCGCGTGCTCCTCCGGGAATTCGCGGCGCTTTACGCGGCCCATCGCGATGGCCGGCCGAGTCCACTGCCGGCATTGCCGGCGACGTACCGCGAATTTGCCCGCTGGCAGGCAACCGAGCTCGCCGGCCCCATCGGTGCCGAGCAACGCGCGTACTGGCGGCAGAAACTGGGCGGCGGTTTGCAGGCGCTCGCGCTGCCGTTGGATGCCCCGCGACCGGCGATGATGACCGCCGAAGGTCGCACGGTGGTTTTCACGTTCGAGCCGGCGCTCGGGGTGGCGCTGGTGCAAATGGGCCGCGCGGCCGGGGCGACGCCGTTCATGACGTTGCTCGCCCTCGTGAAGGCGCTGCTGCATCGCTACACCGGCCAGGAGGAGATTGTCATCGGGAGCCCGGTCGCCGGCCGCGAACGCGTGGAGTGGGAGGAAGCGGTGGGCTTCTTCGTCAACACGCTTGCCCTGCGTGACCGCGTGACGCGCCGGGAGAGTTTTGCCGTTCTCCTCGCCCGCGTGCGCGCGACCTGCCTCGAGGCCTACGCGCACCAGTCGTATCCGTTCGACCGGTTGGTCGACGACCTGCGGCTCGAGCGCGACCTCAGCCGCAATCCGCTCTACGATGTGTCGGTGCAATTGCTCGCCGCCGACGGGCCGGATACCGCGTTCGCGGACCTGCGGATGACAGATTACGATCACGGTCAGGCGCCGGCGAAGTGCGACCTCAGCTTCGATTTTCGGGAGGGTCCGGGCGGGCTCAGCTGCGGTTTGACCTACTGCGCGGCGCTGTTCGGCGCGGCGAAGATGGGGCGGCTGGTGAAGCACCTGCGCCGGCTCGCGGCCGCGGTGGTGGCGGATCCCGCCCGGGCGCTGGGCGAACATGACCTCCTGGCGCCGGAAGAACGCCGGCGGCTCCTGGTGGAGTTCAACCCGGTGGCGGGAGTGCCGGTGCGCGACACCGTGCCGGGCTGGTTTTCGCGCGTGGCGGCGTTGCGTCCGGGGCACGTTGCGCTGCGCGCGGGAACGGAGGTCTGGACGTATGGCGAACTGGAGGCGCGGTCGGATCGGCTGGCACATGCGCTGCGGGCGCGCGGGGTCGGCCGCGAGGCGGTCGTGGCAGTGCTGGCCGAACGGGATCCGGCGATGGTGCTCGCCGCGCTGGCGGTGATGAAGGCGGGCGGGATTTATCTGCCGGTCGATCCGGTGCTGCCGGAGGCGCGGATCACGTGGATCATCCGTGACGCCGGGGCCGTGCTCGTCGTGGGGTCGCGGACGAACGCGGCGCGCGCGCCGGCGGGGGTGCCAGTGCTGGTCCCCGAGGAAACGGCTTCCGACGTGGCGCCGACCACGACCCTTGAAGCCGGTCCGGTTCCGGAGCAGGGGGCCTATCTCATCTACACTTCGGGTTCGACGGGCACGCCCAAGGGCGTGCTTGTGGAGCATCGCGGAATCGTGAACACGGTGGCGGATCAGATCCTCCAGCTGCAGATATCCGCGCACGATCGCGTGCTCCAGTTTGCCAGTCCGTCGTTCGACGCCTCCTGTATCGAGCTGTTCTGCACCCTGCTGGGCGGAGCGACCCTCGTGCTGGCGCGGCCGGAAAGTCTCCTCGACCCGCAAGCCTTCGTGGCGTTGCTGCGCACCCAGGCGGTCACGGTGGTCACGGTGCCGCCCTCCTTCCTGCGCAGCCTCGAGCGGGCGGAGCTGCCGCTGCGGCTGTTGATGACCGCGGGCGAAGCCGCAATGCCGGACGACGCGCGGCATTATGCGCGGTCGCTCACGTTCGTGAACGGCTACGGTCCAACGGAGGCGTCGGTCTGCAGCGCCGTGCATGTTGTGGCCGGCGACGAGCCGACCCCGTTCGGCGTGCCGATTGGCCGGCCGCTGGCAAACACGCGGGCGTATGTCGTCGATGAATACTGCCAACCCGTGCCGGTCGGGGTGGCGGGCGAGCTGTGCGTGGCGGGGGCGGGACTCGCGCGCGGCTACTGGGGCCGGCCGGATTTGACGGCCGGGTGTTTTGTGCCCGATCCCCTGGCGGGCGGACCGGGCGGCCGGATGTATCGCACCGGCGACCTGGCCCGCTGGCGCGAGGACGGAGTGCTGGAGTTTCTGGGCCGGGCGGACACCCAGGTGAAGCTGCGCGGTTATCGGATTGAGCTGGGCGAGGTGGAGGCCGCGCTGCGGCGCGTGCCGGGCGTGCGCGAGGCGGTCGTGCTGCGGCGCGAGGACCGGCCAGGGCAGGCGATGCTCGTCGGCTATGTGGTGGGGGCTGACGCCGCCCGGGCGCCGACCGCCGAAGCGCTGGCGGCCGCGCTGCGGACGGAGCTCCCGGATTACATGGTGCCCGCGGTCTTTGTGGTCCTGGCGGAATTCCCGCTTTCGGTCGCCGGCAAGATCAACCGGCGCGCCCTCCCGGCGCCGTCGTTGGAATCCCAGGACGCGGATCACGTGGCGCCGCGCGACGAGGTTGAGCAGGCGGTGGCGGAAATTTTCCGCACGGTGCTGCGAGTGGAGCGGGTGGGCGCGCACGATCGTTTCTTTCACCTCGGAGGCAATTCGCTGCTGGCAATGCAGGTGATCTCGCGCGTGCGCGATCGCTTCAAGGTGACGCTTTCGGTCGCCGACTTTTTCAGCCAGGCCTCGGTGGCCGGTCTGGCTGGTCTTCTGCGCGCCGACCCGGCGTCCCGGACGCAGGTCGAGCAAGTGGCCCGCGCGGCGGCCCGGCTCGCGGTGCTTTCGCCCGCGGAGAAGCAGGCGCTGCTGGCCCGGAAACGGGCGGCGGGAGGGCCGATCCATGGCTGACCATTCGTCGCCCACCGGCGCGGCCGACGATCGGGAGTTGATGGAGCTGCTCCTGGCGGAAGAGGCCGCGGACCGCGCGCCGCGCCTGGCGGCCCGATCGCCGGGCGAGCCGTTGACGATGTCTTACGCCCAGCAACGGATGTGGTTTTTGCAGACGCTCGATCCCGCGAGCCCCGCTTACAACATCGCTGCGGCGGTGAAACTCGACGGCCCGCTTGACCTGGATTTGCTGGCCGCGGCCGTGAACGACCTCGTCGCGCGGCACGAGGTGCTGCGGACGTCATTCGGGGCCGAGGACGGACGCGCGGTGCCGCGGCTTGTCGTGGACGTCATGGTGCCGATCGTGGTGAACGATTTCGCGGGGTTCCCGCGGGCGGAGCGCGTGGCCGAAGTGAGCCGCTGGCTGGCGGCGGAGGCGGGCCGGCCCTTCGATCTGGCCCAGCCGCCGCTCCTGCGGATGGGGGTCGCGCGCCTGGGTCCAGCGGAACATCACGCGGTGCTGGTGATGCATCACATCATTTCCGACGGGTGGTCGATGGAAGTGCTGGTGCGCGAGTTGGGCACCGCCTACGCGGCCCGGTTGGAGGGACGTCGACCGGAGTGGCCGGAACTGCCGGTGCAGTATGCGGATTTTGCCGCCTGGCAGCGGGCATGGCTGGACGGCGGCGGACGCTCGGGCCAGCTGGAATATTGGCGGGGGCAGCTCGCCGATTTGCCGGTGCTCGCGCTGCCCACGGATCGACCGCGGCCGGCGCGGGATGACTTTGCCGGGGCGGCGGTCACCTTCATGTTGCCAGCGGATGTGGCCGCCGGAGTGCGCCGGCTGGCGCGCGAAGAGGACGCAACCGTGTTCATGGTTCTGCTCGCGGCGTTTCAAACCCTGCTGCATCGGCAGACGGCCCAGGACGACCTCGGGGTGGGCGTGCCGGTGGCCAATCGCACGCGAAGCGAACTCGAACCGTTGATCGGGTTTTTCGTCAACACGCTGGTGCTCCGCGCGGATTTCTCCGCGCGACCGGATTTCAAAACGCTCTTGCGCCAGGTGCGTCGGACCGCCCTCGAGGCCTATGCCCATCAGGATCTGCCGTTCGAGCAACTGGTCGTGGACCTGCAAGTCGAGCGCGAGCCGGGTCAGAATCCGCTTTTTCAGGTGATGTTCTCGGTGCTGCCGGAGTCGCGCGACCCGCTGCGGATGCCCGGTCTCGCCCTGGCGTCACTCCCGCTGGAAACGACGACGGCGAAATTTGACCTGCTGCTCGCGCTCGAGGAGGGGCCGGCCGGCATCGGCGGCGCGCTGGAGTATCGCACCGCGCTTTTCGAACCCGCGACCATCCGGCGATGGACGGAACAGTTTTGTCACCTGCTCCGGGAGGCGGTGACCGCGCCGGCGACGGCGGTGTCTGCGCTCCGACTGCAAAGCGCCGCGGCCGATGAAATGGTTCTCCGCCAGTGGAACGCGACGGCGCGCGATTACCCGCAGCGGGGCATCGCCGAGTTGTTCGCGGAGCAGACGGCGCAAAATCCGCGGGCAGTGGCGGTGCGATACGGCGAGGCCGAGATGACCTATGCGCAATTGGACGCGCGCGCGAATCAACTGGCCCAGTGGCTGCGGGTGGCCGGCGTGGATTCGGAGGTCTGCGTGGGCGTCTGCCTTGAGCGCTCGCTGGAGCTGATCGTGGCGCTGCTGGGGATCGTGAAGGCTGGCGGCGCCTACGTGGCGCTCGACCCGGAGTATCCGCTGGCGCGCCTCCAGCTGATGATCGAGGATACCGGCACGCGCGTCGTCGTGACCACGGAACGACTCGCCAGGCATCTGCCTGACTTTGGCCGGGGCAGGGTGATTTGCCTCGATCGCGATGCCGCAAAGCTGGCCGCCCAATCGGCGACGGACCCACAGGTGCGCGGGTCGCTCGATCATCTCGCCTATGTGAGTTTCACCTCCGGATCGACCGGACGGCCGAAAGGCGTGGCGATTCCCCAGCGGGGTGTGGTGCGGCTCGTGCGGAACACCGACTATGCGGTGCTGGCCGCCGGGGAGATCTTTCTGCAGCTGGCCCCCTTGGCGTTCGATGCCTCGACGTTTGAGATCTGGGCACCGCTGCTTAACGGCGGCCGGCTGGTGTTGATGCCGGCCGGCGTCCCGTCGTTGGAGGAGTTGGGCAAGACAATCGGACGCGAGGGCGTGACGACGATTTTCCTCACGACGGGGCTGTTCAATGCGCTGGTCGAGGAGCGGCTCGATGACCTCCGGGGGTTGAGGCAACTGCTTACCGGCGGGGAGGTCTGCTCGGTGCCGCACCTGCGGAAGGCGTTTCACGGTTTGCCGGGTTGTCGGCTGATCCACTGCTACGGACCGACGGAGAACACGACGTTCACGACCGGTCACACGGTCCAGGCCGGTGATCTTGAAGAGGCGACCGTGCCGATCGGCCGGCCGATCGCGAACACGACGGTCTACGTGCTCGATGAAGCGATGCGTCCGTTGCCGGTCGGCGTGCCGGGAGAGTTGTTTACAGGCGGCGCCGGGGTGGGGCGCGGTTATCTGGGGCGGCCGGATTTGACGGCCGAAAAATTCGTGGCGGATCCGTATGCGCCGCGCGAGTCCGGAGCGCGTTTATACCGGACGGGTGATCGCGTGCGGTGGCGGGCGGATGGCGCGATCGAGTTTATCGGCCGGCGGGATCAGCAGGTGAAGATCCGCGGTCACCGGATCG